>JANPDI010000069.1:0-18494 GCA_031431435.1 Burkholderiales bacterium
CTATATATGTTGAGTTCCTACCTGCAATTGACCGTCGTGAACATATCGTTTTACCAATATATCCACCACCAGAAATTATCGATTCCACTCAAACCAGGCTTTAACACCCAGCTCCCGCTTCACCTTCAAACCCCCATCAACAGCAGGCCCCAAAATACCAGAGCACCCACCTCAATCGGTTGTCACGTTTTTAAAGAACAATTCGAAACAATCACTGCCGCTTTGCTGCTTTTGCGACTTGTTTCGAAGGATTGCCATTATGCGGTGCAACAAAGTCTTGGTCAACCCCCTTTTGCAAAATAGTTTGAAGAATCCGCAAAAAAATCCGTTGGTGTGCGGCGACTAATTTACCGTTACGCGTGCAAACTTGCGCTTGCCGACTTGGGCGACGACTGTCGCACCTCTTGGAATCACTAACATCTTGTCCACAACCTTATCCCCATCCAGGCGCACACCGCCTTGCTCGATCATCCGAACCGCCTCACTGGTGCTAGGTGTCAACTGCGACTGTTTGAGTAATTGTGTGATGACGAGCCCCTCACCAACCGCCTGAACAGTCACCTCGGGCATTTCGTCCGGCGCGCCGCCGCGATGGCGCAATTCAAAATCAGCCAATGCCGATTGCGCCGCATCGATTGAATGAAAACGGGCGACAATTTCCTGGGCAAATTTAACTTTGACGTCACGAGGGTTCTTTCCCGCCTCGACGTCGCGTCGTGCACGCGCAATTTCCGCCGGCGTCGAAAACGACAGCAAGTCGATGTACTTCCACATCATCGTGTCGGAGACGCTCATCAACTTGCCGAACATTTCGCTTGGCGCATCAGTAATGCCGACAAAATTGTTTTTTGACTTGGACATTTTCTCGACCCCGTCCAGGCCTTCCAGCAATGGCATCGTCAAAATACATTGCGGCTCCTGTCCATATTGTTTTTGCAGCTCTCGTCCGACCAGCAGGTTGAATTTCTGATCGGTACCGCCCAACTCGAGATCGGACTTTAGTGCGACGGAGTCATAGCCTTGCATCAACGGATAAAGAAACTCGTGGACAGAAATCGGCGTATTACCGTGGAATCGTTTTGTGAAGTCATCGCGTTCAAGCATCCTTGCGACTGTCCAGCGTGAAGCGAGCTGAATCATCCCGCGGGCACCGAGCGGATCACACCATTCTGAGTTATACCGGATCTCGGTCTTTTCAGCGTCAAGCACCAAGCTGGCTTGCTTGAAATAAGTTTTAGCGTTTTCATCCACCTGTTCACGCGTCAACGGCGGGCGGGTTGAATTGCGTCCCGAGGGATCGCCGATCATCGATGTAAAGTCGCCAATTAGAAAGATGACCTGGTGGCCCATGTCCTGCATCTGGCGCATCTTGTTTAAAACAACTGTGTGACCCAAATGAAGATCAGGCGCGGTTGGATCCAGCCCCAACTTGACACGAAGCACCCGCCCGCTTTCGAGCTTGCGCAACATATCAGCCTCGAGGATCAACTCTTCTGCACCGCGCTTAACGACGGCTAATTGCTCTTCAACGGTTTTGGCATCTTTGGGGGACATATTGGACCAATAGGGAAAACGAAAACAAATCAAGGCACTTTCTGATATTCTTCATGACTTGCTTTAAATAGTCATTGACCTGCAAATGAACAACGCAGAACTTAAAATTTTAGCGCATCGCATGCGATCAAGCCTACTTGAATTTGTCGGTCGTGCGCAGGTCAGGCGCGTCGCAACTGCCGCCGCGGTATTGCTGGTTCTGCCTGTGTTCGGTCTTCTGACGGCATTCGGCGTCGCCACTGATACCGATTTATCCAGACTGGCCCGCAAAGACGTTGTACAACAATTGACGCTTCCGCAGCTAGAAACACGTCCTGCCGATATTGAGACGTTTCGAGCCTCCGAAAGAGTCCAAAAGGGCGATTCGGTGGCGACCCTGCTGCAGCGGTTGAATGTCAGCGACAGGGCGGCATTTGAATTTTTGCGCACATCCAGGGACGCCAAATCAATTTTTCAGTTGCGGCCCGGCAGAACCGTACAGTCAGTGACAACAGGCGACGGCGAACTGCGTTCACTGGTCTACCTGCACAGCACGGACAAGTTGCTTGAGGTTACACGCGAAGGCGACCGGTTTTCAGCCGCCGAAAAAGCAATTGTTCCCACCGCCCGATCGGTACACAAAACCGGCGTCATCCGATCATCACTGTTTGGCGCGACCGATGCGGCCAACATTCCCGATGCGGTGGCGAACCAGCTGGCCCGAATATTTTCCACCGACATTGATTTTCACGTGGATTTACGTACCGGCGACCGGTTTTCGGTCATTTATGAAATGCTTTACCACAACGGCGAATTTCTCCGGCCAGGTCGCGTGGTATCGGCAGACTTCACCAATAAAGGCAAAAAATTCGAAGCGTTCCTGTTTACCGATACTGACGGTCAGGATGGCTATTACAGCGGCGATGGTACCAATCGCGCAAAGTCGTTTTTGCGATCCCCCCTTGCGTTTTCAAGGGTATCGTCCGGTTTTGGCGGGCGCATGCACCCCATATTCAAGAACTGGCGCCAACATACGGGCGTCGACTTCGCCGCGCCACGCGGAACGCCGGCATGGGCAACCGCAGATGGCACAGTTGAATTTGCCGGCGTTAAAGGCGGCTACGGCAATGTCGTTGAGGTTCGTCACTCTGGATCAGTATTGACCTTGTATGCCCACTTGTCGGGATTTGCATCCGGTGTCAGAAAGGGTGCACGCGTGAGTCAGGGGCAAACGGTCGGCTTTGTCGGTTCGACCGGTTTTGCGACGGGTCCGCATTTACATTACGAATTCAAGATTGCCGGTCAGCATCAGGATCCGATGCGTGTCGCACTGCCAAAAGCGGATCCCCTCGCGGCAAAGTACATTGCCCAATTCAGGAATACAGCCTCAGCGCAAGGCGAACAACTTGCGCTGCTGCGCAACACCAGTTTTGGCCGCTTCGAGTAACCTTTATATCGGCATCATGTCCGGCACCTCGCTCGATGGTGCAGACGCTATCCTTGCCGACTTTGCGAATCAGTCACCACGGATAATTGGCTTCGCCAGCGAGTCCTTTCCGCAGGCCCTGCGTGGGGAGTTGCTTGCACTCAACCAATCCGGGCAAAACGAAATCGAGCGCAGCCATGTTGCTGCAAATAACCTCGCGGCGCGATATGCCGGCGTTACGGCAAATGTTTTGGCAAATGCCGGGCTCGACAGGCACTGTGTGCGCGCGATCGGATGCCACGGTCAGACTGTCCGCCACCGACCTGAACTTGGCTTCACGACACAACTTAACAATCCGGCACTTCTCGCAGAGCTGACCGGGATCGACGTTGTATCGGATTTTCGTTCACGTGATGTCGCCGCGGGTGGCCAAGGCGCACCGTTGGCACCGGCGTTTCACGACGGCATCTTTCGTTCGACGACCGAGGCAAGGGTCGTCGTCAATATCGGCGGCATTGCCAACATCAGCATCATTGCGCCCGGCCAACCTGTTTGGGGCTTCGACTGCGGCCCTGGAAACTGTCTGATGGATTTTTGGGTGATGCAACACCAGAACAGGCCATTTGATGGCAATGGCGCGTGGGCCTCGCAGGGAAGATTGTCCACAGGACTTTTTGACCGACTGAAACAAGCTGCCTATTTTTCGGCGACACCACCAAAAAGTACCGGTCGCGATCTGTTTAATGCGGATTGGCTCGCAAATTTTCTGGCCGGCGAATCGCCGATCGACGTGCAGACAACGTTGCTTGAACTGACGGTATGGGGCATTTCGTCCCATGTGTTGCGGTACGCACCATTGACAAAAGCAGTAATAGTCTGCGGTGGCGGCGCCTACAATTCAGCGATCCTGGCGCGGCTGGTATCGCTCCTCCCCAACGTGCGCATTGAAACAACGGACCAATACCAGATTCCCGCACAACAGGTCGAAGCCCTTGCGTTTGCGTGGCTTGCGAAACAGTGTGTGCAAGGCCTTGCGCTTGATCTGACGCGCACCACGGGCGCGCGTCAAGCCAACATTCTTGGCAACATCACGCAAGCATGACCCGGTTGGTCAACGAGCCGCCGCCAGCGCTTGTTCAATATCCCAAATAATATCGTCGATGGTTTCGAGTCCGATCGACAAACGAACCATATCCGGCGGAACACCGGCCTTGATTTGATCGTCTTCGCTCAGCTGCCGGTGGGTTGTTGAGGCGGGATGAATGACCAATGACTTGGCATCGCCAATATTGGCCAAATGCGAAACAAATTGCAGCGCTTCGATAAATTTGACCCCGGCAGCGAAGCCGCCCTTGATGCCAAACGACAACAATGCACCCGCGCCTTTTGGCATGTAACGTTTCACCAG
The DNA here is from genome assembly GCA_031431435.1 of Burkholderiales bacterium. Classification (GTDB taxonomy): domain Bacteria; phylum Pseudomonadota; class Gammaproteobacteria; order Burkholderiales; family Usitatibacteraceae; genus UKL13-2. Next base: position 4,368 of record JANPDI010000069.1, read on the forward strand.
CGCGTGATATCGGTTCGACGCAAGTCCCGGATAATTCACCCATGCGACTTGCGGATGCGCATTCAGAAACTCGGCCACCCCCATTGCATTTGCACAATGTCGCTCCATTCTCACCGGTAACGTTTCCAGACCCTGCATCAACTGCCACGCACTAAACGGCGCGAGCGTCGGGCCGTAAACGCGCATCACCTCCATACGCGCTTTCATGGTGTAGGCAAAATCGCCAAACGTTTCAAAAAATCGCACGCCATGATATCCAGCCGACGGCTCGTGCATGCCGGGAAATTTGGCGGCAATTCGCGGATCGCCCCAGGGAAATTTGCCGCTTTCCACCACTACACCACCCATTGTCGTGCCGTGACCACCCATGAATTTGGTTGCGCTGTGAAGCACGATATCGGCACCGTGTTTGAGCGGTTGGCAAAGGTATGGGGACGCCGCGGTGTTATCAACCACAAACGGCACGCCGGCCTCCCTTGCGATCTTGCCGATGGCTTCGAGATCGATCATGTTGATCGCGGGATTGCCCAGGGTCTCTGAAAAAATCACTTTTGTATTCGGTCTTAGCGCCCGCCGAAAATTTTCCGGGTCATCCGGGTCGACCAATGTGGCGTCAATGCCCAGCTTTTTAAAATTGACGTTGAACATCGTATGCGTGCCGCCGTAGAGTTTGGATGACGAAACAATGTGGTCGCCTGTCTCCAGAATGTTGAGCAAGGCAACCATTTCGGCGGCCTGTCCGGATGCGGTGGCAACCGCCGCCCGTCCGCCCTCGAGCGCCGCGCAGCGCTCTTCAAACGCCGCCGTGGTCGGGTTGGACAGTCGCGTGTAGACATTGCCAAATGTCTGCAAATTGAACAGGGATGCCGCATGTTCGGCACTGTCAAACACGTATGACGTTGTCTGGTAAATCGGTAGTGCACGCGAGCCGGTGGCGGCATCCGGAACCTGCCCCGCATGCAGGGCGAGTGTTTCAAAACCGAACTGGCGATCTGCCATATGAACTCCCGATGAAAAGTAACGCGTCATTTTATCGGCTGCATCAGACCGTGCCCAATACGCGTTAGGCATGATCTATGCGCGCCCCTGATATGGCGCAGCACATTACATTACAAAGTCATTGTCTGGCGCGACGTTTACGGCATTTATGGCTGAAAGTGCCCGCAGAATGGCGAGTTTGCCAAAATCCCATTACAAAACTTTGCCGGGATTCATGATGTTATGTGGATCCAGTGCGCGTTTGATCTGCCGCATGATGTCGAGCGCAATCGGCGATTTATGGTTGGTAATTTCATCGCGCTTGAGTTGTCCCAAACCATGTTCTGCCGAAATGGATCCGCCAAACGCATCGACATGTGCGTACACAATGTCGTTTATCGAACTTGCATTCATCAATCCCTGCGCCGGCAAACCGCAGTTGTAGTGCAGATTTCCATCACCGAGATGACCGAAACAGACAATTGAAATATCGGCGAACGCGTTCGTCAAGGCGGCGTCACATTCCTCGACGAAAGCAGGGATACGCGAAATTGGCACCGAGATATCGTGCTTGACGTTTTTCCCCTCTGCCCGTTGCGCCTCGGAAATTTCCTCACGCAATCGCCATAGCGCCCTGATTTGGGTGTCCGAGGCGGCAATCACGGCGTCAAGCGCTTCTCCCGATTCAAACGCCGCTGCCAATTCGTTTTCCAGCCATTCACCGATTGGCGCGTCAATGCGTGAATCGTTTACTTCAATCAACACATGCCAGCCATATTTTGCAGAAAATGGCTCGCGCGTATTCGGAATATGCCGCAGCACAAGATCCAAACAAATGCGGGACACCAGCTCAAAGCCGACCAGGCGATCGGCAAATGCATGCTTGGCCCGGTTGAGCAGCAAAACGGCGTGTGCCGGTGATGCGACCGCGACAAACGCGACCGCCCTCACCTTGGGCAGCGGGAAGAGTTTTAAGGTGGCGGCGGTAATTACGCCGAGCGTCCCTTCGGCACCGATCAGCAAATGGCGCAGATCATAACCGGTGTTGTCTTTGCGTAATCCCGACAGGCCGTGCCAGATGTCGCCGGCCGCTGTGACCACCTCCAGACCCAATACAAGATCCCGCGCGTTGCCGTAGCGCAGCACATTGGTTCCGCCCGCATTGGTTGATAAATTGCCGCCGATTGTGCAGCTTCCTTCAGCCGCGAGCGACAGGGGAAACAGTCGATCTGCCGCGCGTGCCGCGTCTTGCACCGTTTGCAAAATCACGCCGGCATCGACTGTCATCGTATCGTTGTCGGTATCGATTGCACGGATATGATTCATTCGGTTGAGCGACAGAACGATGGCATCGCCGCTGGCGTCAGGAACACTCCCGCCGACCTGGCCGGTATTGCCGCCTTGCGGCACAATCGGCGCACCATATGCCGCACAAATCTTCACAACCCGGGCGACTTCAGCAGTGTTTGCCGGGCGGATCACGGCCAGCGCCTTTCCGGTATAGGTGCGACGCCAATCGGTCAGGTAGGGCGCCATATCCGCCGCACCGGTGAAACAGGCGGAATCGCCGACAACTGCACAAAGGTCGACAACGATTTGTTGTGTACTCATGTGGATGGCGGCACGCCACGAATTTTGGCAAGCATGGCCGTTGTCGAGCGTTCGTGTTGAAAGGCAATGGTGTGTACCGCCCCACCCCATGAGCGTACCTCGTCTGCGCCGACAATACGGTCGACCGCCCAGTCGCCTCCCTTCACCAGCACCTGCGGCCTTGCCTCGATAATGCGGGCAATCGGCGTGTCTTCGTCAAACCATGTGACCAGCGACACACATTCAAGTGCCGCAATGACAGCCATGCGATCGGCCAGAAAATTGATCGGCCGGTCGTCGCCTTTACCCAGACGCCTTACTGAAGCGTCAGCATTCAGCGCGACAATCAGCGATTTGCCCAGCGCGGCGGCTTCGGCAAGATAGGTCACATGTCCGCGGTGCAAAACATCAAAAACACCATTGGTAAACACGACCGGCTTTGGCAGGTCGCGCACGCGCTTGGGGAGGTTTGCAGGTTCGGTGAACTTTTTTTCGAAGTCTGGTTGCATTGCTGCATTTTAGCCGCCGCCCCCGACCGCAGGGGGGTTGCGGGCCAAATTTCACGTTCTAGCGGACAACTGCCGGAACTGGGGCAACAGACTGGGCGGCGGTGGCCGCGGCCATGATGGCGATTAGCTCTTTTCGAAAGCGGTTCAAGTCACTTGTTGTTTCAAAGGTTCGGTCAAACAGCACCGAGAGTTGTTTGAGGATGCCGTTAATGACGCGCCCTTCCCATACCTTGTCAAACTGGATTTGTGTATCTAGCCAGCGTTCCAGCCAAGTTGGATCGGGGAGCCGGGATTGAACCGTATCGTTTGGAAAAAGCGACTGATTGACATGCAAGTTGGTCGGATGCAACGGCTTGCCTGCTTTACCGGCACTCGCCATCAAGAGGCCAATCTTGGAGTAGGCAAGTTTGGCGTCGTTGCCGACTCGCTCCATCGCGCGCCGCATATACCGCATGTAGGCCCCGGCATGGCGCGCCTCGTCTTTCGAAATCGTATCGTAGATCTTCTTGATCACGGGTTCGGTATGCCACTCGGCGGCGCGGCGATACCATTGGGTCAGCCTGATTTCACCGCAAAAATGCAGCATCAACGTTTCCAGTGCGGGTGCCGGATCAAACGGGAATCGTACCGCATGCAATTCCGCCTCTGTCGGCACCATTTCCGGCCGAAAGCGTTTCAGATATTCCATTAGTACCAGCGAGTGCTTTTGTTCCTCATAAAACCAAATTGACATAAATGCCGAAAAATCACTGTCGTGCTGGTTGTCACGCAAGAACATTTCGGTCGCCGGTAATGCCGACCATTCTGTGATGGCGTTCATCTTGATTGTCATCGCCTGCTCGTCGGTGAGCTTGGCATGATCGAAAGAATCCCACGGGATATCCTGCGCCATATTCCAGCGGGATTTCTCGAGATCTGTAAAAAGGTCCGGATAGAGCATTGGTTTCGGCTCCTGCGTGAAATTCTGCGTTGTATTCATTTTGTCCTGCGGCGGCAGTAGTGTTTTGGTTTGGTGCTGGCGTTAGGCGTCTGGACCTATCGACAACAGTCAATTAAAGCTGGGCGATACGACAATTTTATGAAGCGTGCCGTCAATGTTATCCATTTGGTTAATTCGCTGTTGCGGCGACTTTTTCGCCCCCGAACAGGCCGCCAAACGTCGTTTTGACCATGGCTTCGACAATTTGCGCATCATTTAGTTTTCCCGCGCGTTGCAAGAATTCCAAAGTCGGGTCACAGGATCGCGCATAAAGCGTGAAAACGACGACTTCATCGCTAATTTCGTTGCCAATTTCACCGTTCTTGCGCGCTTCAGCCGCCAACGCGTAGAAACGTTTGTTGACCTTCCACGCAAGCGCCAGATATTCCAAATTCATCAGTAACGCACGTTGTAATGCACCGCGTGTTGACGGCAGGTGCGGCACGCCGCCGCGCAATCGGTGCTGGAGTGTCCATCGCAACACCTCCTCAAGACGTTTGCCCGCAGACCATTCTGCAGGAAAGGCATCGAGTACATCGAGTGTTTGGGTCAATAGGCGCGACATGACGGCCGCGGCTAATTTTTCCTTCGATGAGAAATGTTTGTAAAGACTTCCCTTGGCAACGCCAACTTCGTCGGCGACATCGTCCATGGTCATCAGGTCGAAGCCTTTTTCTGACAAAAGTTTGTTGACAGCGTCGAGGATCGCCTCCTCTCGCGCTTCAAATTGTTGTTTCTTAAAGGGAATTTTTATTGATAACATGGAACCTTGCATTTACTAGGTCTATCCGGTCAATTTATGACCGGATGGTCACAAATTGACCGTTTCGGTGTATATTGGATTGTGCCATGACATTTGGCTGCTGCCAAGTCCATCCAAAACCAGCTGTTCGGCGGCGGCGTGGTAGCGTCGTGGTTGAGTCGGATCACCGCCGTTGCAGCGCTAGCGAAGTCAGGAGACAAAGTCGTGATTGGTATTGTGTGGTGTCGAAAGACGTTCGCGTCAGGTCAGACCCGATGAAGATCGCCGTCATTGGCTCCGGTATCGCCGGCCTCTCCTGTGCGTGGCTGCTGTCAAAACACGCCGACAACGCCCATCAAGTGACGTTATTTGAAAAAGAGGGCCGGCTTGGCGGCCACACCAACACAATCGACGTAACCTTTGAGGGGATTACCTACCCGGTTGATACTGGCTTTTTGGTTTTTAATGAGTGGACTTACCCCAATCTCATCCCGATGTTTGCGCACTTGGCGGTGGAAACGGCGCAGTCCGACATGTCATTTGGCATCAAGTTGACCGACCCAGACGGCAGGAGTCGTATGGAATGGTGCGGCTCAGACAGCCTCGCATCGGTGTTTGCCCAGCCGAGCAATATCTTCAAGCCGCGATTTCTGGGGATGTTGCGTGAAATGCTGCGCTTTAACAAAGAGGCCAGCGCGTTTGCCGGCAATTTTTCTGCATTGACCGGAACATTGGGCGAGTACCTCGATCAACACCGCTACAGCCAGCCATTTCGCGACTGGTATTTGTTGCCAATGGCGGCGTGTATATGGTCAACGCCAACCAAACGTATAGAGGATTTTCCGCTCGCCACATTTATTTCGTTTTGCGTCAATCACGGCTTGATTTCGGTAAACAATCGTCCTCGCTGGCACACGGTGAAAGGTGGCGCGCGACTCTATGTGCAAAAGATCGCCGCCCAGTTGAATGATGTGCGCTTAAACGCTGGAATCTTGGGTGTTAAACGAAACAACGGCAAGGTGGAAATTCTGACCGGCCGCGGAACCGAGATATTTGACCATGTTGTACTTGCTTGTCATACCGATCAGTCTCTGGGCCTGCTGGTCGACGCTGATCAAGCGGAAAAAACCATTCTCGGCGGCATTGCATATCAATTAAATACCGCTGTATTGCACACCGACAGCAGCGTGTTGCCGCGACGCAAGCGCGCCTGGGCTGCCTGGAACTACCATGCGGGTTATCGTACAAAATCCAATCAAAACGAAACACCCGTTTCACTGACCTACCTTCTTAACAAGCTGCAGCCGATCCCGTTCCGATCGGCGGTAATGGTGACCATGAATCCAGGACAGCCTATCGACCCGGCCAAGGTCATCCAAACGATCCAGTACGATCACCCGTTATTCTTGACCGCGTCGATGCCAGCAAAAACAGCATTGCGTGCGCAGCAGGGCAAACGCAACAGCTGGTTTGCCGGCGCATGGACACGGTACGGCTTTCACGAGGACGGCCTCATGTCCGGCATTGCCGTCGCACGCGCGCTCGGTGCGACAACACCCTGGGAAACCAACACACCGGCGGCAAATGATTTGACCGCCATATATCCCGGCATCGACACACCATGAGCGCCCACGTCAGTCCATCATTATGTCTTGGTCGCGTGATGCATAAACGGCTGCGACCGGCGGTGCACCAGTTTTCTTACGGTGTTTTCTTCCTGCGTTTGCCGTTGTCAACCCTTTCGGCACTTGGCAATCGATGGTTCTCAATCAATCGCTTTAACATTCTTTCGCTTTATGCCAAAGACCATGGGCCGCGCGACGGCAGTGATCTGGCAACCTGGGCGCGCGCACTTTTGCAGCACGAAGGCGTCAACAATGCTGATGGCGAAATCGTTCTGCAAACATTCCCGCGTCTGCTGGGATATGCCTTTAACCCGATCACGATCTGGTACTGCCACGACAAGGCAGGCGCATTGCGCGCGGCCATTTGCGAAGTGTCAAACACATTCGGCGAATCCCACAACTATATCGTTTCCCATCAAGACGGCCGTGCAATAACAAGTCAAGACTGGCTGATCGCGCGAAAGGTCTTTCATGTTTCGCCATTTTGTGAAGTACGCGGCTTCTACCGGTTCAAATTCGAACAAACCGGCGACCGCGCGTTTGCACAAATCGATTTCTTTGACGGCGCAGGCGACAACGACCGATTGATTGTGACGACGCTACACGGCAAACCGCAGGCATTGACGACCGCCGGTTCCCTGCAGGCATTTCTTGCCTATCCGCTGATGACCTTTGCCGTGGTTGCCCGCATCCACTGGCAAGCGCTGAAACTCTGGCGAAAAGATGTCCCCTTTTTCGCCAAACCCGCACCGCCGTTGCTTAAGACAACCAAATCAACATCACCCACACTGCTGACCCGACCATGACCACACACGAATTCACATCACAAACAGGCTTGCCAAATAGCGATTCACTTCCCGCCGCCGCCAGGCTGCTTTACAGCGTGCTGCGCAATATTGATGCAGGCACATTGACCTTTACGTCGCCCGAGGGTCACACCACCAACTTCAAGGGCCGCCACGATGGCCCGCACGCCGATCTGCGTTTCAGCGATTGGGGCGTTGCCAGCGAGGTGCTTAAGACAGCCGAAATCGGTCTGGCTGAGTGCTACAGAGATGGCCGAGTGTTCACCTCGAATCTCACCTGCTTTCTGGAACTATGCGCACTCAACGATCAAGCGCTGGCAAAAGTGTTTTATGGCAAGCCACTGGTTGCGCTATTTTTTCGACTTAAACATTTTTTCCGCACCAATACCCGGCGCGGGTCAAAGAAAAATATTTCTGCGCACTATGACCTGTCAAACGAGTTTTACAAACTCTGGCTTGACGAAACGATGACCTACTCATCGGCCGTCTTTGATGGAAATCTTTCGCTACCGCTGGAATTTGCACAAACCGCCAAATACGAGCGAATTTTGCAGGTGCTAAACCCACCGCCCGGCGCAACCATTTTGGAAATTGGCTGCGGTTGGGGCGGTTTTGCCGAACATGCGGTCAAGACCCGCAGTGTCAAGGTGCACGGAATCACGTTGTCAAATCAACAGCTTGACTTCGCCCGACAGAGAATTGCAAACGCGGGGCTGGCCAGCAACGCAACTTTTGAATTCATTGACTACCGTGACGTCACCGGCCAATATGACTACATTGTTTCAATCGAAATGTTTGAGGCGGTCGGAGAGCGTTATTGGCCAACCTATTTCAAATCGGTGAAAAAAGGGCTAAAGCCGGGCGGCCGCGCAGTAATACAAGCGATCACAATTGACGAGAATGCATTCGGCCGCTACCGCGCGACCAGTGATTTCATCCGTGAATTTATTTTTCCTGGCGGTATGCTTGCGCCGATCAACCGCTTTATCAAAGACGCGACCGATGCGGGCTTGGTGACCGGCACGCCATATTGCTTCGGCCTAGACTATGCCGAGACCCTGCGTCGCTGGCACCATCGGCTAAATACCGTCGTGGAGGCAGTTAAGCCGTTGGGATTTGACGATGATTTTCTGCATATCTGGCGCTTTTATCTCAGCTATTGCGAGGCCGGCTTCCGTGCCAAACGCACCGACGTCATGCAAATTGAACTGACAAACCTGACTTGAGAAAAAGATTGTTGGCAAGGAAATGAACATGAGAAAAAGATTCTTCTGCGCCGTCCTTATGGCCGCACTGATAGCCGCCACGACGGCGACATTTGCATTGCCCGCCAACATCATTGGTGACGTAGCCGAGACAAAAGCGCTCACGCGGCGCGGCGAAGCGGTGATGCGTTTTTTTGGCTTGAAGGTCTACGATATCCGCCTTTGGACAGCCGCGAAACCCCATGATCATGGCGATGTTTTTGCGCTCGAGCTTGTGTATGACCTGGGCTTGAAGGGCCGTGAAATCGCCAAGCGCAGCATCGATGAAATGCGAAAGCAGGGATATCAAGATGAGTCCAAGCTGAACGAATGGAACCAGGCGATGACGCGGGTTTTTCCGGATATCAGACAGGGCGATATGCTGGTTGGTGTCTCGCTTCCCGGCAAGGGTGCACGATTTTATTCGCAGGAAAAATTTATTGCGGAGATCCCGGACCCGGCATTCGCCAAGGCGTTTTTCGACATTTGGTTGTCACCCAAAACCAGTGAGCCGGCACTTCGGGCTCGCTTGATAGGTGGCAAGTGAATACAGATGGCCGGCCATCAACATGGCGGCTGATCGCCTACTCCCTGGCTGCGATCCCGCTGGCCATGGCGGCGTTACCGATTTACGTTAACGTCCCAAAGTTTTATTCGGACGTGATTGGTGTGAGCCTTGCTGCCATTGGTGGGCTGCTGCTCGCGGCAAGAATATTTGATGCGGTGCAAGACCCGCTGCTCGGCTACTGGAGTGATCGGACCCGTCACACAAAATGGGGGCGTTTTGTTTGGGTGGTTGCGGGCGCGCCGTTGCTTGCGGTGTCAATGCTCGGCCTGTTTAATCCCCCCGCTTTGTCCACCAATCTGATGATGTGGTGGCTGGTCGCGATGCTGTTGGTGGTCTACACGGCCTTCTCAATGCTGCAGATCAGTTATCAGGCGTATGGTGCGGAAATCTCTGACGACCCGGTCGAACGAACACGGGTTGTGTCGTTTCGCGAGGGCTTCGGGTTGATCGGTGTGTTTCTCGCGGCGGCGCTACCACAAGTGTTGTCCAGCCAGTACGGTCCGCGCGAAGGTTATGCGATTTTCGCCATGACTTTTATTCCGTTTGTGTTGGTCATGGTGGCGTTGACGGTGTGGTTGTCGCCGCCACCACAGGTACGTATTGCAACGGTTGGTAAGGGCGCATTCTCAAACATGTTGTTGCCGCTGAAGAACATACGCTTCAAGAGTTTGTTGCTGGTGTTCGTGTTTAACGGTATCGCGGCATCGATCCCCGCAACCCTGGTGCTTTTTTTCATCGAGGATGTGATCAAGGCACCAGCCCAGGCGGCCGCCTTTCTCATTGCTTACTTCGCCGCCGGCGCGGCTGGCATGCCGCTGTGGGTTTGGTTGTCGGCGCGTATTGGCAAAGGCCTTGCGTGGCTGGCCGGCATGTTGGTGTCAATTGTTGCGTTTGTCTGGGCCTTTATGCTCGGTGCCGGTGACGTGGTGGCGTTCGGCATCATCTGTGTGTTGTCCGGGCTGGGTCTGGGCGCAGACCTCGCGTTGCCGCCATCTATTTTGGCTGATGTGATCGATGATGATGAACGCGCCGGACACGGCAGAAACGAAGGTGCCTATTTCGGCCTATGGAACTTGGTGACCAAGATGAATCTGGCACTGGCGGCGGGCATTGCCTTGCCTGTTCTGGCGATGCTCGGATATGTGCCGCAGGGAAAAAACGCCGGCTCATCTCTGACCTACCTGGCCGCAATTTACGCGTTGCTGCCGTGTGTGCTGAAAGCCATTGCGGCGGCGGCATTGTTGTACTCACCTTTTGTTCGAAGTGCCGCCAAGACAGGTGGCGCTATTCCTCTTGCGCAGCAGGCTAATCCATGAATTACAAGGATGTGATGATGAAACGTTTGGCAAAATGGCAAATGTGGTTAGGCGTGGCGTTGGTGGCGTTGGTGGCGTTGATGACCGGCTGTGCGTCGGCACCAAAACCCGCCGATTACGCGCAGGAGAAGCCCACACTGGATCTACGCCATTACTTCAGCGGCACGGTCGACGGCTGGGGTTATGTCAAGGATCGTTCAGGAAAAGTCGTACGCCGTATGTATGTCGAAATCGTTTGCACCTGGAATGGTAACGAAGGCACGCTAGATGAATCGTTTAAGTGGTCGGATGGCAAAACCGAAAAACGCATCTGGAAAATCCGCAAAGACGGCGATCGCTACATTGGCACCGCGGGCGACGTGGTTGGTGAAGCCACAGGTGTGGCCAGTGGCAATGCATTGCAATGGAATTACGTATTACGCCTGCCGCCCGAGCAGGGAAGTTACGAAGTCAATATGGATGACTGGATGTGGCTTGTTGATGACAAAACACTCGCCAATCAAACGGTGATGACCAAGTTCGGCATCAAGTTTGCTGAAATCAACATTTTTTTCCGAAAGCGGTAGAAAGTCTTTATGAGTTTGAATAACAAAATTACCGATTGGTCCGCAAAACGCGTCTGGATCATCGGCGCATCTACCGGCATCGGTGCCGCACTTTCGGAGCTGTTGCACTCGCGTGGCGCGAAGGTGGCTGCCTCTGCACGCAGCGCCGACAAGTTAGCCGCAATGGCCACACGTTTGGGTAACGCGCGCGCGATGGCCCTGCCGCTCGACATCACCAAGGTGGACACCATCAAGGCGGCCGAAGCCGAATTGATTGCCCAATGGGGTGGGTACGACCTGGTGATTTTTATGGCAGGCGACTACACTGCGATGCGCGCGTGGGAACTTGATTTGGCAGTGGCGCAGAAAATGGTCGATGTCAATTGGGGCGGCTTTTTGAACGGGTTGTCGGTGGTCATTCCGACCATGCTGAAGCAGCAGGCCGGAGGCATTGCGCTGGTTTCATCCGTTGCAGGATATCGGGGTCTGCCAAAATCACTCGTCTACGGGCCGACCAAAGCCGCGCTGATCAACTTGGCCGAGACGTTATACCTTGACTTGAAAGAAAAAGGCCTCGACATCTACGTGATTAATCCGGGTTTTGTCAAAACGCCGATGACGGCTGGTAACGATTTTGAAATGCCGTCACTGATCACGCCGGAACAAGCGGCCGATGAAATCGAAAAGGGCTTCGCCAAGGGCGAGTTCGAAATCCATTTTCCAAAACGTTTTACCAATATGCTCAAGATGCTCCGCCATCTTCCCTACTCGCTTTATTTCCGTGCCATCAAGAGCTCAACCAAACTGTGAGGTGAACCGTGCCCACGCCACTGAAACGATTTGTCTCGTACTGGAATAATCTCAGCGCCGCCGATGTCGCGCGGTTAGGTGAGCTCTACACCGAAGAGGCGGTGTTTCAAGACCCGTTTAACAAAGTTGAGGGCCATGCTGCAATCAAACACATCTTCGACGATATGTTTGTGCGCCTGATCGAGCCCAAGTTCGTGATCACCGAAACGATTCAAGAAGATAATCGTGTGTTGCTGGTGTGGGACTTTAGCTTTCGTATCAAGGCATTGAAGCCGGATTTGAAACGCACCATTCACGGCACATCGCTGATTCGTTTTGCGGCGGACGGTCGCGCGTTGTCACACCGTGATTACTGGGATGCGGCAGGTGAGCTTTACGAACAACTGCCGGTGATTGGCAGTGTGATGCGCGCACTCAAGCGGCGGATGGCGTAATTTTCAAAAGGCGAAACTCGCCAATTGGCGGGCATCTTCAGGCAAAAATGTCTGGGGACTCCCGTCAATACTAGCGTTTAGGTGCTTTGTCGACGTACTCAAATACCTTGATGACGCGCGAAACGCCCGAGGTCGTGCGTGCCACTTCGGCGGCACCGTCCCCCTCTTCCTTGGTCACAATGCCCATCAGGTAGACCACGCGTGCCTCGGTGACAACCTTGACATGATTTGACGAAAAGTCCTTTGCGCCGAGAAATCGCGCCTTCACATTCGTCGTAATCAAGGCGTCATTTGAGCGCCCGCCAAGCGATGATTTCCCACCGACGGCGAGTTCGTTGGTGACCGATTTGACGCTGGTGACCTTGCGTATCGCATCACCAATATCGTTTTTTGTTTTTTCATCGGCAACTTCGCCGGTCAGCAACACCAACAGGTTGTAACTTGTGACGTTGACATGGGTGTCCTTGAACCGCTCGAGCAGAATTGCCCGCGCTTTCCATTCAACATTCTCGTCTTCAATATAAATGCCGGTTGAACGACGATCACCAACCGCGAGCGCGGTGGCACCAACACCCACCGCCGCCAATGGGAAGCAGCCCTGCAACGTAACGAGGCCAATCAACACGGCCGTGGCCAAAAAAATTCGTTTCATCGTTTCTCCATGATATTTTGTTGCGCAACCCACGGGACCATCAAACGCCAAACGCATCCTTGATCCAGTCAATTGCCCCAGCATCTAACTTGTGCATGAGTATCGCATCAAACCGGCAGGGTGGTGCGTGGCGAAGATCGGAAAGGTAGTGTTCGGCGGCGGCGATAATTCGTCGTTGTTTTGCGACATTGATACTCGCACCAGCGCCACCAAAGTTTTGTGATGCGCGATAACGAACTTCAACAAATACCGTTGTTTCACCATCCTGCATGATCAAATCAATTTCGCCGAATCGACAACGATAGTTGCGCGCGATTGTTTTGAGCCCCTGCTGATGTAAATGGCGCTCGGCCAAACGTTCCGCGTCGTCGCCCGTCGCTTTCTTGCTGAAAATCTCCGCCAGTTTCACTCGGCCGGCCTGATCATTTTCGGGCGCCCATCGCGCATTTCCATCAATGTCAGACTGCGCACAAATTGGTTGCCGTCCAGCGCAATGCGCCCGGTGACCCCATCAATCGGCGCAACGTTACGGCGGGGTCGATCGCCGCTGATGACAACATTTGATATGGTGCTGGTCGACGCACCCTGTACCAGCGCCAGCACCACCCGCCAGGCATCAATCCCAAGCGCATAAAGACGTTCATAGTCGACCGGCGTGCCTTCTGGTGGTCGCGCGTAACTCATGACGGCGGCATGGTCCGGTTCTGCGAACCATGGTACTTCCAGATATCTCACGCTGTCCAAATCCAAATTTTCGATTGCCCCCGCGCGCGGATCAAACGTCTGTGCGGTCGCGTAGACCGGCAGACCCTGCGGCAAATAGGGGCGCGTCACGCGAGCAGTCTGCATTTCAGCAGCAATAAAAACAACATCGGCTTTCGCCGCGTCGGCTTTCTCCATTGCGGTTTTCATCTTTGGGCCATCATTCGGGTCGCCGGCAAACGCAACCCGCGCGACAATTGTTCCGCCCAGCTTTGCCCACTCCTTTTCAAATGCGTCCTGAATACGCTTCGATAGCGCGGCACTGTCGACGGCGATGGCGACACTGCGAAAGCCATCCTGAAACGCGGCGCGTGCGACCAGACGCGCCTCCCAATCGAGCGAGAGGGAAATATGGAAAAAATTGTTTGCATCGCTCTTGGCCAGGTCAGCCGGCGCATTCAATGCCAGGGTCGGCAGGTATCCTGACTCGCGCGCGACGACGGTCGCACCATCGCGTGTGATGCCGGCGACCACCGCAACCGCCCCTTCCTGGACCGCCTTGCGATACAACAACGCAAGCGAAGCGCCCTCATCTTCCGCCAGATAAAGCCTGTGGGTGAATTTTTC
>JANPDI010000070.1:0-10960 GCA_031431435.1 Burkholderiales bacterium
CGAGGCAACCGAAAAAATCTTGATGATCTTGTTCTGGTTGATGTTGATGAAACCGACTGTCGCGTCCATCAGGAAGTTGATCTTGTCGAACAGGAACGCCGTGTGCCCGTCGAGCGAATCAATGTCACGCAGAATCTGCCGTGCTTCTTCGACTTGGTCGCCGTCGAGCAGTTTTTGGCGCATCAGGAAAGACACCGCGCGACGCGTATCCATCACGTTGCGACGGATGCGTCCGTTCAAGTCTTCCTCGTTGGCCACCCGCGCCAGCACCTTGCTGGCTTCGGCGTCGGTCATTTTTTCGGTCAGCACAAACGCTGAAATTTTTTCCAGCTTGGCGTAAACACCTTCCAGCGCATCGGCTGAATACTCGGCGTCAGTGGCATACAGATCGAGCAACACTTCGCGGGCGTCCTCGATGTAGCCGGGGCGGGTACGGGCGCGCATGCGCACCAGCCGGAACACCGGCAGGTCTTCCATGTGCAGGCTAAATAACGTGTTGCCCTTGAGAATAAATGCGACCGACACGTTGCGCGAGTCATCATCGATCTCGAGCAGAAAGTCCGAACGCAAATGCAATTCGCCGCTGTCGCCTTCAAAAAACCGTGCCGAGGCCTCGATGTCACCCATCTCATCGGAAGTTGGCAGTTCAAGCCCGTAGAGCGTGCGAATCCAGCCGCGCTCGGTTTCGGTCGGCGAGTCCAGATCGATCCAGATCGGGTCGGAATTCTTGAGGTCGTCAATCGTATCAACCTGCAGTTGATTCAAACGACGATTGTTGAGGATAAAGACGTTGAGCACGGTTTTACTTTCGCAGGGTGGCGCGATTGTAGAGGAAGTCAGCGGCGCTGGCGAGCAATATCCGCGTCAGATCAGGGCTGGCCGAGGAAAAAATAAAACAATGTGCCACGATCGCGGGTACGACCGAAGCCGAAATGGAGCGGACCAAACGCCGTGTCGGCACCCAGAAACACGCCCACTGAGGATCTGTTTTCGCCCGCCGAAAGTGTCTGAAAGCTATTGCCGATGCGACCGATCTCACCCGACACGCCGGCAAAAATGCGCCGGCCGAAGAACGATGACGAAAGCGGCAACTGGTGGTAATACGAGAGACGACCCAAGGCGACGGTCTCACCCAGCAATTCGCCGGATCGGAAGCCGGATAGCTGCAAAAAGCCGCCGAGCGAGAACTGATCAAAAATCGGGATGTTGCCTTCCAGGCTGCGGCCGTATCGTGCCGCCATCGAAATGGTATGACGGCCAAACGAAATATTCTCGTTGTAGTTCGCCTCGATTTTGCGGTAGTCGGTGGACGCACCAAGCGACGACATGCTGGCAAAATAATCCAGACTGGCAATGCGACCACTGCGCGGAAAACTGGGGTCGTCGAGATTGTCGTACAACGCACGAAACTTGAAACCACCCTGATCGACCTTGAAGGCGGGGAATGTTGACGGTCCGATATTGACGTCGCCACTGTCTTTGCCACGCACCAGCCCCAGCCGCGCGATGGCATTGCGCCCAAAGTCCAGCCCGAGATCGATACCGTAGCTGGACGAACTGACGTCGTATTGCACAATGCGATTGCCGTCGAGAAAAATATCGATGGGGCGGCGCGAGAGTTCGACGCCGCCGGAGACATTGACGATACTGCCGGCACCAAACGGCTGAAAAAATCGCGAGGCGATGCGGCGGTCGCGGCCGATTTGCAGGTCATTGCGCCATTCGGCACCGGCACTGTTGAACTGGGTTTGTTGTGAGCGAACCAGCAGATTAAAGCGGCCATCACCGGTGCTGTCGGCGGCGAGTGACAGGCCGATACGCAAATAGTGCGGCCCCCATTGTTTTTCGCGCGCATTGACCGCGAGGATCTGCCGGTCACCCTCGTTCAACAACGAATAGTTGACCCGTTCAAAGTAGCCGGTACCAAATACACGGCTGATACCGCCGTCAATTTTTTTGAAATCGACCTGGTCGCCCGGCTTGATATTCAGTGTGCGTCGCAATTCGGCTTCGTTGGCAAGTTCCAAGCCGGCAATACGCACTTGGGCAATGGTCTCGGATTCATCAACCGGCTTGCCTGCACGCCGCCGCTGTGCCAGACGGTGCGTTCGGAAGTCTGATTCGACCAGTGCGTGGCGCGCCAATTGAGGTGCCATCGCGCGGGCGGTCGCCGCGCCGATGGTAATGGCGTCGGCGGCAAGCGAAAAATCGGTTGAGCCGATCGTATCAAGTGGCGGCGATATCAGGATGTCACCCACACGCAATTCCGCCAGTGATGTCTGCACGTTTTGTTCCGTGAGGATATTGATCATTTGCAGCGAAACGCCGACTACCGAGCGCAGTTCATTGCGTTTCAACAAACCCGAGCTGATATTGACGGCAATGATGATGTCGGCGCCCATGGCGCGGGCAATATCGATTGGTAGGTTGCGTGTCAGGCCGCCGTCAAGATAGATCCGGTTGTCGATTTCGTATGGCGCAATCGCCCCCGGTACCGACATCGAGGCGCGCATCACGTCGGCCAGACGGCCGCTGTCAAACACCACCATGCGGCCGGATTCGGCGTCGGTGGCGATGCCGCGAAAACGGATGGGTAGTTTGTCAAACACAACGCTGCCGGGCGCAAATCGTGTAATGCGCGAAAACAAGGCGTCGAGTTTTTGCCCGGAGATCGCACCCGCGGGTAATTGCAAGCCATCTCGTTTAACACCAAATTCCAAGCCGAGCAGCCGCGCCTGATCTTCTTCCTTGCGCAAAAAACTGCGATCTTCGCGTGCGCTGATGTCGGTGAAGAGGTCGTCCCAATCGGCCTTGCCGAGCCGTTCCTCAAGTTCGTTGATGGAGGTGCCGGACGCGTATGCCGCGCCCACCAGCGCGCCCATACTGGTGCCGGTGATGATATCGATCGGGATGCGTAGTTCTTCCAGCACTTTGATCACACCGACGTGTGCGGCACCGCGGGCACCACCGCCGGAGAGCACCAGCCCGATTTTTGGACGGGGACTGATGTTCGGCGCAGGCTGCGCAAACGCGACAGGCGTGGTGAAGCCGGTTGCAACGACGGTCAATGCCAAGGCCATCAACACGGCGGCAAAAGGAGCGGTTTTCATGAACCTATTCTAATCGCTGACCCATCAATAAAAAACCCGCATCAACGTGAGCCAATGCGGGTAAAAGCGCTGCCGTGCGGTTTGGCACGTATTTAACCTGCATATTTCACGGGTCGGCCGCGCTTAGCTTAGCGCCATGCCCGAGAAATTTCAGTGCACTTTGCATGTCCATTTAGTTAGTTTTCATTGAACATGCGCCTTTGCGCTCGATAGCAGTCCGCTGGACATGCGCTTTTCCGTTCTCTTCCCGTTGCATAGCCAGCTATGCCGTGGTCAGTCGAGCGAAAAATCACACGCCTATCGACCCACTCGCGAACGCAACCCCGTTAAATATGCAGGTTAAAGCGGCGCTGGAGGAGGCGGGGAGGGGTCTGCTGGCGATGCCTTGATGCCAAACCAGGTCGCATACAGCGCCGGCAGGAAAAACAACGTCAACAAGGTGGCGACCAACAAGCCGCCCATGATGGCAACGGCCATCGGACCAAAGAAGGCGGAACGCACCAGCGGGATCATCGCCAGTACTGCCGCCATCGCGGTCAATACAATCGGCCGCAGACGGCGAACGGTTGCATCAATCACCGCATGGAAACGGTCGTGACCGGCGCCGATGTCCTGTTCGATCTGGTCAATCAGGATCACCGAGTTGCGCATGATCATGCCAAACAATGCAATGGTACCGAGCATCGCCACAAAGCCAAACGGCTTGTTCAGCACAATCAGAAACAGCGTGACGCCGATCAAACCGAGCGGTGCGGTCAGCACCACGATGACCACACGCTGAAAACT
This sequence comes from Burkholderiales bacterium, assembly GCA_031431435.1. Taxonomy (GTDB): domain Bacteria; phylum Pseudomonadota; class Gammaproteobacteria; order Burkholderiales; family Usitatibacteraceae; genus UKL13-2. The sequence goes on from JANPDI010000070.1 coordinate 3,897, forward strand.
CTTGAGCTGGATCATCAACACACTCAGCACCACAAACAGGAACAACGGCATGCCGGACTTGATGGACTGTTCCCCCTTGGCACTTTCTTCAACCGCGCCGCCGACATCGAGCCGGAAGCCGGGCTCGAGCTTGGCGCGCAGTGCCGCGATTGGCGCACCAAGTTGCGCAACAATAGTCGCCGGCTGCAACGCCGGCTTGTAAATATCACCCTTGATGGTGATGGTGGGCAGCCGGTCGCGGCGCCAGATGACCGGGTCTTCAAATTCGTAACGCACCTTGGCGATCTGGGTCAATGGCACGGCGCGTCCGGCATGGGTCGGGATCGACAGACTTTCAATGAGTGAAATGCGCGCGCGCTCGTCAGCCGGGCCGCGCAGCAACACTTCGATTTGTTTGTCGCCTTCGCGCAGGAATGTCACCTGCGTGCCGTTCAACGAGCCGTTGACAAACGCCGACACTTCCGCCGAGGTGATGCCCAGCAAACGCGCCTTGTCCTGGTCGATGTCGAGCTTGATCACCTTTGAGCGTTCGAACCAGTCGAATTGAATGTTGGCGACATTGCCGTTCGCGCGCAGAATCTCGGCCACTTCGATGGCGTGGGCGCGCAATTTTTCGAGATTCTCACCGGATACGCGGTACTGGATCGGGAAGCCGACCGGCGGACCGTTTTCCAGACGCGACAGGCGGCCGCGGATTTCCGGCATATCCGTTTCAAACAAGTTGATGAGTTTGCTGCGCAAGGCTTCACGCGACTTGGCGTCCTTGGTGGTCACCACCAACTGGCCGAATGCGGCATTGGGCAGCTGCAAATCAAGCGGCAGATAAAAACGCGGCGCACCGGTACCGACAAAACTCACGTAATTTTCAAACAGGGCTTTTTCTTTATTCAGAAACGCCTCGAGTTTTTTCACCTGCACTTCGGTGGCGGCAATCGACGAGCCCTCGGCCAGCCGCACGTCAACAATCAATTCGACACGTGTGGACGATGGAAAAAACTGTTGCTGGACAAAACCGAATGCAATCAGCGAGACAACAAACAGCCCGGCCGTTCCGGCCAGCACGGTTTTTTTGTTTGACACACACCAACGCACCGCCGCCCGAAAGCGCTGGTAGAAGGGCGTGTCGTAAACGTCGTGTTCGTCGGTGTGATGTGCGATCCCGTTGGCCGACGCGGTTGCCTCGGCTGAGCCTTCATGTATGGCGCCCAATGGCACCATGCGGGCCGCGAGGCGCGCGCCGATCCACGGCAATTTTCCGACCAGCGCCGCGATGCGGCGGGTGCGGGCGGAGATGACCGGTTTGCCGTTGATGTAGTCGGGCAACAGGTGATAACCGAGGTAGGGAATAAAGATCACCGCGGCGATCCACGACAGCATCAGCGCCAGTGTTGTGACCTGAAAAATCGCAATGGTGTATTCACCGGTGCTGGATTTGGCGGTGGCGATCGGCAAAAAGCCGGCGGCCGTCACCAGTGTGCCGGACAACATCGGGAACGCCGTGGACGTGTAGGCAAAACTGGCCGCGCGCACACGGTCCCAGCCCTGTTCCATTTTGATGGCCATCATTTCGACCGCGATGATCGCGTCGTCAACCAACAGACCGAGGGCGAGAATCAGCGCGCCCAAAGAAATCTTGTGCAAGCCGACGTTGAACATGTTCATAAAAAAGAACGTCGCCGCCAGCACCAGCGGAATCGACAGCGCCACCACCATGCCGGAGCGCATGCCCAGGCTGAAAAAGGTCACCGCCAACACAATGACCACCGCCTCGGCGAGGGAACGGATAAATTCGCCCACGCTGGCACGTACCGCACGCGGCTGGTCGTTGACGCGATGCAACTCGATGCCGACCGGCAGTGTTTTTTCGATACGCTCAAACACCGCGTCAAGATTATGGCCAAGTGTGATGATGTCGCCGCCCGCGCGCATGGCAATACCGAGCCCCATCGCCTCATTACCCATGTAGCGCATTTTGGTGAAGGCCGGGTCGGCGTATGTGCGTCTGACGGTCGCGATATCACCGATTTTAATAATGCGCCCGTTGGCGCGCAGGGTGAAATTGCGGATCGCATCGACGCTGTCAAATTGGCCGGTGGCGCGCACATAAATCTTGTCAGTGGCGGTCTCGAACGCACCGCCCGACACCACCGCGTTTTGTGCCTGCATCGCCGCGATGACGGCCGCACCCTCAATGCCGAGGTTGGCGATCTTGACGTTGGAAAGTTCAATCAGGATTTTTTCTTCCTGTTCGCCGAATATTTCGACCTTCGACACATCCGGCACCCGCAACAGCTCGCGCCGGATGCGATCGATATAGGTTTTTTTGTCAGCGTAGGAATATCCCTCGCCGGTCAACGCAAAGATGTTGCCGAAGGTGTCGCCGAACTCGTCGTTAAAAAACGGCCCGAGCACACCGGCAGGCAGGGTATGGCGCATGTCACCAACCCGTTTGCGGACTTGATACTGGGTCCCGGGTACCAGTGAGGCTGACGCGGCATCATCAACAAAAAACAGGATGGTCGATTCGCCCGGTTTCGAATAGCTGCGGATAAACGATAAATTGGGGACTTCCTGCAGCTTTTTTTCGATGCGCTCGGTGACTTGCTGATCCACCTCGGCCACCGATGCACCCGGCCACAGCGTGCGGACGGTCATTGCCTTGAAGGTAAAAGGCGGATCCTCGGATTGTCCAAGGCGGCCGTAGGAAAAAATGCCGGCAATGCCGATGACGATAATCAGGAACAATACCAGTGGCTGATTCTTCAGCGCCCATTCGGACAGATTTAACTTGTTCATGATGCGGACTATTTCAGCACACGGTCTAGCCACGCCACCGTCGGTTTGTCATTCGCAGCTGGTGCGTCAATTGCATACGCCACCTTGGCGTCGCCCTTGACCTGCGGATCAACAATCGGCCGGACGACTTCGCCGTCGCGCAATTTGTGCACACCCGCCGCCACAATGGTGTCGCCGGGTTTGATCGAGGCGCCCGCGCCGACGCCCACCGCACGGATCAACGCATTGGTTTCGCGATATTGCAATACCGTCACCGGCTTGAGTGACACCTTGCCGTCGGGCGCAATTTGCCAGACGCCTGTGATGTTGCCCTTTACATATAAGGATGACAATGGCACGGCGAAGGTGCCATCGGCGTCGCTGCCGACAAAGGTGGCGAAGGCCGACATACCCAGATCGATGTTTGCATCGGCTGCGGTAATCGAAATGCGTGCCGCATAGGTGCGGGTGATGTTGTCGGCCGCACCGGCGATTTCGCGTAATTTGCCGGCGTAAAATTTTTCCGGATTTGACCAGACATGAACCCGAATCGGCCGCTTGGCATTGCTGCCGCCGGCATTACCACGAAATTCGCCGATCTTGGCTTCAGGCACCGCGATCAATAATTCTTTTTCAGTTGGGTTGGCGATTTTCATCACCGGCTGGCCGGCAGAAACGACCTGGCCTGCTTCCGCTATCACCTGCGTCACGACGCCATCCATTTCCGCAAACAACGTCGCGTAACCGGATTGATTGAGTGACACATTGGCGGTTGCCTGTTGCGCGGCCAGACGCGCGGCGGCGGCGCTGGCGACGTTTAGCTTTTGATCGAGTGCGGATTGGCTGACAAAACCTTTCGCAAACAAATCGCGAAAACGTTTGAGTTCGGCGTCGGCAAAGTCGGCTTCAGTTTGTTGCGCACTGACTTGCGCGCGCGCGGCATCGGCGGCGAGCTTGACATCCTGTGGATCGAGTTGGGCGAGCGGCTGGCCGCGTTTGACGGTGGCACCCGAATCAACGAGGCGCTTGGCGAGCTTGCCGCCAACACGAAATGCGTGATCCGCTTCAAACCGCGCACGGATTTCACCGGAATAAATATCCAGATCGGCGCCACCACTCGGTGGAATCTTGTACGCCAGCGCGGGGCGGATGGGATCGGCAACCGGCTCTGTTTTGCTGCAACCCGCGATCAGCAGGGCCGCGCCAATGAGTGCGACGGCCACGCCTGTGCCAAGTTTGGTCTGGCGGGAGCGGGTGAAAAAAGTTATTGTTGATGTTGCGGCAAAGATGGTCGATGGCATACTTGGTTGCTCGGGTTTGGCGGTGGAAAGACGGTCGTTATTAACTGACTGGTTGGTAAGTTACCGTGGTTTCGGACCACTGTCAACCACTTTTCAGCCAACATTTGACGGCCGCTACCGACCAAATAACGTTGCGCCAATCGCGGCGGCGGCACAGCCAGCTTTTTGTTCCCCATCGCCGTTCTACGTGGAAAGAAAAATGTGATGAAATCAATAATCGGCAATAAAAACAATAACTTAAAACGTGGCAACACCGACCTGATCGAGCCGCCTGTGGATCTATCCCGGCGCGACAATCTGGTGGCGCTGGCGATGTTTTCCGCGCTGGCTTTGACCACCGGCCACCCGCGGGCCGGATGGGCCTTTTCGCTTGCTGACTTATCGCAAAAGGATGCCAGTGCGGGCGTCAAGTCGGCGCTGGAGAAGGGTGCCGACATCGCCGTGCAATTGTTGGGCAGGCAGGATGGATTCTGGGGTAACGACAAGGTACGCATTGCGCTGCCCGAGTGGATTGGCAAGGCAGAACGCGCCTTAAAAATGCTCGGCCGGGGCCGCGATATCGATGACCTCAAACTTGGCATCAACCGCGCCGCCGAGCAGGCCGTGCCGCAGGCCAAAAAGCTGCTGACCGATGCCGTCAAATCGATGACGGTGCAGGATGCCAAAACAATTCTGACCGGTGGCGACAATTCGGTCACGCTGTTTTTTAAAGATAAAACGCAAGCGGCGTTAACCACCAAGTTCCTGCCAATTGTGACTGGCGTGACCAACAAGATCGGCCTGGCCAAACAATACAACGATGTCGCCGCGCAGGTCGAACAAACCGGTCTGATCAAGCTCAAGCCCGAGCAGCGCAAAGTCGAAACCCACGTCACCACCAAGGCGCTTGATGGCCTCTATTACATGATCGGCGAAGAAGAAAAAAAGATCCGGCAAGACCCGGTCGGCACCGGCAGCGATATTTTGCGGCGGGTATTCGGGTCGTTGAAGCGGTGAGTCCGTTGATATTTGATGGGGAAACTGCACGCGATGGCTGAAATGGTTTTTGCCAACTAAATATATTGCCGTTTATCACCGACTGGCAAACGTGATCGCCATAGGCGCGAACCAAGCGCGAACCAAGCGCGAACCAAGCGCGAACCAAGCGCGAACCAAGCACGAACCAAGCACGAACCAAGTGCAGTCGAATCGACGATGTGAATCGTTGCCGGTCAGCAGTATCGTCAAACCGTTGATAAAATCCCCCTACAGAGCATTAACGTATCTTATGCTTGACTTAAACGGCTGTTTTAGTCGATAATAAGATACATTATGCCAAGAAAACCTCAGCCACTTTTTGCGCCTGAAAAAGCCCTGCTATCCAGCCTGGGTGAACGGCTGCGCCTCGCGCGCTTGCGGCGTGGCTTTTCGGCAGAAACCGTTGCTGAGCGGGCTGGCATTTCACGCGTGACGCTGTTTAGAGCAGAAAAGGGCGAACCCGCCGTCACATTGGGAACTTACCTGACGATCCTGCGCGTTTTTCATCTGGCGTCTGACCTTGAACTTGTGGCAAAGGATGACCTTGTTGGTCGCCGCCTTCAGGATCTTGCATTGCCGCTGCGTAAGCGCGGGCGCGCCTTGCAATGAAACGGCGTACGTCATCAGTACAAGTGTGGCTCGACGCCGATATTTCAGGCGGCCAACAACTTGTTGGAGTTTTGTATCATGACGCCGGCCAAGTGCGATTTGAATACAACAGTGACTGGCTGCGAAAGCCATTTGCCTTTGCGCTAGACCCAGACCTTTCGCTTGACCGGGCAGCGTTTTTCCCAAGGCCCGAAGCCAGCAACTTTGGAATATTCCTCGACTCGTCGCCTGATCGCTGGGGCCAGATTCTCATGTCGCGACGCGAATTGATCGAAGCCAAAGACGAACAGAGGCCTGCGCAAACGATGTATGCATGGGACTATTTGCTTGGCGTTCAAGACGAAACAAGGCAAGGCGCGCTACGCTTTCGGACAGATGTCGGGTCAGGTTTCATTGCGGAGCACGGATTCGCCGCACCACCGGTTACCAGCCTGCGCGAACTTGCGGCAATTGCCTATTCGCTAAGTGCCAAGAACATTAACGACTTGGACAAATTACGAAAATGGTTGGCTGTTTTGGTCGCACCCGGGGCATCGCTTGGCGGCGCCAGGCCAAAAGCAAATTTTAGAGAACCGGATGGCAGTCTTTGGATTGCCAAGTTTCCAGCCCAACATGATTCCCGTGATGCGGGTGCATGGGAGGGAATCTTGCACTGCTTGGCCGAGAGGGCGGGAATAGACGTCGCCAAGGCGCACATTCACCAACTGGGGAACGAATATCATACCTTTTGCACACAAAGGTTTGATCGGCGTGGTGCCGACCGGATATTTTTTTCATCGGCGATGACGGTGCTTCGCAAGTCGGATGGCGGGCATGGCAGCTACCTGGAACTGGCAGAATTTATCCAACGCCACGGTACAAAAGCCGAAATCGAGAAAGACCTGGCGCAGCTATTCTTGAGGGTCGTCTTCAATATTGCAACCGGCAATCGAGATGATCATCTGCGCAATCATGGGTTCCTGATGACAAACGCAGGGTGGCGGCTGTCGCCAGCCTTTGATATGAACCCAAGTATTGAAAAGGACGAACACGTACTCGCCATTGACGACGCGGATCGACGACCGGACATTGCAACGGCACTGTCAACCGCTGCTCTCTATCGGCTAAGTGATTCGCAAGCAACGGCGATTGTTGACAAGGTCGGTGACGTGATCAAAGGATGGCGAGAGCTCGCGCAAAAACGCCGCATTGCACGATTCGACATCGAACAAATGGCCGCTGCATTTTCAGCATTTAAAACATAATCCAGCGATGCCGGGTGGTCTGGCCGGGCGATGACATTGCCGATATTTGCCGGCGATTCATCGCAACAAAATTCGCAATTGTCGACAGTATTGCGCTCGGTGCGTTGCTTGTCCCGTT
>JANPDI010000071.1:0-5177 GCA_031431435.1 Burkholderiales bacterium
TTTTGTTTTCCTTTCGCGAGAACTAAGTTAAATACCAACCTGAAATTTTGATGCTCAATGGTGCTCATGAGCCATCGCGATATAAACCGCGGAAAGCACCATGAAAATAAACGCCTGCAACAGAATGATGAGGATGTGAAACACCGCCCAGCCCCACGACAAAATGATCGATCCGGCCGTATACATGCCGCCCAACATGCCCAGCAAACCGAGCAGCATGAATACCAGCTCGCCGGCGTACATGTTGCCGAACAGACGCATGCCGAGCGACACCGGCTTGGCAATCAGTTCGATGATGTTGATGGCCAGATTTGGAATCCACAGGGTCGGGTGTGAACCAAACGGTGCGGTAAACAGTTCGTGGATGAACCCGCCGACACCCTTGGCCTTGAAGCTGAAATAGATGATGAACATAAACACCGTGAACGACATCGCAAAGGTCACGTTCAGGTCGGTGGAAGGTACCGCTTTCCAGTGGTGCACACCGAGCATGCCCATGAAGGTCGCGACGAAGTCGATGGGAATCAAATCCATCAGGTTCATCATGAACACCAGCACAAAAATGGTCAGCGCGAGCGGCGCCAGGAAGCTGCGATCGCCGGGGAACACGTCTTTGACGGTGTTGTCGACAAATTCGAGCACGATCTCGATAAAACTCTGGAACCGGCCGGGAACACCGGAAGTCACGCGCCGCGCGGCAAGCCAAAATGCGCCGAGCCCGATGACACCGACGATGACAGACATGATCATCGAGTCGACGTTAATCACCCAAAAACCGCCGTCGCCAACCGACACACGCAGGTTTGTCAGGTGGTGGGAAATATATTCGGAGGGGGTTTCGTAACTGGACGCCATGAAATTTTGTAAATTCTTGCTCGGTTGAACACAACCGGTATGAACGAAAACAGCTCTATTTGTAGAACAGCCAAACCAACCACTGACACATTAGTGCCGCCACCATTGCCGCGACCAACCATCCCGCGACAAATGCGCCCGATACAAACGCGCTGAACATCAAGCCCAACACCATCAGGATCTTTGCGATTTCGGCCAAAACATGCCTCAACAGCACGGTGCCGCCTGATTTTGCGTAAACCGTAGAGCGCCTGGCCAGAAACGCATAAACAAGATTGCCAACCACAACCGCACCGCCGCCAAATAACGCTGAGACAGCCGCCATTTGCCCATCCATTACCACGGCCAACACCGCACATAAAACACTGCTTATCGCCTGAAGCGTCAAAACTTTTTGATAGGCATTGTCCAAAAAAGCGCGCTGCATATGTTGGGCAACCTGTGAAAACAAACAAAAATCGACAAATTCAACCGCAAAGCCGATCGATTATAAGCGCCCCTAACAATTGAAGTCAAACCAAAATGCGGCGGCGCACCAACTTTAGGCCGTGTGTTTCGGTCTTGATAAGGCGCTGAAAGTAAAAGGACTTTTCCTCGCGGTGCGACCGGGTTGAACTTCCCTTCGCAGCCAGGTTCCGGCGCGCTAGACTTGCAAAAAACCTGCGGTAGACTGGTGCCGAGGCAAACAAATTACAGTTACTTGCCTCGGTCGGGGCATAAAACCCGCATAAGCGCAAAATAAGACGAATATGACCATCCAAAAACTTCACATTAACGATGTCGGCGTGCGCGACGGGTTCCAGATCGAGAAAGACTTCATTCCGACTGAGACCAAAATCGCGCTCATTGACCAGCTGACGGCGACCGGACTGGCAAAAGTCGAGGCAACGTCGTTCGTCCATCCCAAATTTGTGCCGAACATGGCCGACGCCGAGACCGTTTTGAAGCAAATCCTGCGCCGTGACGGGGTCGAGATCACGGCCATCACACCGAATATCAAAGGCATGGAGCGCGCCGTGGCGTGCCACCTTTCCGGCGGCAAGATTGATGAAATGAATCTGTTTATGTCTGCCTCTGAGACACACAATCGGGCAAATGTGAAACGCAGCACTGATCAGTCGTTGGCGGATTTTGCGATCATGGTACCGATGGCAAAGGCAGCGGGCATCAAACTCAATGGCTGTGTCTCAACATCCTTTGGCTGTCCGTTCGAGGGGCATGTGGATGAAGAACGGGTCATGTTGTTTGCGGAAAAGTATCTTGCCCTTGGTTTTGATGGGCTGACGTTTGCCGACACCACGGGTATGGCCAACCCGCGTCAGGTGGAACGCATGATGCGCGAAGCCAAACGGCGGTTCCCGGACGCCGCGATCACGCTGCATTTCCACAATACCCGTGGGATGGGGCTCGCCAATGTGGTGGCCGGTATCAACGCTGGCGTTGATCGTTATGACGCGTCGATCGCCGGGCTGGGCGGTTGTCCGTTTGCCCCGGGCGCAACCGGTAATATCTGCACGGAAGATTTGGTCAACATGCTCAACGACATGGGCGTTGACTGCGGGGTCGATCTGGATCGGCTGCTCGCCATTGCGGTGAAAATTCCGGCAGTGGTCGGGCATGACGTCGCCGGGCAAATCGTCAAGGCGGGCAAAACCATGCACCTGCATCCGGTGCCAGAGAAACTCTATGAAGTTTGATGCGACGCTTAAAAGGCAAAGCCAAACAATGAGACTCAATCTTGACGTCCCAAAAACATCAACACGTGTATTGATGGCAGTGATGCTGCTGGTCGCCACCGGTGCGTCAGCTGCAGATTTGCAGAACGTGCGCCAACTTTCCCAGGACGGCTTTTTGCGGCTGTCAAAAGACCTCGCCGCCGTCACCGCATTGCGCGCGCTGTCTCCGGGCGTGACCCTCGGCGTGTTGGGTGTTGATGTGGGGATTGAGGCCGGCCTCACGCGCATCGATTCCGGTGATGTTTGGGCGAGGGCGGGCGGCGGTTCTGCCGACGTTCTCACGCCGCGGCTAACCGTCCATATAGGACTGGCGGCCGGGTTTGATATCGGTGCAAGTGTCGGCGCCATTGGTGGCACAGGCATACAGACCATCGGTGGTATTTTGCGCTACCAATTTATTGAGCCGGGGCTGATGTCGCCCGGCGCGACCATCCGGCTGACCGGAAACCGCGAACTGGGGTCGTCAAACGTGACGGTGCGTTCGCTCGGCGCGGATTTTGTGCTCGCCAAGCCGTTACCGGTCATCACCCCCTATGTGGGAATCGGAACGGTGCGAACCGAGGTGTCGGCGCCCGGCACGAGTCTGTCCACCGTCTCTAACAGTCTGACCCGCACCTTTATCGGCTTTGACACAAAATTGTTGTTTGCAACGATTTCGGCCGAGGCGGAAAAAACCGGCAGCAGCACAACCATTTCAAGCAAGATTGGCTTCCGCTTCTAATCGCGGTCACAGGTGATTTCGCACCCATGAGTAAATTAATCGAAGCCATGAAACGTGCCGAACAACTGCGCAAACAAAAGCATGCGCAGGAGCAGGCCGTCAAAGACGCCACAGCGAAGGCCGGTGAAGGCAATGTGCCGCCGCTAACGGCGATCGAGGCGGCGCTGCTGGCCGAGGAGGTGCGCATGGCGGCAAGGCTGGTGCACGACCTCTACGAGGAGGAGCGCCAAAAGAAGTCTGTTCTGAACGCGCAAGCTGAGAGTGAAAAGGCCTCGACTGCTGCCAGCGAGGCAACCAAACAGGCAGAGTTGCGGTTGGCCGAGGAAACACAGGCGCGCCATCTGGCTGAACAAAACGCAAAACAGGCGGCGGAAATGCGATTGGTTGCCGAGAATGCTGCGGCAACGGCGGCAAAGGCGCGCGAACAGGAGGAAAAGAAGCTTGCCGCAGCCGCGCTACAACGCGCGACGGCCGATGACCATGCGCGTGCCGCCGCAGAAGACAGGGCGAGCGCCGAACGCAAGGCGGTTGAGGCGCTTGACGCGCACGGGGTGGCGGCGGCAACGGCGGCTGCGATGGCCAAGGCGCGCGCGGAAGCCGAACAGCAGTTGCAGTCGCTCGAACAACGAAAACAAAAAGCCGAGCAAGAAGCCGTTGCCGCGACACAGGCCCGCGAGCGCGCCGAACGTGCACTAGCCGACGAAATAGCCGGCAGGCAAAACGCGGCGAAGGAACATATTGCCGCCGCTGAGATGCGCGCGCGCGAGGATTCCAGACGGGCAGAACAGGTGCTGGAACAAGTGCAGGCGAAGCGCGCCGAGGCCGAGAAGATTGCCGCCGATGCCGAACAGGTGCGTGCGCAGGCACAAACAGCGTTGCTGGAAAACATCGCCGCACGTGAGCAGACGGAAAAGCAGGCGCTGGAAACAGCGCGTGCCGCCGAGGCGGTATCGACAAAGGCAATGCAAGAAATCAATCAACGCACACAAGAAGAATTGCTTCTTGCTGAAGCAGCCGCCAAGCAAAAAGCACAGGCCGAACAAGACCACGCTGTTGCGCTGGAAAAACTGACGCAACAGCGCGCCGCATTGGAAAAAGAAGCCGAGGCGATTCGTCGGACACGCGAAGCGGCAGAAGCAAAGGTGCCGGATGAAAATGCGCGACGTATGGCAGCCGAACAGGCGGCGCTTGATGCGGCAAAGGCAAAAAAAGAGGCTGAAGAAAAACTTGCCAAACTGACACAAGAGGCTGCGCAGGCGGCACAAAACACGAAGTCCGCCGCCCTGGCAGCAGAGGCCGCCGCGCGCGACGCGACCAAACAGATAGAGGCGCAAATCAAGGCGGCCTCGGAAAAGTTGCAGGTGGTGCGCGATGGCGGTGCCGCAGCGGAAAAAGCCCGGCTTGCCACGCTCGATGCGTTGACCGAAAAGCGCAACGCTGCGGACAAGGCCGCCGATGCCGCCAAGGCGGCGAGTCAGGCGGCATTGGCAAAAGTTGACAGCGAAACCGCCAAACGGATCGCCGCCGAAGAGCAGGCGATCAGCGCTGCCATCGCGCGCAAACAGGCGGACGAGAAGTTGGCGGCGGATGCCAAGGCGATGCTCGCTGCCGAGCAAAACGCGCTTCAGGCGGCGCAAAAAGCCGAAGCGGCCGAACGCGATGCCATGCTGCGCGCTGCTGACGCGGCAAAGTTGGAAAAGCAGCGTGCCGCTGCCCTCGCGGCTGAGTCCGAGAAAGTCAAGGCGGATGTCGCCGCCCGCGCCGCGGCGTTGATCGAAAAACAAAAACAGACGCGGGTCGCCCAAGACAAACTGGAAGCAATGCTGGTGATCGAACGCGATACCGCAATCAAGGAACAGGCCAAA
>JANPDI010000072.1:0-3633 GCA_031431435.1 Burkholderiales bacterium
AATACGTTCGCTGCCCTGGCCGGCCGGGTGCAAATCGGTTGAGCCGCAATCGCCGCAGGTGGTTGGCGCACGTGACTCCGCGCCGCAGTGGTGGCATTTCATCTTGTTCGCCGCGCGATGAAAAACCATGCGTGCGCTACAGCGCTTGCATTCCGGCATCCATACACAGCTACCGCATACCAGCGCCGGGGAAAAGCCGCGGCGATTGATAAACACCATCGCCTGCTCACCGCGTTTGACGGTTGCGTCGATGGCGCGAAGCAGCGATTGGGTCAAACCATCCGGGGCTTTTTCGCTGTCGAGATGAATAAATTCAACTGTCGGCAACACCGCGTTTTCAACCGCGCGCGCGGTGAGCGCCAAACGCGTGAAGCGACCCCGCGCGACGTTATCGAGCGTTTCAATCGACGGTGTTGCCGAGCCCAGCACGATCGGGCAATTGACCTGACTGGCGCGAAACACCGCGACGTCGCGCGCGGAATAACGCACGCCTTCCTGTTGCTTGAACGATTGATCGTGTTCTTCATCAACAATAATCAGGCCCAGCCGCGGCATCGGCGTAAACACCGCCAGCCGTGTGCCGATGACAATATCGGCAACACCGTCTTGCGCCTCACGCCAGGCATTGAGGCGGGTGAGGGCGGTCATGCCGCTGTGCGCCGGTGCAATCCGATGATGCGGAAAGCGGCCGACAACGTGTTTCAAAAATGCCGGTGTCAAGTTGATTTCAGGCACCAGCACCAGCGCCTGTTGTTGACGCGCCAATGCGTCGGCAATGGCGCGCAGATAAACCTCGGTCTTACCGCTGCCGGTAATGCCCTCCAGGACAAATCCGGTATACCGCCCGTTTGAGGCGGTAATGGCATCAACGGCAACTTGTTGCTCTGCGTTGAGCAACGGCCCGGCTGGGCCAGGTGCAATCACGTGTTGCCCAGCGGAAACGTTCGCAGCGTCGGCCGGCACGATTGTTTCAATTTTTACCCATGCCCGGTCTAGCAAGGTTGCGAGCGTGGCGCCGGCGCGTGTATGGCGTTGCCGCAATACTGTTTCGGCTAACGCCCCGTCTTGCAAGAATTCCAACATGGCGCGTTGCGCGACGCTGCGGGTTGGCAGCCCGGTGATCGCCGCGCGACCGGCTTCGGTGATCATGATTTGCCGCGGGGTTGATCGTGTGTTCTGGCGCAGGTTGGTATTGTTGCTTCCGGGGTCCGGTTGTTCCGGATTGCGCAACCGTGGCGGGATCACGTTGATGGCGATTTGCCCAAACGGCGCGTGATAGTAGTTCTCGCAAAAACCGATGAGCGACATCAACTCAGCACTGAGCGCCGGCAAATCCCGCCAGACGGCGACTACCTGCTTGAGCTTTTCAGGTGGAACGTCGGTGCTATCGGCAATGTCGACGATGATCCCGACCATTTTTTTGCTGCCAAACAGCACAACGACGAGACGCCCGACATCCGTTGCCAGCGCGTCCGGCAGCGCGAAATCAAACCATTGTGCGAGCGGAACGTCGAGCGCAACCCGGGCAATTGTTGGCTTCACCGCACTAACCCAGGGTGGTCGATTCGGCTGTCAACATCGTTGAAAGCCCTTGCCAGACAAAGGTCTTCAGGCGTTGGTCGGGCCGGCCCGACACCTGTGGATAACTTTGTGCATACATCACCCCTTGGGCATTGGTTACCGCCCGCAACTGAAAAATTTCTGATCGCTGCACTGCAAAAAAACATTAAAAAATCATATTTCTCAATGAGTTGCAGATGGTTCTTCACAACGGACGGGAGAAAGACGCTGGAAATGGCTTGAACGAAGGTGCTGTGCATAAGCAAGCGAAAATGTCACGCATCACAAAAAATATTTTTCTTGACTTAGGCTTTTTCGAGGGCTCTAGCACTGGCGCGGTGTACCGCGTGAACGAGTGCTTCGACATGAGCTGGATTGGTAAATTGCGAAATGCCATGTCCCAAATTAAACACATGGCCATCGGCGTGCCCGTCGGCCGAAAACTCCTGCAATACCCGCTGCGCCTCCATCTCAATGGTCGCCGGTGGCGCAAACAGCGTCGATGGATCGAGATTGCCCTGCAGCGCGACCTTTTGCCCGACCCGGCGTTTGGCATCGGTGAGATTGATGGTCCAGTCGAGTCCCAGCGCATCGGCGCCACAATCGGCCATCGATTCGAGCCACAGCCCGCCGCCCTTGGTAAAAAAGATGCGTGGCACCACACGGCCATCAGCATGACGCTTTAGCCCGGCCATGATTTGCTCGACATACCTTAATGAGTTGGTTTGATATGCCGAATGCGACAACATACCGCCCCAGGTGTCGAACAGCATGACTGCCTGTGCACCCGCGTCAATTTGCGCGTTCAAGTAGGCGATGACACTCGCGGTGTTTTTTTGCAAAATCGTGTGAAACAAATCGGGGCGCTGAAACATCATTGTTTTGGTCTGGCGGAAATCATCCGACCCGCCGCCTTCGATCATGTAACACGCAAGCGTAAACGGGCTGCCGGAAAAACCGATCAGCGGGACACGACCGTCAAGTGTTTTGCGAATTTGCGACACCGCATCAAACACGTATCGCAATGTCGCCATATCAGCGACAGGCAGGCGCGCAATATCCTCTTCGGTGCGCAACGGGCGCTCAAATTTTGGGCCTTCACCGTCGGCGAAATACAGCCCGAGTCCCATCGCATCCGGAATGGTCAAAATGTCAGAAAACAAAATTGCCGCATCAAGCGGAAATCGGTCGAGCGGTTGCATCGTCACTTCGGTGCAAAAGTCCGGGTTCTTCGCAAGCCCTAAAAAACTCCCGGCAATTTTGCGCGTTGCGTTGTATTCAGGCAGATAACGCCCCGCCTGCCGCATGATCCAGATCGGCGTATAGGGTGTTGGCTCGCGCATCAGCGCGCGCAGGAAGACGTCGTTTTTGAGTGTGGACATGAGCAGGGATCAGGTGGGCGGCCTCGAATTAGGCGCGCCCTGCCATTATGTCATTGGTCATTGGGTGTTATTGCCTGGGTGTGAATTGGCACGCACACCGCAGAACAAATTAACGCGGCAACTGCGAGGCACCCGTCAGGTATTTATCAACCGAACGCGCACATTGCCGCTGTTCGCGGGTTTGCCAACCCCGGCCCATACCACCAGCGACTGACCGCGCCGCATGTGGTTTAAAGAATTCAAAGGGGTGAATTCAAAGGGAATTTAAAGGGGTTAGCGTCGGATATTTTGCTCTATCATTGTTAAATGCCCCGTCGCCTGTGCATCCAATTCAACCAAGCCCCGCTGTACATTTTGCTGCGCGGGCACAGTTGTGAGGCGTGCTTCCTCGGTGAAGAAGACTACCAGTCCTACCTGCATTGGCTTAAATATTTGACGCTGACCGCTTTAATTGCTGACCCCTTTAATTATGCTGTACCTACTGCTAGCGCTGGCAGATAGTCGACGTTACCGTCCCAAAACCTGAATGACCGGGGTTGGGACCGTAGCCGCCGTCCTGATTCACCACAACGATCTTCTTGATGTCACCACTGATATTCGGTCCGTTCTTGGCGACGGTGGAAGTCACAACGACTGCGATATCTGCCGCAATTGTGGGCGGTGGATTCGAACTATTGCCCGGCAACGATTC
>JANPDI010000073.1:0-4998 GCA_031431435.1 Burkholderiales bacterium
GCCGTCCGCTTTACAATTGACGGCGCGGTTAAGCCTCTTTGCAAAAGGCACATAAGGAGAGCACCACATGATTGACTGGGTCAAAAAACTCACCGGCGAACTGATCGACATTATCGAGTGGCTGGATGATTCGTCCAACACGCTTGTCTATCGTTACGAGCGCCACAATAACGAGATCAAGTACGGTGCCAAGCTGACGGTGCGTGAAGGCCAGATGGCGGTGTTTATCAACGAGGGCCAGCTGGCGGATGTGTTCAAGCCGGGCATGCATACGTTGACCACCCAGAATATGCCGATTCTGTCCACGCTCAAGGGCTGGAAGTACGGTTTTGAATCGCCGTTCAAGGCGGAAGTGTATTTTGTCAACACACGCAAATTCACCGATCTCAAATGGGGTACACCCGGCCCGGCCACCATGCGAGACAAGGAATTCGGCATTGTGCGCGCCACCGCGTTTGGTATTTACACCATTCGTGTCAAGGACGCCGGCATTTTTATCAAGGATATTTCCGGCACCGAAGGGCGCTTCACCACCGAGCAGGTGCAGGAAAATTTGCGTGGCAAGATCGGTCTGCGCATCAAGGAAGTGATGCCGGAGTTGGGCATTTCCGTCATCGACATGGAAGCCAAAGTGACCGAAATGGGCACCATGTTGCGCACGCGCATTGGGGCTGATTTTGAGGCGATGGGGTTGGAGCTTTGTGAAGTGCAGGTGCAGGATATCGGCCTGCCGGAAGAAGTCGAAAAAGCCATCGACAAACGCGGTGCGATTGCGGCGGTGGGCAATTTACAAGCCTACACACAGTACGAAACGGCGAGCGCGATTCGTGATG
The DNA here is from genome assembly GCA_031431435.1 of Burkholderiales bacterium. Classification (GTDB taxonomy): domain Bacteria; phylum Pseudomonadota; class Gammaproteobacteria; order Burkholderiales; family Usitatibacteraceae; genus UKL13-2. The sequence continues at coordinate 834 of JANPDI010000073.1, forward strand.
CCGCCACCACACCAAACTCGGCGGCGGGTGCGGGCATGGGTCTCGGTGCGGGTTTTGCCATGGGCGCACAGATGGCCAACCAGATGGGTGGTGCCATGAATGCAAGTGGCGCCGGTGCGCCACCACCGTTGCCGACCGCGGTGGCGTTTCATATTGCCATCGGCGGTGCACAAACCGGGCCGTTTGATTTGATTGCGTTGCAATCACAAGCCAGCGGCGGGCAGTTAAAACGCGATACGCTGGTCTGGAAAAACGGCATGGCGCAATGGGTGAAAGCCGGTGAGGTTACCGAGCTCGCGTCGCTGTTCGCCAACACACCGCCACCGTTGCCACCGGCAGGCTAAACCCATTCCCGCGTTGCCGCACGGCAGCGCGGGTGCGAGATTGCCCAATATGAACATCACCATTCGTGCCGTCGAACCGTCGGACTACGCCGCTGTTTGCGAGGTCATGTCGCAGCCGATCGCGCAGGCGAATACGCTGCAATTACCGTTGGCGTCGCTCGATCTGTGGAAAACGCGTCTCGCCGAGTTTCCGGCGGGCAGCCATATGCTGGTCGCGGTGGTTGATGGCAAGGTGGTCGGCAACTTGGGTTTGCACCCGGCCGCGAAGCAGCTTCGCCGACGCCATGTCGGTGCCATCGGTATGGCGGTACACGACGCCTATCACGGCAAAGGCGTCGGCAGTGCATTAATGGCCGCCGCGCTGGATCTCGCCGACAACTGGTTGCAGTATTCGCGGCTGGAGCTTGTGGTATATGTCGATAACAAAGCGGGTATCGCGTTGTATCAGAAGTTTGGGTTTGTTGTTGAAGGCACGCATCCGCAGGATTCGTTTCGTCACGGTGAATTTGTTGACTGCCTGTCGATGGGTCGTCTGCGCCCTGCAAAAAGCTGATGGAAAACCCCAACGCGTCACAAACCACGCTTGATGCGTTGACCGAAAAAGCGCGCGCGTTTCCCTGCAAATCGTGTGGGGCAAAATTGTCGTTTTTGCCCGGCACCACCAGCCTGAAATGTGATTTTTGTGGTGCGGCCAATGAATTTGATGAAGAAACCACGATTGTCGAAGAGCTTGATCTCGACGCCTGGTTGACAAAACTCGAAGCGGAACACGAAACGCATGATCAAGAACACCTGAAGTGCAAGAACTGCGGCGGCGAACAAACCTTGCCGGCCAATCTGTATGCCTCGGCGTGCATTTTTTGCGGCACACCGATCACCAGCCAAAGTTACGCACAACGCCAGATCAAACCGAAGTCACTGGTGCCGTTCAAAATCACCAAGCTGCAGGCGCAGGATAAATGGCGGGCGTGGCTGCGCGGCCTGTGGATGGCGCCCAATGCGCTGAAGAAATATGCGCAGAGCGACGGCGGCATCAAGGGCTTGTATGTGCCGTTCTGGACGTTTGACGCCAATACCAGTACCGACTACGCCGGGCAGCGTGGCGACGACCGCACCGAAAGTTATACGACCACCAATTCGAGTGGCGAGCGCGTCACCCAGACACGCACCATCACCGATTGGACCAGTGTGTCCGGCAATGTTTCTTTTTTCCACAACGATGTGTTGGTGTCGGGTTCCAGAACGGCATTTGGCACCAACGATCAGGGTGGCACAAACATCGGCATCAGTGGCGGCGGGGCAATTGGTTCGGCCATCATGAGTGCGTTTTCCTCGAAACTTCGCACCTGGAATACCGGCGAGCTGGTGCCATATCAGGAAGAGTACATCACCGGCTTTCAGGCCGAGGCGTATTCAGTGAATCTCAAATCCGCATTTGTGCAGGGCAAACAACAAATTGATGCGGCCGTGCAATCACTGATTCGCCGGGACATCGGTGGCGACCGTCAGCGCATCACCAGCTTCAACACCCGCTACAGTCATTTGACCTTCAAACATATTCTGCTGCCGATGTGGGTGTCGGCGTATTTGTTCAGCGGCAAGACCTATCGGTTTGTCGTGAACGGGCAGACCGGTGAAGTTGAGGGTGAATCACCCAAGTCGGGGTGGAAGATTTTTTTCCTGGTGATGGGAATCTTGTTCTTGTTGTTTTTGGCGTTGGTGTTTGGTGGGAAAAATTGATGACGGTTTCGTCCGGACGCAAAATAGCGCCGAATGTAAATGACGTCAGTTGGTCCGCTTAAACACCGCCAACGCCCCACCCGCCGCCACAAATAAACTGCCGACGCCACGATTGGTCCAACGAATGTGATTGGGGTCTTTGAGCATGCGCAGAATCGTCGACGCAAGCGCGGTATAACCAATCATCACCAGCACATCCACCACGATCATGGTGCCGCCAAGGATTGCGTATTGAATGGCGGTGGGTCGGGCCGGGTCGACAAACTGAGGCAGCACTGCGGCCAGGAACAGTAAACCCTTCGGATTGGTGAGATTGACCAATAGCCCCTGCTTAAAAATGCCAAATGGCGTGGCGTCTTTGAAGTTGGTTGCCGCGGCAATTTGTTCGAATGGCACCGGTTCTTCCCGAAATTTTTGGATGCCGAGATAAACCAGATAGGCCGCGCCGAGATACTTCATCACGTCGAATGCAGTGGTCGAGGCGACCAATAACGCGCCCAACCCCAACCAGATGGCGAACACGTTGACCGCAATCGCCGCTTGCAACCCGGCGAGATTCCACATGCCGCGCGTGAAGCCATATTTCATCCCCGCCGACATGCTCGACAACGCGCCGGGGCCGGGCGACACACAAATGATCACGGTGGCAATGAAGTAAGCAAACCAAACGGTAACGTCCATGATGTTTGCGTGTTTTAAAAGTGATTAATAGACGGGCATTTTCGGGCATTTTTGCCTGAAGATGTCCGTGGAATGGCGGGTTTTTTGTTGTGGAACGTCAAAAAACCTTTCCTTTAGCTGCGTCCCGCGGGATACGCTGCAATCAAGCCCGGTACCGACGATGGAATGCAATTGATACCACGATAAAAATTGGGCCCCTGCCTGCGCAGGGGAAGGTCGTTTTGAGGTTTTTAGAAGTTCCCAATGCGCGTTGGCTATTTTGATTCGACGTATTTCTGATTGCCCTCGACTGCGCGTTTGGCCATGCCGTCGATCAACGACGGCGCAATCAGTTTCAACCACTGCCCGAGTTTGCCTTTGGCAGTCATGACCACTTCGCGTTTGCGCGACTCAATAGCGCGCACCATGATACCGGCACATTGTTCGACGCTCATGACATCGTCTTTGTTTACCGGATCTATCTTCGCCGGCTTGCCGTCGGCACCGGTTGCGTTTTCCCGAATACCGGTCGCGACAAAGCCGGGGTAGATCATGGTCACCGACACGCCGGTTGCGGCGAGCTCAATACGCAATGAGTCAAAAAAGCCGCGCATGGCGTGTTTGCTCGCTGCGTAGGCGGTACGTGTGGGTACACCGACCAGGCCGGTCAGACTGGCGACGCCGACAATGCGCCCCTTGGCGCGGGTCAAATGCGGCAACGCGTAATGGGTGCAGTACACGGCACCCATGTAATTGACCTGCATGATGCGTTCAACAATTCCCATGTCTTTGATGTCGGCAAATTTTGCCCACATGGTCATGCCGGCATTGAGCACAATGGTATCGATGCCGCCAAACTCTGAAACGGTGGCGTCAATCAAATGTTTGCAGTCGTCGGCGATGGCGACATCACAGGCAATCACAGTCGCTCTTGAGCCGCTGGTTTTGCCGATCTCACGCACCTTGTCGGCGACGCGCTCCAATTCATCCACCCGACGGGACGACAGCACCAGATGTGCACCTTTGTGGGCAAGCTGATAGGCGAGCTCTTCGCCAATGCCGGTCGAGGCACCGGTGATGATGGTGACATTATTTTCGAGGGTCATTAGCTTTCCGTTTCAACGTCTGGAATATGGTTAAACGCAATCGCCAGCCGGCCATGGTCGAGGGCACGATGGGCGCCGCCAAAGTATGCCGCACGTTTGCCATAGCGGGTATTGAGCGAATCGATGGCGGCGTTGAGGCGCTTTTTCTCGGTGGCTTCCGCTTCACCGAACAGCGAAAAATTCGCCGTTGCTTCCGGCCGCAGATCGCTGAGGGTGAGGGCAACCTGTAACGGTTTGGCGGACTTTCTGGCGGGATATTTCTGCCAAAGCAGTTCGACCGCGTGAATCAGCGCCAGCGTGTCCTCGGTGTCCTGC
>JANPDI010000074.1:0-4353 GCA_031431435.1 Burkholderiales bacterium
GGTCTCAGGCAGTTCGTTCAAATCCTGCGGCCAGCCAAGCAGACCGTCCTGCTCCATCCGATTGCGATGCAGCGTTGAGAACACGGTTTTAGAGGCATCCGCAAACTGCGCGCGCAACCCGGCAAAGTCACGCGACATCGCGAGTTCCTTGCCATCCGCATCGGTCACCCTGAAATTCATGTAAAGGTGCGTCGCCACCCGACCGGCTTCAGGGGAAACGTCCCAAGCATCCCTCGGCACGTCAATGCCCTTTTCACGCAATAAAAAGCGTGTCATGACATCGATCATCGGCGCATCCGCCGCGGACAAATCATTCATCCCCGGTTTGTCTGTCGCATAGGCAATGAAGTCGCTGACCGTATCGGGCACCGGCACCAGCGCACTGCGGATACGTTGCGGCAGCGACTTGAAATACGCTTGCGCCTTTTCACGCAGCATGCCCATTGTCAGCCACTCAAAGCGGGCGGCATTGACCTGGTTGATAACAGATACCGGCAGTGTGATCGTTACGCCGTCCATTGGATGGGTCGGTTCAAACCGATACTGCAACGGATATGCGGCACCCTTGTACTTGAGGGTCTTTGGAAAAAGATCAAAGGTAATATCATCCGCACCGCGCCGCATGAGTTGCTCGCGGGTAAATTCGAGCGTGTCCGGCTTGATCTTTTCGACATCCTTGCGCCAACGCTCGAAGGCGACCATGGTGATGACGTCTGGCGGAATCACGCTATCGTAGAGTTGGAACATATCCTCGTCATCAACCAGCACATCCTGCCGCCGCGCCTTGGCTTCGATATCCTCGATTTCGTCGATCAGGCGAAGATTCATGCGCAAAAACTTTCCGTGGGTATCAACCTCGCCCGCCACCAAACCCTGCCGGATAAAAATTTCGCGCGCCTCTTTCGGGTTGATCGCGCCGTAGTGGATGCGGCGGCGCGCGTTGATGACCAAACCATAAAGCGAAACCGTCTCGAACGCCACCACCTGCCCCGACTTGCGCTCCCAGTGCGGGTCGTAGTGGGAACGTGTCACCAAATGGCCGGCAAGTTGTTCAATCCACTCCGGCTCAATGGTGGCAATGGTGCGGGCGTAGATACGCGTGGTCTCGGTTAATTCGGCCGCCATCAGCCACTTCATCCGCTCCTTCTTTTGGGCGGCGTGATCGCGGGTACGCTTGGGCAGATGAAACCGCATCCCGCGCGGCGCGACATAGTCATTACCCTCGATGGATTTGGTACCGACGTTGGTGATGATGCCGGTCAACAGTGCGCGGTGAACACTTTCATAGCGCACGGCTGCCTGCTTGTTTCCGGCGCCGCCCTGCTCAGCCACAGCAGGCCCGCTCGCAATCGCGGGCGGCGCAACCGGCCCCTGAACTGATAAATCACGCGGTGCACCCTTGGCCGGTGATTGCGCGCCGACGTGCATGCCCAACGATCCACACAGCTCGGCCAACTGCGCGTGCACATCCCGCCACTCGCGCATGCGCATCGGTGACAGGAAATTTTCACGCAACAGGATATCGAGCTTGCGATGCGACTGTTTATGTTTGATCGCATCCTCATAAAAGCGCCATAAGTTCACGTACGTCAAAAATTCGGATTGTGCATGCGCAAATTTTTCGTGGGCGGCTGTGTGCTGCTCTTGTTTATCCATCGGCCGGTCACGCGGATCCTGCACCGTCAGCGCGGATGCGATGATCAACACGTCGCCGAGACAACCCTCTTTTTCGGCGGCTACCAGCATGCGCGCGATGGCGGGATCGACCGGAAACTTGGCCAGCTTCCAGCCCAGCGGCGAAATATTTTTGGCCTCGTCAACCGCACCCAACTCAAACAGCTGCCGATAGCCGTCGTCAATCATGCGCGGACTTGGCGGCTCGACAAACGGGAAATTTGCCACGTCGCCCAAACCCAGCGCCTTCATGCGCAGGATGACGCTGGCAAGCGATGTCCGCAAAATCTCCGGCGTCGTAAATTGTGGTCGCGCGACAAAATTCTCTTCAGCATAAAGCCGGATACAAATGCCCGCCGCCACCCGCCCGCAGCGGCCGGCACGTTGCATGGCGGACGCCTGCGAGACCGGCTCAATTTGCAACATGTCAATTTTCTGCCGTGGGCTGTAGCGATGCACACGCGCCACACCGGTATCAATCACATACCGAATCCCGGGTACGGTCAGCGACGTTTCCGCCACGTTGGTGGCGAGCACGATACGGCGGCGATTTGACGACGATGGCGCAAAGATCCGATCCTGTTCAGCGTTGGACAGGCGCGCGAACAAGGGCAGTACCTCGGTATGCTGCGGATGATGCTTGCGAAGCGCCTCGGCGGTATCGCGAATCTCGCGCTCGCCCGGCAGGAACACCAGCACATCGCCATCGTTTGTTTCATGGAAGAGTTCGTCGACCGCGCGGGTCACCGCGTCTTCAATTTCAACCGCGTCCTCGGCATCATCCAGAAAGTGTTCCGGGCGGTAACGCACCTCGACCGGATAGGTGCGCCCGGACACCTCAATCACCGGCGCCCCGTTGAAATGATCGGAAAAGCGCTTGGGGTCAATGGTGGCGGACGTGACAATAATCTTTAAATCCGGCCGTTTGACCATCAGCTGCTTGATGTAACCGAGCAAAAAATCAATGTTGAGGCTACGTTCGTGTGCCTCGTCAATAATGATGGTGTCGTATGCCCACAAATTGCGATCGCTGTGGGTTTCCGCCAGCAGGATGCCATCGGTCATCACCTTGACGAACGTGTCGTCGGTGGTTTTGTCATTGAAGCGTATCTTGTAGCCGACCGTATGTTGGCCGGTCTGTTTTAACTCATGCGCGAGGCGTGATGCCAATGTGCGTGCGGCGATGCGGCGCGGCTGGGTGCAGCCGATCATGCCATGAACGCCACGACCAAGTTCAAGACAGATTTTGGGTAGCTGGGTGGTTTTGCCCGAGCCGGTCTCGCCACAAACGATGACAACCTGGTTATCCTGAATCAGCCTGGCAATCTCGGCGCGTTTTACCGCGATTGGCAGCGCATCATCAAATGTCGGATGGGCGATCAGCGCATGGCGTGCCTGTCGGTGCTGCAGGCGTTGCAACGCGGCGGCGTGCAGGTCCGCCAGCTGCGTGTCGATTTGCGCGATCTGCTCGGAAGACTTGTTTGCACGCTGCAATTCGCGGCGCTTTTTATCGAGCGCAATAAGCCGTCCGCGATCGGCCAGCAGCAAATGATCGACAATTGGGTTTTTTGGCACATTCCGTGGTGTCGATGGCGCGGGCGGACTTGACGCCCCGGATCGACGCGCTGTGCGTTCGGGTGAATCAGACATGGATCTATTTTACGCGGCAGCGACAGCAATCCTCAAAACCAACTTTCGAGTGATACCATCGCCGGCATGACCACTTCAGTACAACCCGACGCCAGCGACATTCTCAATCGTGTGTTTGGCTATTCAGACTTTCGACTGAATCAGGGTGCCATAGTTGAACACGTGATTGGCGGCGGCGACGCGCTGGTGTTGATGCCGACCGGCGGCGGCAAATCACTTTGTTATCAGGTGCCGTCGTTGGTCCGGACCGGCACCGGCATTGTGATATCGCCGCTGATCGCGTTGATGCAGGATCAGGTTGCGGCGTTGCGTCAGCTCGACGTGCGGGCCGCATTTCTGAATTCAACACTTGATGCGGCTGGCGCGGCAAAAGTCGAGCAGTCATTACTCAACGGCGAGCTGGATCTGCTCTACGTGGCACCGGAGCGCCTGCTGACACCGCGCTTCCTGCAATTGCTTTCGCAGTCCAGCCTGGCCTTGTTCGCCATCGATGAAGCCCATTGTGTTTCCCAATGGGGGCACGACTTCCGGCCTGAATACCGCGAACTCAGCATATTGCACGAGCGATTTCCCGATGTTCCGCGTATCGCGCTGACGGCGACCGCCGATGCACCAACCCGTGCCGAAATCATCGAACGGTTATCGCTGGCAAACGCCAAACAATTTATTACCAGCTTTGACCGGCCGAATATTTGTTATCGCATCACACAAAAAACCGATGGGCTGGCGCAGCTGCTTGAATTTCTCGGCGACCACAAGGGCGAGGCCGGCATCGTTTATTGCATGTCGCGAAAGAAAGTCGAGGCCACCGCCGAGCGCCTGAATGAACGCGGGTACACCGCACTCGCCTACCATGCCGGGTTGAGCGGTGACATCCGCACCCGCAATCAACAACGATTTATTCGCGAAGACGGGATCATTGTGGTTGCCACCATCGCCTTTGGCATGGGCATTGATAAACCGGACGTGCGGTTTGTCGCGCACCTGGACCTGCCCAAGAGTATCGAAAGTTATTATCAAGAAACAGGC
>JANPDI010000075.1:0-10959 GCA_031431435.1 Burkholderiales bacterium
TATTGATCGTATCGGACCGCAAGATCGATGCGGAGCGTGTTGCCATTCCGGCGTTGCTTGCAGTCGGTGGCATTCACCAGCATCTGGTGCGCAAGGGCCTGCGAACCTCGACCGGGTTGGTGGTCGAAACCGGTTCGGCGCGCGAGACGCATCACTTTGCGCTGCTGGGTGGCTTTGGCGCCGCCGCCGTGCATCCGTATCTCGCGCTCGAGACGCTGCATCATTTACATGGCTACATTGGTGACTACGACCAGCATGAGGCCGAGAAAAAATACATCAAGGCAATCTCAAAGGGCCTGCTCAAAGTGATGTCGAAAATGGGTATTTCAACCTATCAGAGTTATTGCGGCGCGCAAATTTTTGAAGCCGTCGGCTTGTCGTCGGCATTCATCAAACAGTATTTCACCGGCACCGCGTCAAACATCGAAGGCATCGGCATTTTTGAAATTGCCGAAGAAGCCATGCGCCTGCATCAAAAGGCGTTTGGTGACGACCCGGTGCTGCGCACCCAACTCGACGCCGGTGGTGAATACGCCTACCGCGTGCGCGGCGAAGAACACATGTGGACGCCGGATGCGATTGCCAAGTTGCAACATTCAACACGCAATAACTCCTACGATACATACAAGGAATACGCCAAGATCATCAACGACCAGACGCGCCGCCACATGACCCTGCGCGGCCTGTTTGATTTAAAGCCGGTCGGCCCACCGGTGCCGATTGCCGAAGTCGAGTCCGCCAAAGATATCGTCAAGCGGTTTGCCACCGGCGCCATGTCGCTGGGCTCGATTTCAACCGAGGCACATGCCACCCTGGCTGTGGCAATGAATCGCATCGGCGGCAAATCCAATACCGGTGAAGGTGGCGAGGATCCGAAGCGCTTTATTCCAATTGCACAGGATGGCGAATCACTCAAGAGCAAGCTCGGTGACGCGGTGGTCGCTGATATTGCCTCGAGCCCGCTGAAAAAAGGCGATTCATTGCGCTCCAAAATCAAGCAGGTTGCTTCTGCACGTTTTGGGGTGACCGCTGAATATTTGCAATCGGCCGATCAAATTCAGATCAAGATGGCGCAAGGCGCCAAGCCGGGTGAAGGCGGCCAATTGCCCGGTCACAAGGTCTCCGAATACATCGGCCAATTACGTTTTTCGACGCCGGGGGTCGAGCTGATTTCACCGCCACCCCATCACGATATTTATTCGATCGAAGATTTGGCGCAATTGATTCACGATTTGAAGAACGCCAATTCACGCGCATCGATCTCGGTCAAGCTGGTTTCCGAAGTCGGCGTGGGAACGGTTGCCGCAGGTGTGGCCAAAGCCAAGGCCGACCACGTCACCATCGCCGGACACGACGGCGGCACCGGCGCATCGCCGGTGTCATCGATCAAACACGCGGGCACACCGTGGGAGCTGGGGCTGGCTGAGACCCAGCAAACATTGGTGCTGAACCGTTTGCGTGGCCGCATTGCTGTGCAGGTTGACGGCCAACTCAAGACCGGGCGCGACGTGGTCATCGGTGCATTGCTGGGCGCGGATGAATTCGGCTTTGCCACCGCGCCGCTGGTGGTCGAAGGTTGCATCATGATGCGCAAATGCCACCTCAATACCTGTCCGGTCGGTGTCGCCACCCAAGATCCGTTGTTGCGGAAGAAATTTTCCGGGCAGCCCGAACACGTTGTGAACTACTTCTTTTTTGTCGCCGAAGAAGTTCGGGAGATCATGGCCAGCCTTGGGATCCGCAGCTTTAACCAACTGATCGGCCGCGCGGATTTGCTCGATACCCGCAAAGGCGTCGATCACTGGAAGGCCAAAGGACTCGATTTTTCAAAAATTTTCCATCTGCCTGACATGCCGGCAGATGTTTCACGTCTGCATACCGAAACGCAGGACCACGGTCTGGAGGGGGCGCTCGACAATCAGCTGATTGCCGAGGCCGCAACCGCGCTGGAGAAAAAAGAAAAGGTGGTAATTTCCACCAGTGTGCGTAACTTGAATCGAACGGTTGGCGCGATGTTGTCGGGCGAAGTGGCGCGGCGTTATGGACACGCCGGACTTGCCGAAGACACCATCAGCGTCAAGCTGACCGGTACTGCCGGCCAGAGTTTCGGCGCCTTTCTGGCGCGCGGCGTCACGCTGGATCTCACCGGCCAGGCAAATGACTACGTCGGCAAGGGTTTGAGCGGCGGCAAGATAATCGTCCGCCCGCATGCGGCGTTCAAGGGTGACCCGGTTGAAAATATCATTGTTGGCAACACCGTGATGTATGGTGCCATTGCCGGTGAATCGTATTTCCGTGGTGTGGCGGGTGAACGCTTTTGTGTGCGCAATTCCGGCGCGTCGGCGGTGGTTGAGGGCACTGGTGACCATGGTTGTGAATACATGACCGGCGGTACGGTCGTGGTACTCGGCAAGACCGGGCGCAATTTTGCCGCCGGCATGTCAGGCGGTGTGGCATACGTACTTGATGAGGATGGCCTGTTTGACAAGCGCTGCAACACCGCGATGGTCGCCATTGAACCACTCGCCGACAAAGCCGGGCCTGATGCGCATTTGGGCAAGGCGGATACCGACATCCTGATGTCACTGGTCGAACATCACGCCCGCTATACCGGCAGTGAACGCGCCAAGACCATCCTCGCCAACTGGGCGGTATGGTTGCCGAAGTTTGTCAAGGTCATGCCAACCGAATATCGCCGCGCCCTGACCGAACTGTCGGCGAAAAAAGCGCATCCAACCAACCAAAAAGCCGCCGCTTAAAGTTTCACCAAGAGGATCACCTGAGCATGGGAAAAGTCACCGGATTTATCGAGTTTGATCGCCTCAGCGAGCCGGCATTGCCGACCGCCGAACGTGTCAAAAACTATCAGGAATTTGTGTTGCACCTTTCTGACGAGGATGCCAAACAACAGGGCGCGCGCTGTATGGATTGCGGCATTCCTTTTTGCCAAACCGGTTGTCCGGTCAACAATATCATTCCGGACTTCAACGATCTGGTGTTTCGTCAGAACTGGCAGGAAGCGTTGACAACGCTGCATTCGACCAACAATTTCCCCGAATTCACCGGGCGCGTTTGTCCGGCACCGTGTGAAGCGGCCTGCACGCTCAACATCAACGATGATGCGGTCGGTATCAAATCAATCGAACACGCCATTATCGACAAGGGTTGGGAGATGGGCTGGGTGGTGCCGCAACCACCGTCAAAAACAACCGGCAAGCGCATTGCCGTTGTCGGCTCGGGCCCCGCCGGACTCGCCACCGCACAACAATTGGCGCGGGTCGGTCACAGTGTGATTGTGTTTGAGAAAAGCGACCGGGTCGGTGGATTGCTGCGTTATGGTATTCCCGATTTCAAGATGGAAAAGTCGCACATCGATCGTCGTGTGACACAAATGCAGGCAGAAGGTGTGCAATTTCGCGTCAGCCAGAATATCGGTGCGGGTTTGGCAAACTCGACGCCGGCTGCGGCGTTGATGGACGATTTTGACGCGGTGGTGTTGGCGGGCGGTGCCGAATGGCCGCGTGATTTGCCGGTGCCCGGTCGTGAATTGCAGGGTGTGCACTTTGCGATGGATTTTTTGCCGCAGCAAAACAAGGTGGTGGCCGGCGACAAGTTAACGGAACAAATCATGGCCACCGGCAAACACGTTATTGTGATTGGCGGCGGCGACACCGGCAGCGATTGCGTCGGCACGTCAAACCGACATGGCGCCGCGTCGATCACACAATTTGAATTGATGCCGATGCCGCCAGAACACGAAAATAAACCGTTGGTGTGGCCCTATTGGCCGACCAAACTGCGCACCTCGTCGTCGCACGAAGAAGGCTGCTCACGTGATTGGTCGGTGGCAACCAAACGATTCGTCGGCAGCAACGGTAAGGTCGAAAAACTGATCGCCACGCGAGTCGAGTGGCGCGATGGCAGGATGCAGGAAATGCCAAACGCCGAGTTTGAGATGAAAGCGGATCTGGTATTGCTTGCAATGGGCTTCATGGGGCCGACCCAAAGCGGCCTGCTCGAACAGTTTGCGGCCCTCGGTGTCGAAAAAGACCAGCGTCAGAACGTCAAGGCCAACACCGAAGGCACGATGGCTTATCAAACAACCAACCCAAAGGTGTTTGCGGCGGGCGATATGCGGCGCGGTCAGTCACTCGTCGTATGGGCGATTCGCGAGGGTCGCCAGTGCGCGCGTTCGGTTGATGAATACCTGATGGGTGCTTCTGAGTTGCCACGGTAGGCGCTTGCCTATCACCCTTGCCCGGCAGGGCTGCGGGTGCTTCGCCGGGCCGAGACGTACGCAGGTACGTCCCGGACAACTTCCGGCTCAGTGCGGCGCGGTCAGTCACTCGTCGTATGGGCCGGGGTTGGCAAACCCGCGAGGGTCGCCAGTGCGCACGTTCGGTTGATGAATACCTGATCGGTGCCTCGCAGTTGCCTCGGTAGGCGATTGCCGAATTGGAGGAGTCAGCATCGAATATTTCACGGCTTCAACCCTCTGCGTCCGCGATACATCCAGACCCTCATACAAGCGTAGCCGACCGCGCACTTAAATAGTGTCGGAGCCTATTCATTGTCAATAGCGCAAAACAATCGACGCTGACCAATTTAATTCTGAATTCAGCGCGCCGCGTAGCAGCTAAGAAGAAAACGCCCAGCACAAGGCCGGGCGTTCGGGGTGGTCTTCTCTCTTTTAAAGACAGCTTCCTGCAGAAATTTGTTGCGCGCCTGACCCCAAAGAATTTCCGTGACCTCTTAGAATTTCCGCTGCCGGAAAAACAAATGTTCCCCGCGCGTGGGTGACCGCACAGACCGCCTCGTTCGGTCAGACAATACTTTCAACGTTGACGGGGCGATACACCGTCGGCTAGCCCCGCGTTGACTGGAGGTAGCCGTCATGAAATATCGCAATCGACCTGATCAATTCCTCTTGGCACACTTCATCCGGATGGTTGTCCTCTGCGAGCGGTGCCGTTTTCCGCTTTATTTTTTCTCAAAGGAGAAAAGTTATGAATTGTATTCGGAAGTATTTTTCCGCGTGTTTGGTGTCGTCGGTTTCACTGGTTGGCGGCCTATCCCCGGCAATCGCCCAGGATTTCGCTGTGCTGGCTGGCGCAGCGGTAACGTGTACCACCTCTACCGTCAATGGCGACGTGGGCCTCGCCAACGCGGGCACGATCACCAATACCGGTCCCTGCTTGATCAATGGGACGATCCACCAAGGTGACGCGATTGCCCAGTCCGCTTACCAGACGTTCCTCGCCGACTACGCCAGCTTCATGGCTGCGCCGCCATGCCAGTTTAATAATGTGCGTCTGGCTGGAGCGTTTCTTGCGCCCGGCACTTATTGTTACGACGCGGCAGTAACCGTGACGGACGCTACGTTGACGCTCGTCGGGTCACCCAACGATACTTGGATATTCAGGATCGGGACCCTCGGCACGGGCGCGCTCACCGGCACCAACTTTACGGTGGTCACGACCGGCGGTGCGACGTGCAACAACAACGTCCTTTGGGTAACTGCACAGGCCGCGACACTGACGGATTCTGCCTTTACGGGAAATATTCTCGCCGGTGCTGACATCACCATTAGTCGCGGGTATCTGGCCGGGCAAGTCCTGGCCGGCGGAACAGGCACGACCTCGGCGCGAACCGGCGCAGTGACCTTGACGAACACTGTCGTCAACTTCTGCCCCACCAGCCCGCCACCGCCGCCACCCCTCCTGCCGGTGTTCGTCATCGGCGACGCCGAACCGCATGCAATCGGCGATATCGTTAATTTCTGGGGCGCGCAATGGTGGAAGAACAACATTATGAGCGGCTTCGTCGGCCCAGGTGCGTCGCGCGCCAGCTTCAAGGGATTCGCCACACGTGCCTCGCTTCTTTGCGGCGGTACATGGGAATCGTTGCCGGGCAATAGTTCGAATCCACCGCCCACAATTGCGGCAGATATCGCAGTCGTTGTGACTTCCACCGTCGTCAAGAACGGACCGAATATCAGTGGCGACATCAAGAAGATCGTTGTGGTGAATCACGACGGCGGCTACGGCCCCAACCCCGGTCATTCAGGTTTTGGGACGGTAACGTCGACTGTCTGCCAGCGCTAGCAGTAGGTACAGCATAATTAAAGGGGCCTCCTTGGGTAAAAGTTAAGTTCGCAAACTCACTTTAACCCCGCTGCCTAACGGCAGTGGGAGGCCAGCTAGATGATTTTCAGCGTCGAATATTTCAGCCAATGCAGGTAGGACTGGTAGTCTTCTTCACCGAGGAAGCTAGCCTCACGGCTATGCCCGCGCAGCACAATGTACAGCGGGGCTTGGTTGAATTGGATGCACAGGCGACGGGGCATTTAACAATGATAGTGCAAAATATCCGGCGCTAACCTCGTTAAATTCTTCAAATCATATGCAGCATCGTCAATCACTCGTGCTATGGGCCGGGGGTTGGCAAACCCGCGAGGGGTGCCAGTGCGCACGTTCGGTTGATGAATACTTGATGGGTGCCTCGCAGTTGCCGCGTTAATTTGTTCTGCAGTGTGCGTGCCAATTCACGCCCAAGCAATAACACGCGATGACCAATGACATAATGGCAGGGCTCGCCCAATTCGAGGCCGCCCACCTGATCCCTGCTCATGTCCACACTCAAAAACGACGTCTTCTTGCGCGCGCTGATGCGCGAGCCAACACCCTATACGCCGATCTGGATCATGCGCCAGGCGGGAAGGTATCTGCCCGAATACAATGCGACGCGCAAAATCGCCGGGAGCTTTCTGGGGCTCGCCAAGAACCCGGATTTTTGCACCGAAGTGACGATGCAACCGCTCGACCGTTTTCCGCTCGATGCGGCAATTTTGTTTTCCGACATTTTGACCATTCCGGACGCGATGGGACTCGGGCTGTATTTTGCCGACGGCGAAGGCCCAAAATTTGAGCGCCCGTTGCGCACCGAAGAGGATATTGCGCGCCTGCCTGTTGCCGACATGGCCTCCTTGCGATATGTGTTTGACGCGGTGTCACAAATTCGCAAAACGCTTAACGGCCGTGTCCCGCTGATCGGTTTTTCCGGCAGCCCGTTTACGCTTGCCTGTTACATGATCGAAGGCGGCGGGTCGGATGATTTCCGCCAGACCAAAACAATGATGTTTCAGCGCCCCGATTTGTTTCACACGATTCTGCAAAAAAACACCGCGAGTGTCATCGCGTACTTGAATGAGCAAATTGACGCGGGCGCACAGGCAGTCATGCTGTTCGACACGTGGGGCGGTATGTTGTCGCATGCGGCCTATCAGACCTACTCATTAAGGTATGTCGAGCAAATCATGGCCGGGCTAAAGCGTCATGCGGACGGCCGCGTGGTACCGCGCATCTTTTTTACCAAGGGCGGCGGGCTGTGGCTCGAATCGATGGCCGATTGCGGCGCCGATGCGCTGGGACTCGACTGGACCATCAATCTCACCGATGCCAAACGCCGGGTCGGGCAAAAGGTCGCGCTGCAGGGCAATCTCGATCCATCAACCCTGTTTGCGCCGCCGGCGACCATTGAGATGGAGGCGCAGCGCGTTTTGCACGAGTTCTCGGCCGACGGACACGCCGATGGCCATGTGTTTAATTTGGGACACGGAATTTCCCAATTTACCAATCCGGCGCATGTCGAAGCACTCGTTCACGCGGTACACCGCGCCAGTGCTAGGGCTCCTGAAAGAGCCTAAGTCAAGAAAAATATTTTTTGTGATGCGTGACATTTTCGCTTGCTTATGCACAGCACCTTCGTTCAAGCCATTTCCAGCGTCTTTCTCCCGCCCGTTGTGAAGAACCTTCTGCAACTGATTGATAAATATGATTTTTTAGTGTTTTTTTGCAGCGCAGCGATGAGAAATTTTTCTGTGGCGGGCGGTAACCAGTGTGCAAGGTGTGATGTATGCACAAAGTTATCCACAGGCGTCGGGCGGGGCCGACCAACACCTGAAGACCTTTGTCTGGCAAGGGCTTTCATCGATTTTGACGGCCCAATCGACCATCCTGGGATTGTGCTGTGATGCCAACAATTGGCCGGGTTGCACTCGACGTCCCGCTCGCACAATGGTTTGATTTCGCGCTGCCGGATGCTCTGGCAACGGATGTCGGGCGTCTCGCCGTTGTGCCGTTTGGCAGCAAAAAAATGGTCGGGATCATCGTCTCCATTGCCGATACCACCGACGTTCCACCTGAAAGGCTCAAGCAGGCAGTTGCCGTCTGGCGGGACATGCCGGCGTTTGGTGATGAGCTAATGTCGCTTATCGGGTTTTGCGAGAACTACTATCACGCGCCGTTTGGTCAAATCGCCATCAACGTCATCCCGCCTCGGTTGCGCAATCCAGAACAACCGGACCCCGGAAGCAACAATACGAAGCTGCGCCAGACCGCACGATCAACCCTGCACCAAATCTTGATCACCGACACCGGTCGCGCGGCGATTGCGGCACTGCCGGCCCGCAGGGTCGCGCAACGCGCCATGTTGGAATTTTTGCGTGGCGGCGCGGTAGCCGAAACAGTATTGCGGCAACGCCATACACGCGCCGGCGCCACCCTCGCAACCTTGCTCGACCGGGCGTGGGTAAAAATTGAAACAATCGTGCCGTCCGACGCTGCGAACGTTTCCGGTGGGCAACACGTGATTGCACCTGGTCCAGCCGGGCCGTTGCTCAACGCAGAACAACAAGTTGCCGTTGATGCCATTACCGCCTCAAACCGGCGCTATACCGGATTTGTCCTGGAGGGCATAACTGGCAGCGGTAAAACGGAGGTTTATCTGCGCGCCATCGCCGATACATTGGCGCGTCAACAACAAGCGCTGGTGCTGGTGCCTGAAATTAATTTGACACCGGCATTTTTGAAGCATGTCGCCGGCCGCTTTCCGCATCACCGGATTGCACCGGCGCACAGTGGCATGACCGCCGTTACGCGGCTGAATGCATGGCGCGACGCACAGGACGGTCGTGCCGATATCGTTGTCGGCACACGCCTGGCGGTGTTTACCCCCATGCCGCAGCTGGGTCTGATTATTGTTGATGAAGAACACGATCAATCGTACAAGCAACAGGAAGGTGTGCGCTACTCCGCGAGAGATGTCGCGGTTTTTCGTGCCAGTCAGATCGGCTGCCCGATTGTGCTGGGCTCGGCGACACCATCAATCGAAACGCTCGACAACGTTGCGCGCGGTCGCTTCACGCGTTTGGCACTTACCGCCCGCGCGGTTGAAAACGCGGTCTTGCCGACGGTTGAATTTATTCATCTCGACAGCGAAAAAGCCCCGGATGGTTTGACCGGGTCACTGCTTCGTGCCATCGATGAAACCGTCAAACGCGGCGAACAGGCGATGGTGTTCATCAACCGTCGCGGCTTTGCCCCGGCGCTGGTGTGCGGCAGTTGCGCCTGGATGCCCGAATGCAAACGTTGCAGCGCACGCATGGTATTTCATCGCGCCGCGAACAAGATGAAATGCCACCATTGTGGCGCGGAGTCACGTGCACCGACCACCTGCGGCGATTGCGGCTCGACCGATTTACATCCGGCAGGACAGGGCAGTGAACGTATTGAGGCTGCACTGCAAGCGGCGCTGCCAAATGCACGCATCACGCGCGTGGATCGTGATGCGACGCGCCGGCGCGGCAGTGCGGAGAAAATATTTACCGCGGCGGCAAACGGCGAAATTGATGTTTTGGTCGGCACACAAATGCTCACCAAGGGCCATGATTTCCCCAAGCTCACACTGGTATGTGTGGTCAACGCCGATGGCGCGGTGTTTTCAGCCGACTTCCGTGCCGCCGAACGGTTGGCACAACAAATGGTGCAGGTCGCGGGTCGATCAGGCCGCGCCGATGCGCCCGGGCGGGTATTGATTCAGACACGTTTTCCCGAGCATCCGGTTTATCAAGCGGTTGCCAGCCACAACTACAACCAGTTTGTTGAGGTCGCCCTCGCCGAACGACGCGTGATGCATTTACCGCCGTACAGTTATCTGGCGCTGTTGCGAGCGGAATCACGCGACATTACAAAGCTCGACGACTTTTTGACGCAGGCACAACAAAGCGGACGAACAATTGTGGCCGGGATGGCCGGCGCAACCAACGGCGCCGACAACGCCATCAGGATTTGGGAACCGGTTGCCTCAACCCTCGAGCGCAAAGCCGGCTACACGCGCAAACAACTGATGGTGCAAGCCGATCGACGCGGCGGGTTGCAGCAGTTTCTGGCGGCTTGGATTGCGGTCATACGCGACGGTGATAAACGCAACGTCAAGTGGGTGATCGACGTCGATCCAATTGAAGTTTAAAACTCGTTTATTGGCGGGCATATTCAACATGTTTTGCCTGAAAGCGCCCGCCAATAAACGACTGTTTGTTTTATTACTCAGGCACCGGGTCGGCGAGACACCCCCACCGGCTATAATGTGACATTCCGTTTTGATTCAGCCCATGTCCCATTTTTCCGATAACAAATCCGCCGTTGCCGACCTGTTTCAGACCGCGCTTTTTTCAGCGTTCCCGGCACTGCAAGATGAAACGCCACCGTTTGCCATTGCGGTTGAAAAACCGAAAAACCCGGAACACGGGCACTACGCCGTCAATAGTGCGTTGCATCTGGCCAAGAAGCTCGGCAAAAAGCCGCGCGAGATCGCCGAAGCGATTGTGGCGGCGCTGCCCGTTTCGACGCTGCTTGCCGGCACACCCGAGATCGCCGGCCCCGGATTTATTAACGTACGTCTTTCGCGCGAAGCAGAAACACGCATCGTCAACGATATCGCCCTGCGTGGCGCAAAGTTTGGCACCAGTGATGTCGGCAAACACGAAAAAGTCATGGTTGAATTTGTCTCGGCAAATCCAACCGGGCCGTTGCATGTGGGCCACGGCCGTGGCGCGGCCATCGGCGACACACTGGCGCGACTGCTGACCTCACAGGGATACGACGTCAGCCGCGAGTTCTA
>JANPDI010000076.1:0-39505 GCA_031431435.1 Burkholderiales bacterium
GCGCCGAACCGGTTTCGACCACCAACCCGGTCGAGGTTCGCAGGCCCTTGCGCACCAGATGCTGGTGAATGCCACCGACTGCAAGCAACGCCGGAATGGCAACACGCTCCGCATCGATCTTGCGGTCCGATACGATCAATAAATTAAAGCCAAGCCGCAGCGCATCCTCGGCGTGCGCACACAGACTTGCCATGGCCGCTTCAATCCCTTCCGGCCCCCACGCGGCAGGGTAGGTGATATCGAGCTCTTCGCTGCGCAAATAACCACCGGTGAATAGATCGATGTGGCGGATCTTCTCCATGTCGGAGGTGGTTAAAACTGGTTGCGGCACCTCAAGCCAGCGGCCCGGATCAGTGTGATCGATATCGAGCAGATTTGGCCGTGGCCCGATGGTGATGGCGGTCGACATCACCAATTCTTCGCGAATCGGATCAATCGGCGGATTGGTCACCTGCGCAAACAATTGTTTGAAGTAATGGTACAAATTGCGCGGCTTGTCTGACATCACCGCCAGCGGTGAATCGTTACCCATCGAGCCGGTTGCCTCGATACCGTTTTGCACCATCGGTGCCATGATGACTTTGAGGTCTTCCTGGGTGTATCCAAATGCCTGCTGGCGATCGAGCAGGCTGACCGTGGTCGGTTCCGACGGCGCGGGTTCGGGCAATTCGTCCAAACGGATGCGCGCCTGCGTGACCCACTCCCGGTAAGGCTTGGCGGTGGCGAGTTCGTTTTTTAAGTCGTCGTCACTGATGATTTTGCCGCGTTCAATATCGACCAGAAACATGCGTCCCGGTTGCAAGCGCCATTTTTTGACGATTTTTTCTTCCGGGATATCGAGCACCCCCGCTTCGGAGGCGAGCACCACCATGTCGTCGTCGGTCAATATGTAACGTGCCGGGCGCAGGCCGTTGCGATCGAGCGTCGCGCCGATCTGGCGGCCGTCGGTAAATGCCATCGCCGCCGGGCCGTCCCATGCCTCCATCAATGTCGCGTGGTATTCGTAGAAGGCTTTGCGATCCTCGTCCATCAACTTGTGGCCGCTCCACGCTTCCGGAATCATCATCATCATCGCGTGGGCAAGTGAATAGCCGCCCATCACCAACATTTCGAGGCAGTTATCAAACGATGCGGAATCCGATTGGCCGTCGTAAATGAGCGGCCAGATTTTTTTCAGGTCATCCTTGAGAATCGGTGAGGCGATTGACTGTTGGCGCGCACGGATCCAATTGACGTTGCCACGCAGCGTGTTGATTTCACCGTTGTGCGCGACCATGCGAAACGGATGCGCGAGATCCCATGTTGGAAAGGTATTGGTCGAAAAACGCTGATGGACCAGCGCCAAGGCGGTGACCATGGCTGGGTCTTGCAAATCGATGTAGTACTTGCCGACCTGATCTGCCAGCAACATGCCCTTGTAGACAATGGTGCGGGTTGAGAACGACGACACATAAAACTCTTTGCCGTGACGCAGGTTGAGCGCCTGAATCGCGTGTCCGGCACCTTTGCGGATGATGTACAGCTTGCGCTCGAGGTCGTCCTGCGACATATCGCTGGCACCGCGCGCGACAAACACCTGGCGGATCACCGGCTCGACCGCAATGGTGGCTTGTGACAGACCATGATTATTGGTCGGCACATCGCGCCAGCCAAGCAGAATTTGGCCTTCGTTATGAATGGCGCGTTCAATTTCTTGTTCACACGCCATGCGCGAGGCCGGTTCCTGTGGCAAAAACACCATGCCAACGCCATAGTGGCCGATCGCCGGCAAGGTGATGCCCTGTTTGCCGCAAGCACGGCGTAAATGCAAATCCGGCAATTGGATCAAAATGCCCGCACCGTCGCCAAGCAGCGGGTCGTATCCGGTTGCGCCACGATGCGACAGGTTGTCGAGGATTTTTAAACCCTGCGCAACCATCGAATGTGTTTTTTTGCCCTTGATGTGGGCGATAAATCCGACACCGCAGGCATCGTGTTCATTACGTGGACTGTAGAGCCCCTGTTCGGCGGGTTTGTCAGAAGGCAATTGTGCGGTTGGCTGCGGCATAACGAAAAATCTCCAATAAACGCGGACCGTGTCGCCGAACACCGACAAATCCGGTGGCGCGACAAAAGCGGGCTCTCATTTGAATCTGATCTGCATTCTCACGCAAAAAAACCGACCAGGCGGCTTTTGCGAGCGACAACGTCCGGGAGATTCGGCTTTTGGCCTTGGCGGATTCAGCGTGGCTGGCAACGGGGTGTGGCGGCGCAACTGGCTGAAAAACAATGACTTGTCCGGCAACACGCATCATAGCGCGCTAATTGGTGCGGTGCAATAAGGCGGGACCCGACTTATATCAATGGATTCACGCGAACCTGTGGCCAATGTGTGGCCAAACTGGGCAAAAAGTACCAAGGCAGCAGATCCACAGCGGCTTTGGCGAACCGATCACCGATTGTCTTGATTTTGCAGCCGACCCCTGATGGCGGCAGCCAAAATCCCCCAAGTCGCTCAAAACGTCACAAAATCAGCGCATAATCGCTTGCAACTAAGTGAAAGTTGCGCTTTAATAAAGCGAGATAACTTCATAATTTTGAAGAAATTTGCAGTTTTCAAAAGAGGTGATTCATGGTCTTCACCGGAACATTTTGCAAAACCGTAAAAATGCAGGTTTCTTCTTCAATCGATGACAAAAGAGGGATACGCCGTGGCTAATCAACTTCTTACCGGCAATGCGGCTCAAATGAGCCATCTCGATACAAAGCGTCGCTGGATAAAGCGCCTGTTGGCGGCATCGGTGGCCGCGAGTGCTGCGGCCTTCCTTACCGCTTGTGGCGGTGGTGGTGCAGCCGCGCCGACCAACTCGCCGGAGAATCCCGTGACGGTTCTACCGTCAACGGCCAGCGTATATCCCAACGAGACAACAACATTTACCATTTCCGGCGGTCGCACACCGTATGCGGTGGCCTCGCAGAATCCAACCATTATTCCCAACCCGACCGTCAGCGGCTCAACCTTTACGGTGCGGCCTAATAATGTGACGACCGATACCGCAGTCACGTTGGAAGTTCGCGACGGCTCGGCACCACCCAAGACACAAACTGTTACGGCAACCGTGCGTGCATCAACGGTTGATAACGCCATTACCGTATCCAATAGTTCGGGCACCTGCGGTTCTGCGCAACTTTGCGCAGGAAGTGATGCTATTGTCACAGTCCTCTCAATTGTCAACGGGGTAGCGCAGGTCAACCGTCAACTGCGCCTTGAGTCGTTTCAAGGCGACTTTGGATTTGTCGCGCCGGGCAGCACCACCATTGCGACCACGCTGACCGCAACCACCAATGATCGTGGCGAAATCAGCGTCATCATGCGCGCCCGACCAACGGCACAGCCACAGCCCGCCATTCTGCAAGTGGTTGATCCGGCCAGCGGCCTGACACGCCGGTTCGTATTTTCGATCGGCCTGAGCACCGACGGTAACAGCAGTCTGACCGTGATTCCGACCACCCAATCATGGTTGGGCCCATATAGCGATGCCTGCGTATCCGGCGCGATTTCAAGCCACTTCATATTTGGCGGTACCCCGCCGTACACCATCACCGCCACCAACCCACAATTTGCAACGCTTGGACCATCAACGCTATTTGTTAGCGGTGGTGCCGTGCAGGTGGCCGTGACCGGTCTGATTTGTGCCACGGACAGTCAGTTTATTGTGCAAGACTCGGTTGGCCGTCGCACCACGTTCTCGATTTCCAACCAGCGCGGCACGGTTGCGCCGCCTGCAATCGGTGGCGGACAAATTGGTGCGCCAACGGTTTCGCCTGCGGCATTGGGCCCGCTGGGCTGCGGTGTCTCGTCCTCGTCATTTGTCAGCCAGACGCTGCCGTCGGGTTATACCGGTCTGCCGCCGACCATTACCGCGACCTCACTTGACCCGACCCGTCTGACGGCAACCATTGCATCCGGTATCCTGACGGTCACCCGCGTGACCACCGGCGGCGGTGGTTCAGGCAGCCTGTTGGTACGCGTCAGCAACGGCAATGAATTTGTCGACGTGCAGGTGGCATTGAGTGGAGCTGCGCCGTTTGGTTGTGCATCCACCGGTGGCGCCTTGAACCCGGTGACGACAACACCGTCAACGTTTATTACGCTGCAAAACGGAGCGGGTATTCCAATCACCATCACCGGTGGCACCCCGCCATACACGGTATCAACAACCGCGCCAACAGTTGTTCAGGTCAGCAATGATGGTACGGCCTATGTAACGCCGGGTTGGGCAAATATTTTTGATACCAGCACGCCGCCCGCCATCGTCGCCGAGCAGGGCAAACTTTGTGTCCAGCCGATTTTCCCGGCAGCTGGATTGCCGGTGTTGGCGCCATCCACTGGACCAAACGTTGGCAGTACGGCAGCCGTTGGCCCTGGCGCAAATGGAAATACTTGTTATATCTTCGTACCACAGAATGCTTTGCAGGTCTCCAATCAGTTCGTGGTGCGTGCCTTGCGCAGAAATGCTGTCGCGCAGTCCGGCTTTGTCGTGATTACGGATTCAGCATCACCAAGAAATGTGCAGTTGATTGTGGTTAACGTTCAGTAATTGTTCGTCCCCCGACAAACGGGCACTTCGGTGCCCGTTTGTGTTTTTTCAGGTCACATCCACATCCATAACCATGCTGCGACTTGAATTATTTCTGTTGGCGGCGCTCGCCAGTGCGGCGGGTATTTGGTTGATTTGCCGAAGCGGGATGGCAAAATATTTGCCAGACAGAATGGATAAACCACACGCGATGCATGCCAGTGTGGTGCCACGAATTGGTGGTGCGGTGATGGTGCTGGCAGCCGCGGCGGTGTTGCTCTTGGACTGGCACAATCAGTCCGTCGATGCGCAGCTGATTTGTGTGTTGCTCACCGCGTTAATGTTGTCTTGTGTTTCATTGATCGACGATCGGCGCAACCTGTCACCCGCCATCCGGCTGCTCGCCCATGTTGTTGCGGCCCTGTTGATTGTTGCCATGGTAATTCTGCCAGTGACACCGTCAGCAGGCACCGCGTTGCCCATGCCGGCGACGAAGTTGCTCGTCGGTGCGGCACTGGTGCTGACCATTGTCTGGATGACAAATTTGTACAACTTTATGGACGGTGCAAATGGTCTTGCCGGGTTGATGGGTGTGATCGGATTTGGCAGCTTGGCGCTGGCCGCGCAGTTTGCCCTGCCGCAGGCGGCAAGTTGGCCATTGATAACGGTATGCTGTGTGATTGCCGGTAGCTGTCTGGGCTTCCTGTTTTTTAATCTGCCGGTTGCACGCGTCTTCATGGGTGATGCCGGTTCCATTCCACTTGGTTTTCTCGCCGCCACATTGGGCTTGTATGGCGTGTTGGCCGCGATCTGGCCGTGGTGGTTCCCGGTGTTGGTGTTTTCGCCGTTTATTGTCGACGCCAGCGTTACGCTGGCGGGTCGGATAGTACGGCGTGAACGGCTATGGGAGGCGCACCGGCGGCACTATTATCACCGGCTCATATTGGGTTTGGGTTGGACCCACCTAAAAACCGCGCTTGCCTACGCAACTGTGATGCTATTGGCGGGTGGCAGTGGCCTGTTGATCCTGTTCTTGTCCCCGGTAACCGGTCGTTACAACAATCCAAGTGGCGACGTGGCCGGGGCTTTGCTCATCGGTGCTTGGGTGATAACATATGCACTGCTCCTGATGGATATGGAGCGGCGCTTTGCAAAACAAAAAACAAAATAAGCATCAAATAAGAAAAATGAAAACCGTTTTTATCAGGGATCAAGAATGACATCATTTACGATCAATGAACGCGCCGTATTGGCGTTTGTTCATGATGTCACCATGGTTGCCGTGTCTTGGGCGGTGACGGTTGAATTGTTCATGTTGGCCAGTGCGTCACCTGCCTCGGTTGACATCGGTAGTCTGTGGCCGATTTTATTGGTCGCCATCCCGGTGCAGGCGCTGGTTGCCACAATATTTGGTATGTATCAAGGGCTGTGGCGTTATGCCAGCCTGCCTGACGTGCAGCGTATTGTTGCCACCGTTGTTGCCGGGTCGATTGCCGTGGCCGCCACGCTGTGGGCGGGCGGATGGTTGGGTGCGCTGACCATTTCACACTTTCTGGTCCAGGCCCTGCTGCTGATCGTCTTGATGGCGGGTAGCCGCATCAGTTACCGCTCGTGGAAGGAGTGGACGCTTTACGGCAAAGCCGACGATCAAGGCACGCCGGTCATGATTCTCGGTGCGGGTGACGCCGCCGTCGGCCTGCTGAAAGAATTGTTACGCAGTCGTGATTGGCGGGTGTTGGGTTTGTTGGATGACGACCCGAACAAACGTCACCGACTGATCCACGGTGTGCGGGTGATGGGCGCACTCGAAGACCTGCCGCGTATCGCGCGCACGTTGAAAATCAAACACGTCATCATTGCCATGCCGTCGGTGGCTTACCAAAAACGCCGCCAGATTATTGAGGTTTGTAATCGCGCCCGCGTCACCGTATTAACGGTGCCAAAATTCAGCGAATTGACCACCAGCACCAATGTTGCCGGCAAGCCGGTATCGCCAAAAGTGCGGCGCCTGTCATTTGAAGATCTGGTCAAACGCGAACCCATCACGCTCGACGTTGCCGGTCTGCACGATCTGCTCACCGGCAAGGTGGTGATGGTGACCGGCGCGGGTGGCTCGATCGGTTCCGAGCTTTGTCGTCAGATCGCCACGTACCAGCCGGCCATGATGGTGTTGTTCGAGCAGAATGAGTACGCGCAATACAAGATCGAACAATCGCTGCGTGATGAGTTTGAAAATCTGCCGATTGCCAGCGTGATCGGTGACGTCAAGAACGCAAAACGCGTCAACCAGGCGATGCACCAGTATTCGCCGTCGATTGTTTTCCACGCCGCCGCCTACAAACATGTGCCGTTGATGGAGGAGGCGAACGCATGGGAGGCGGTGCAAAACAATGTGCTTGGCACGCTGGTGTTGGCGCGCTCGGCGATCGAATACGGCGTGAAAAAATTTGTGCTGATCTCGACCGACAAGGCGGTGAACCCGACCAACGTGATGGGCGCGACCAAGCGGCTTTCCGAGATGGTTTGTCAGGGCTTGCAGCAGACCGGTGAGACGCGTTTCGAGATGGTGCGTTTTGGCAATGTACTCGGCAGCGCCGGCAGTGTGATCGCGCGCTTCGAAGAGCAAATCGCCCGTGGCGGACCGGTCACGGTCACCCACCCTGAAATGGTGCGCTACTTCATGTCGATCCCCGAGGCCGCCCAGCTGGTGTTGCAGGCCGGTGCAATGGGCCTTGGCGGCGAAGTGTTTGTGCTCGATATGGGTGAGCCGATTCGTATTGTTGATCTCGCCCACGACATGATCCGGCTGTCGGCATTGCCTGATGAAGATATCAAGGTCATCTATTCCGGTCTGCGTCCGGGCGAAAAATTGTTTGAAGAATTGCTGGCAGACGATGAACACACCCGTGCCACGCCGCATCCAAAACTTCGTGTGGCCAAGGCGCGCGAGGTCACCAGCGATTTCCTGGAAAACCTGAATGTGTGGCTGACACAAGACAAACTGCCGGAAGATTCCGACGTGCGCCGCGAGCTCAAACGCTGGGTGCCGGAATATGTCGCACAGGTGCGGCCGAAGCTCAAATCCATTGCCGGTACCGGCGAACGCAAAAAAGCTTAACGCGCAATTTCAAGCCAAATAAAAAACCGCGATCATGTCGCGGTTTTTTATTGGCACTCGATGCTGAGGGCGTTTTCAGTCTCTTTTGCCGGGAAACGCTTGTCGATATTAGTATGTGTTTGCGGCGGATGCCATCGCCCACAACGCCTGATCGCATTCAACAAAATAGCGAAACATCTCGATCAATCATCCACATTAATTGAGCGGGTCGAAACTCTGCCGCTTGGCGTGGTCACGGTAACGGTGACTTGGCCGGCCGACCGTTCATTTGTGCAAATGAATGCCGGTGGCGCGGTCGCATTGATAGTTTGTGTTGCATTGCTTTCGAGCGTGACCGTGAAGGTGCCAACGCCGTCGACCACTGCAGGACTGCGTAAATTCGTATTTGGAATCGTGAACGAAGCGGGCGCCGACACAATAGTGCCATTGCTCGAGGCGAAGGCGACGGTTGTTCCGGCAGGCAGCACGTTGCCATTGGCATCCCAAATGGTAAACACGGCGGACTTGGTGGTCTTGGTAAATGCAACGGTGGTGCTGCAGGGCGGGAACGCAATACTCGGGACATCGGTGGTAATGGCTGGTGCGGTGGAGCCGGAGAATATAACGGTTGCAGTGCCGCGAACAAAAATGCCTTTTACCGGACTGCACGATCCAGGCGAACTTCCACCTGCGACGGTCTCATTGCAGCTAACGCCATTGAATCTCCCATCCCCTAATCGGGAATACGCAGCTTGACTATTGTCAAACTTGAAAAATGGTTCGCCAAGATTGTACTGGCCGTCATCATTCACGTCGACATATGGATCGCCGAAGTCTCGCCAGACCTCTCCAAGGTCATACCAGCCGTTCCCGTTGGCATCGTCAAACGACTCCTCGCCAATCGCAAATGCAAGCACATTTACCCGGCCGTTGGCCGGCCGGAAGTTCTGACTGGTCAAAGTTGACGAACAAACTCCGGCGGTGGTCGAACAGGTACTGACAATCGAGCCACCGGCAGCGGTGAAATTGACAACCGTACCATCCGGCACCGGATTGCGAAAACGATCCGTCAGGCGCGCGGTGATATTTGTTGAGTTGCCATCGATGATGCCGCCCTCAATGTTAAACGTCGAGACTGACAACGAAAAACCATCCTGTGTTGGCACACCCGTTGAAATGGTCAATTGATCCGACTGTGTGGTGAGTGTTTGCGTGCCAGCAAGCGTGCTGGCAATCACGCGCACCGGTGTGCTGATGCTGCCCGCCTGAACGTTGGTGACTACCAGTCCGGTTGCCGGGTCGGACGTTGCACTGGCCGGCGTCAGCGTAATGCCCCCGACCGCGGTACTGAGTGAAAAGTTGACGGTACGCCCGCCGACCGGATTGCCCGCCACATCAACCACGCGAAACGACACCAAGGACGTTTCCTGACGCCCGGCACCGCCGGTTCCGCGCAATGCAATCGATGTCGGCCGTGATGATACAAATTGAATCGAGCCCACTGCCGGTGCGGTCACCGTTAACGTGCCGGTTGCCGAAAGCGCCAATCCACTGACAGTGGCGGTAATGGTATCGGCAGAGGCACAACCGATGTCACGATAGGTGGTGGAGGCCACGCCATTAACGGTGGTGACCGGTGATGCCAATGCTGCGCGGCCACTCGCCGCACAAGGCGAGGTGAAATTGACCGTGAGCGGTGTGGCGGTCGGTATGCCCGCGGCTGACACGGTCACACTGACACCAGTGGTGCCGAATGCGGACAACACCGGTGTCTGGATCGCAACCGCGCTGATGGTGACATTTGCTGCGCCGACGGCATAACCGATGGTTGCCGTCACCGGCGCGGTGCCGGTACCAGAGCCAACCTGGCCGGACGCGGTTACGATACCGGCGCCGGATGCGGTCAAACTGACCGGATTCAGCAAAACGCTGGCGATGCCATTGGAATCCGTCAATGCAGTCCCGGATGCAGGTGCAAACACGCCGAGTGTGGCATCAGTGGTGAACGTGACCACCGCGCCAACGGCCGGTGCGCCGGTGGTTTGCCTGAGCGTCGCTGTCACCCGTGCCGGACTGCCGGAAGAAATCGAGGTGCGCGGTGCGCCGCTGGTGGGGTCCGTCAATGTCACAACGATAGCGGGCGCCGCGGTTGCGGAAAATGCAACGCTATTGGTGACCGTGGTTGGTGATGCACTTCCTGCAATGACCGTCTGGCTGGTGGCCGTCACGGTCGCGCCGCCTGACGTTGACGAAGGGTAGAGCAGCACCGACGCTACTCCGTTGGCGTCGGTCACGGCGGTACCGTTTGCCGGTATAAACGTGCCGATTGTATTGGTGGTGGTAAACGTTACCACGGCACCAACCACGGCGGCACCACTGCCGGTCTTGAAGGTGGCATTCACTTTGGCCGGGTTCTGCGGCGAGACTGATGTGCGCGCAGCATTGTTGTTCGGGTCGGTGAGCGTCACGACAAATGTTGGCGTGCCGGTTGTGCCGGCCGTGTACGAAATAGAGCTGGTATAGGTCGTCGGCGCCGTCGCGCCGGCAACGGTGGTTTGTCCGGAGGCGGTGACGGTACCGGCACCAGATGCGGTTGACGAACTAAGTGTCACCGATGCAACGCCGCTGGCATCGGTCAGCGCCGTGCCGGATGCCGGGTCGAGCACGCCAAATGCTGCATTGGTGGTAAAGGTAATCACGGCACCCACAATCGGATTGCCGCGCGCAGTTTTGAATGTGGCGTTGACCTTTGCCGGGTTGCCGAACGCAATTGACGTGCGGGCAACGGCGCTATTCGTTTCTGTCAATGTGACCACCAGCGTCGCCGGGCCGCTGTCTGAAATCGCCGAGTCACCTGACACCGCGCCACTGCCGCAGCCGCCGAGCCCCGCCGCCACCAAAATACAAAGGGTCAGACCCGCCAGTCGTGTTGCCAATATGCGATTGCTGCGAAAGAGACTGCTCATCGACAAGATCATTTCCTTTGGTTGTTGACGTTTAGTGTGGCCCAATGACAGTTTGCATTTCGCCCCAAACGCTTGCCACGTGTACGGGTAATCAGACGCGCTGGCCAAAGTATCGGCGACCTGTGCATACCAGTCAAATCTTCATTCGCGGCTGATTTTCAGATGGTGGCAGCAATGATGGCGGGGCGTGTGGTTGCGTGGCACAGTGATCTGTTTTGACTTTTTTGCGCAGGGCAGCGCGGCACGTTACCCAGGCAAAAATACGGGTTCTAATTGCAAAACCCCACCATACAAGCGCGTTTCAGAAGATAAATGCCTGAAAAGCGCCGCCAGTACTGGTGTTTGAATTTGGTGCGCCCGACACGATTCGAACGTGCGACTTCTACCTTCGGAGGGTAGCACTCTATCCATCTGAGCTACGGGCGCTTGGGCGAATTTTACCATCACAGTCGTGTGTCTGTATCGGGCAAATTCCGGCTGTTGGCAGCATGCGCGGCAGTCGTCACGGTGCCAATCCTGCCGTCGAATTTGTTTGTGCATTGAGGTCAACTGCCGGCACAGATATAATGAGGCACTTTTAATGCAATGCGTCGAGGCAAGACATGTCTGATTCACACAACGATACGGCAGAAG
This sequence comes from Burkholderiales bacterium, assembly GCA_031431435.1. Taxonomy (GTDB): domain Bacteria; phylum Pseudomonadota; class Gammaproteobacteria; order Burkholderiales; family Usitatibacteraceae; genus UKL13-2. Next base: position 11,256 of record JANPDI010000076.1, read on the forward strand.
CCGGTTCTGCGGCCAACACGGTCAAGACGGCGATTATCATTTTTGTCGGCGCCATCCTGATGGTGATTGGCATTGGCATGCTTGCCCAGTTTGCCATCGGTACCCGCCCCATCGGTGCCGGCAACGAAAACGCAAACACGCCGGAAGCGATCGCCGGACGAATTGCCCATCCGGTATCGTTGGCAGTTGATCCAACCAAAGGCCCGGTGCCCGGCGCGGTTGCCGCACCCGCCGTCGTCAAGGCTGGTGCAGCAGCGACGGCAGTTGTTGCGGCGGTGGCGATTCCAGTTGCGGCGGTCGCCGGTGCGGCCAAGGCCGGCGGTGGCGAGGGCGTTTATAAAACCGCCTGCGCGGTATGCCACTCGGCTGGTATCGCCGGCGCGCCAAAAAGCGGTGACAAAGCCGCATGGGCGCCACGTATCGCGCAGGGCAAAGACACGCTCTATAAACACGCCATACTCGGCTTCCAAGGCAAGAACGGCGTGATGCCGGCCAAAGGCGGCAACACCAGCTTGGCCGATGGTGACGTCAAGTCTGCAGTTGACTATATGATCGCACTCAATAAATAACGCTTGATCGCGGAATAACCAGTGCTGACGGATACAACAACAAACGCGCTGGCAACAACAAACAATAAGGGCGGCTCTCCGCCCTTTTGCTTTTTGTCGGTCCGACCGGATTGACCAATCGTGGCCTGTTACGCAATCGGTGATTTACAGGGCTGTTGGCTGACGCTTGAAGCGTTACTGGCCAAGCTCGACTTTAAACGTGGTCGCGATACCTTGTGGTTTGTTGGTGACCTGGTCAACCGCGGCGACGGGTCGTTGCAATGTCTGCGATTTGTGCGTTCACTCGGCGATAACGCGGTGGTTGTGTTGGGCAACCATGACCTGCATTTACTGGCGGTTGCCGAACGCATCGCGAAGCCACACCGCCTCGACACCCTGACGCCGATCTTGAATGCACCTGATTGTGACCAATTGCTTACTTGGTTGCGCAGTCAGAAGCTGCTGCATGTCGAGCCGGCCTACGCGATGGTGCACGCCGGGCTCATGCCGCAATGGTCCTGGCACCAGGCGCAGTCACTTGCGCGCGAGATCGAAACAATTCTGCGCAGCCCGCGTTATCGCGATCTACTTTCCAATATGTATGGCAACGAGCCGTCAGCATGGCGCGATTCATTGCGCGGCCATGCGCGAATGCGGTTTGCCCTCAACGCGTTTACGCGTATGCGAACCCTGGCGGCAGACGGGGCGCTTGATCTCAAGTTCAAAGGCGAACGCGAAAAAATGTCCATGGGACTCACGCCCTGGTTCGACGTGCCATCGGTGAGGCGTGCCAAACGCCGCGTGATTGCCGGCCACTGGTCGGCGTTGGGGTTGTATCAGCGTGATGGATTTATCGGGCTCGACTCGGGTTGCATCTGGGGGCGCGAACTCTCGGCGCTACGGCTGGACGACGGCAAAATATTTCAGGTCGCCTCGCGCGAAATCGCCAAGGCTGAGGGCCGGGAATAATCAGCCGGACCTGTTGGTCAGTCGCCTGCCTGTAGCGCCAGTGCAGTTGCCCCCTCGCCAAAGCGCTGATGTGCATGCGGCTTTGGCACATTCAGAATCGCCGCAATGGCGTCTTCAGCCGCGACTGCCGCGTCGCGCCGCGTCAATGAGGCGGTGGCAATCGCCGGGGCAAAGGTGATTTCCGCAATAATTTTTCGTTCACCGATAATCGCCGCCATCGACTGGGCAAAGGTTGTTTCGCCGATAAAGATTGTCGCCGCCGAAGGTGCGCCGCCTTCTTCACGATAACAAATGGCGGCCGGTGCCACGATCGCCTGACTGGCGATGGCGGGTTCAAACAAGGCCGTGTGAAACTTCAGCAGGCGATCACCGCGGGTGGTGGTGCCCTCCGGGAAAAACGCAACCGTATCGCCCGCCACCAGCGCATCATGGATCTCGGCATTGATGCGGGTGGTGTCACTGCGCCTGGCGCGGTGGACAAATATGGTGCCGGCCGCTTCACACAACCAACCCGCAATCGGCCAGTCACGAATCTCCGACTTGGCGACAAAGCGCGACGGTTGGGTCGCATTGATCACAAAAATATCCAGCCACGAAACATGGTTTGCCACCACAAATATTTGTGTGGCGTGTTTGTCCGGCCGCGCGCCATGCACGGCAAGGATGATATTGAGGATGCGCAACATTTTTGCCGCCCACGCCTGGGTGATGCGGGCGCGCATGCGTGGCGAGACACGCGGATAGACGAGACCGGTCACCACCAGGCCCTGTGCCACGTGCAGCAGCATGCGTGTCCAGCGAAAAATTCGGGTTAAGCGGTTGGTGCGTGTTGTTGGCGCGTTCTTGGTGCGAACATTATTCATGCATCGCCGCCTATGGCAACTTCCCGGCCTGGACCATGCGTGCGAACAGGGTGTTTACAGATCCCCAAGTCACCAGATCGTCGAACCCCGCGGCTTGCCCGCCGCTGGTAAAGACAATGTCGTTATTCTGGTTGTTGGTAGAGTCAGAAGAGGCACTGCTCGCATCCTTGCCGAGTGAATAAACTACGAAAGGCGCTAGTCTCGTGAGTTCTTGGGCGGTTCCGCAATTTAATGTCGGAACGACGGCTAGGCCCGGTGCGCAAATATAGAAATAGCTTGCTGCACCAGCGACACTTGTCATTGTTGCTGATTTGATCCCATCGGTTTGCGTCAAGGCGTTCCTGATTGCCCCAACGTCATTCGAGCTAACCGCGTAGCGAAGTCGCCTCGTTGCACTTCCGTCCGCCCATCCGTCCTGCATGTACCCGCCGCTATCGACCGGCGCGAGCCCCAGTGTCGCAGCAGGGGTGAATCCATCTGTGGTGAAGCACCGGCCGTTTGCGCTGTAAGCGAACAGTTCAACCCCGCACGCAGCCGGCGAGGCTGCTGTGCAAAAACTTTCTCGGCCTGTGCTGGTCGAGCTTGCTGGGCAGGGTAACCTGCCGTTTGCCATCGCAAACCCATAAATTGCTTCTTTAACCAGTTCAAGTTGCTTTTCGGTTTCTTTAGTTTTTTGCTGATCAAGTTGGGTGGCAAGTGGAATGCCGATCGCCGTAATGAGAATCGCCATGATGATCATTACGACGGCGACCTCCAAAAGTGAGAACCCTTGATTTTGTCTTGAAGTGTTCCTGAGGCGTTTCATGGGGCAACCAATAGGATATTGTCGTTCAAAGTCGGATTACCCGGCGAAGCACTTGTAGCTAGACTACAGTTGGAGAGTCCAGTACTGTTTGGCGTCTCAAGGTAGTCACCGAGAGTGGCTGAAGGTCTGGTACCGGTAAGGCGTTTACCTGCGAGCATTGCCACCGCCGTCGAAGTTGATAAATTTCCAACTGTGATGCTAGCGGCAGAAGCGCAATCAGTCGAGGTTCCGCCGGACGGAATTGATGCGCGTGCGAGCGCGTAAAAGGCAGTTTGGTACCAAAAGTGGTCATAGAACCAGTCGGGCATTATGGGCTGGTAGCGCATATTGTTGAGGCTAACGCTTCCGGAAGGCAGAAGAATCTGGGTATTACTCCTCGGAATAGGGGAGGCGATGTTGTCGGAAACAGTCATGCCAAACAGTGACGGACTCGTTACGCTTGAGCAAGTCCAATTGTAGCGCTGCGTATTTGACCCATTCGCAGCAGTGTATGTCAGTATGGGGCTGGCGCAATCTGAGTCAGTATCGAACGTGATGGCTCTCGTTACCGTGTAAGTCCAAGAATTGGTACCACCTGGCAGCGGCCCGCCATTGTTGCAGTTCGTGGCACTTCCGCCCCCGAACAACGCGAACGTTTTGCTATAGGTTGCATTCGTCGTACCCCAAAATTCGGCCGTGCCAGTACCCCGCCATCTCGTCGTACCCGCTGCCGTACCCGACGTTGAGTTCGATTCCGTTCGAACGTTCTGGTTCAAGTCGGCCCATCTGTTGGGCCCGGTTCGCACCTGCACACAGTTTTTTGGAACTGCTTGAAACGTTGCGGCCGTCCAATCAACGCTTGTCGAATAATTGGGTATTTTTGAAGGGTTGGGCGTCGGGGTATTCGTTGGTGACAGCGGAGAAAATGGCATTAGCCCAACAAGATTGCTAGACGCAGAGCTGAATGCCGCAAAACTGGACGGCGATACGAACGTTGCGGCCCAGGGATACGAACCTGTTTTTGTGAAGCTATCCTTGATTGCGCTTGCCATTTGCGCTAAGACTCTCCGTTCGACGTAGTACACGTACTCATCCGCAGTGATGTAAATGAGCGTGTCATTGAATGGTACTTTCTGTCCTCGCTTCGAGGTATCGGCGCTGTCGTCTGGGTAGTACGCGCCTAGCGGCATCTGAATGAACTCGTTAGTCAGGCCAGCATTGTCGTAGGAGGTGCACGAGGCACAACCTAGTGGTAGCTTGATGTCATCTAGATAGTCCTTAGGGTGGCCTGGCGAGCCGGCAGTCCGAGTTTGCGTGCGGGTTTCGGTGGCAATTGGTTTCCCCGGCATGATTAGAACGGCTGCGACTTTGTCTGACAGTAGGTTGCCTTGGGCGTCGCGCACGGTTAGCCATTTGTGTGGCAGGGTTGTAGGCTGAGGATACGGCGTACTCTGAGCAGGACAAGCTGGCGTCACCGGTGAGCTTAACGTGGCGACGTCTGAGTTCAGAATTTTCAAGCAGTTGTCGTAGACGACCAAATTGGCAGAGACGGCTAGCCATGGCATGACGCCGCTTGGGTCATGGGTCGGAACGTCGCCAAAAGCCATTTTCAATGGTCGCCACGGCACCCTGCCGACGCAGCGTTTGAGTACAGAGTTGCTGCCAGATTCTGCAGGCAATCCATTTGTTACGGTTCCGAGACAATTGCTATCTTCGTCGCCGGAATAATTTCCGTCCGCCAACGAATCTGGTGTTGGAAGAATCCCGGGGTAGTGAGTAGCAACCGGTGGTGTGAGGATGTAGTTGATCAGTAAGCCCTTTGCGGCACCTAGCGAAACCACAGAGTTGGCCGCTTCTTCCGCTACTTGCGGGTCGGCTTGCCGCTTTAGAATTGAGTCACCCATTCCCACCAGAAAAATCGTCCCCCCAATTGCCAAGAGCGATAGCAATATTAGGAGCAAGATGACTCCGGTTTGCGTACGTCGGAACTCGGTTCTCAATGGCTTCATTCAAATGGGGCTCAATGCAAAATAGACGCTTCTGAGCGACTATACGACCGACACGAGTGCGTCGGCTATTGACTGGCGCACACGCCGATAGAGAAAGGTAAAAGTGCAGTATCCACGGGTGTTTCCAAGCACTTTTGCCCGAAAATGCCAGCCAATAGACGAATCTTGAATTTTGACGTTCATAGCTGCTTCTGACCAGCCGGCGAGAGCTGTGGCGGCTTTTTGCTTTTGGTTGGGGCGGTTTTCTTTTTGACGACTTTTTTCTTTGCCGGAGCGGGACTGCCTTTTGATTGCGAAATAGCCTTTGCGTCCTCGGCCGCCGGACCGGCACCCTTGGTTGCGCCGCTCAGAATAAACGTTGGCTCGGCACCGACCATGCTTGATGTCGCCATCAAATCGCGTGACGGCACCTTTGTATAGCGCGATTCTGTTTTGCCGCCATCATTGACCCAATAGACCGTGCTGCCATCGCTGCGTTTGACAAAGCCATTGAGTACCATCATGCGCGGCACCGTCTCGCCTTCAACAATGATTGTTCCGTCCCGGCGTGCTTTATCGAGCTGGGCACGTTTGTCATCGGTGAAAAACAATTTGCCGCTGAGCGGCAGCGATGTTGTGGTGATCGGATCCGGTGTATAGGCCAACCGCGGTTGGGTCGCCTTGTCCGTTTTGTCGGTGCTGGCATTGGTTGCCTGCGCTGCGGCGTCCGCCATCCACAACGCTGATGCCATGATTGCGACAACGCGGACGAGTGCGTGCCGTTGCAATGCGTCCAGTATGCCGCTCACTTGCGCGCCCCGGTCGCAGCGTTGATGGCGGCTTGTGGCGCTTCAGCCGGCGTGCGCTTATCAACAAGCGTGATCCATTCAAGCGCGCAGTCGGCCTCGAGGGCTGGTGTGATGACAACGGCGGAATTTTCGCGTTCACGGTTGTTCTCAGTGGTGTCGGCTGTGCCGGTTTTTTGCGCCAGACTCCTGCGCGCCATTTCCGTCTCTGCCTGCAAGGCGCCAAGGCTGCGCTTGATGACGCACTGGTCGATCGGGAACAAGCCGCGTTGCAGGCGAGGGAACTCGTCCAGAAACGCCACCATATCGCCGTCGTGGATGGTGCTGACCTTGAGGCGAATGCGGCTGCCGAGGGCGTCAACCGCGCTCATGGTGGCACCACCAGCCAGTTTTAAGGGGCGCTGCTCGCTCATTTGATACTCAAGTGTGACGATATTGTGCCGCAGCTTCAATGCTTCCATGGCATCGAGCAAATCCAGCCGCTTTTCGGTAACAAAAACACCACGAGCGGTCAGTGCCTTGTAGGTGTCCTCCGAGTTACGCAGGTCGTCGCGTTCACGCTTGGCATTGGCCAGCCGCGATTGCATATCGTTCATGGCGCGTTTGGATTGGACGTTGTTGGTCTTTTCGGACTGCCAGTAGGCATAGCTGCCGCCGACCAAAAATCCCGCGACGCCGATGCCGACCACCAGCACCAACGAGGCAAATCGCAGTTCGCCGAAACCTTCTTTTGTCAGGATGCTCATGTGCCCGGCACCTGCTTTACCAGCTTGATCGAAAATGCGGCAGCGGTGGCGTTCACATTCTTGCGATCAATGACTTTTAGACTTGACCGCGGGCCGATATCAACCGGATATGTCGTGACACTGGCCTGATAAAAGGGCATGTTGCCGAGTTGTGACACGAGGCGCTCAATTTCGGCAAGTGCTTTGCGGGTATCACCGTCAAACGGCTGGATTGCCATGTCGAGAACGGCGACTTGGAACTTGTTGCCGGAAAGTGGCGGGTTGGTCTCGGCTGCTGAAGTTGTTGCAGCGGCATTGGCGGTCCCTGAATCGGTCTTGCTTTCGGACGCCGCCGGCAGCGCCAGATTCTGTATGCCGGTTTTTGGCGGCAGGGCCAACACGGCATTGTTGTCGTTGCTGGTGCCCCAGGTGATTTGATTGATGGTCACCAGCGGAAATTCACTGATCACGCCGGCGATCTCCTTGAGCATGACGCCCGGCGTGGCGGGTAGCGGACGAACCTGTGAATTAAAAAACGTACTGGTATCGCGCACCGTATCGGTCGCCATTTTTTGCGTGCTCATCGATGCCTGCACGCTTTGATACTCAGCTTGTAATCCCCGCTCCTGAATAAAGCGCGTGCTGATTTCTGCGCCAACTCTGTTTGCCTGAAACAGGTTAAACGCGCCGCCGGCGGCACCTGCCGCCAGAATGATGGCGGTGGCACCGAACAATCCCATGCGCGCCCTTCTGAAGGTGGCATAACGTGTGTCGGTCTGCGCGGCAAAATGGTTTTGAAGGGTGCCGCGCGAATAGATATGACAAAGGATTTCTTCAGCATGTGACGAATTTGGCGCTGGTGTGATCTTCAGCTTTGCCGCCACCTCGGTGATATCCAGGAAGCGGTAGCGCAACATCGGAAACGAGCGGATCGCCTCCTGCATCATTGCCCGGTCTCGTTCATGCACGAGCATGCAAACTTCAAGCGCATCGTCCTGTGCAAAAAAGCGCAGGCTGTCAAGGTACTGCCACGTGCGACTCGTTTCCGCGGCAATCAATTGGCCGACCGAACGCGACTCGTCATAAATGATCGGGGTCAGTCGGCTGAACTTGACCTGTTTGTCTTTGAAGTAGGTCTGCCGCAAACCAAAATCCGGCACAATCGTCACCAGCATGGTGTGCGCTGAAAAAACATCCAGTTCCTTCAACAGGCGTACCGACAAGACGGCGGAGGAATAAATTCCCTCAAGCGGTATCGCGTGTTTCTCAACGGCGGCGACTACCGGCTTGAGAATGTCCGGATTGGTGACGGCATGCAGAAAAACCCGATCATCGCGCCGGCCCTCTTCTTCGCGGCCCTGAACGATCGCATGGCGATAGGGCGACGCGCGATATAACTGGCCCAGTTTCCGGTCGATAATCGCTTCCTGGTCCCGCCCGCTCAAATGCGGAATGGTATCGAGTCGAAAATCCTCCTCAATCAAATCGGTAACCAGAAATGCGCGGACATGTTTTTGCGACTCAAGATAAGAATCGAATTCAGGTGTCGCCAGATCGCCGAGCGCAAAATTTTCACGTCCGACCAGGGCGGTGCCTTTGATCAGCAATGCGACTAGTTTATCGTTTGTCAGGTAGAGGAAATGTTTGAGCACAGGCTTGGACTAATTTAACAAGACGGAAAAAATGGAAGCTTCAACGGATGGCTGTTTTTGAAATGACGTCGTACATCGGCAGAAAGATGGTCACCAGGATGCCGATCAAAATGCCGCCGAGGACAACCGTCAACACCGGTTGGATCAACTCTTGCAGCTTTGACATTGTTTCTTTAACTTCACGGTTATAAAAATAACTCACATTTAACAACGCCGTATCAAGACCGCCGGTCGATTCGCCGACTTTGAGCATGCGCAATACCAGCGGCGGGAACATGCGCGCATTCTGGAATGCCGCCGTGATCGCCGTGCCGTCGTTGATGTCGCGGCCGACGCGTTGCAGACCCTGCTCGAGCACGCGATTGCCGACGATCTTTTCTGAAATCTGTATGCAATCCAGAACCCCAAGCCCTGACTTGTACATCAGGGCAAAGTAGGTGGAAAAGCGCGCCAGTATTATTTTTTCAATGAGCTGCCCCATCACCGGCACCTTCAGGCTGAAGGCGTCGATCTTGTAGCGGAAGTCTTCATTGGTCTTGGCAAGCACATATGTGGCCACGATGGATATGGCCGGAATGCCGAGACAAAGGTACCAAAATTTCTTCATGAATGCGGAGATGGCAATCAGTGCAAGGGTCGCTTGGGGCGGGTTGGGCGTCAACGCTTTCATCGTAATCGCCAGTTGCGGCACCAGAAAAATCATCAACGCAAACACCACCCCGACGATCACGGTGCCGGCAAAAATCGGGTACATCATGGCTTTTTTGACCTGTGACGCAAGCTCGTCCTGCCATTTCAGGTTCTCGGTAAGCTGTGTCAGCACCTCCGGCAATTGCCCGGTTTTTTCGCCGGTCTTGATCAGCGCAATAAAAACCGTATCAAATGCGTGCGGGTGGTTGGCCATCGCCTCGGACAGCGTCAGGCCGCCCTCGATATCTTCGAGCAGACTGCCGACGACCTGCCGGAATGCCTGATTCTCAACGGTATCGCGCAAATCGGTAAGCGAGTCGATAATCGGCACGCCCGCGCGCAGCAGTTGATCCATGTGAAAACAAAAGGTGATCAGCTCTTTTCGGGTAATACGGCGGGCGCCGGAAAATGCCGATTTTGTGACGGCCTCGAAGCGGATCAAATCCATGCCCATCCGCTTCAAACGCAATTCGAGGTCGATGGTGTTCGCGGCATCGATATTGCCGCTCTGAACCTCTCCGTCTCCGTCGATTGCGCGATAGCTGTATGAGGCCATGGTTTGTTTTCCGCCGCCGCTCTTTACTCGATGCGATCCGTCAAATCGACGATGCGCGAAATTTCATCAATGTCGGTGTCGCCCGCCAGCACCCGCGAGATGGCGTCTTCCGCGAGCGAACGAAACCCGCGGCGACGTGCCGCCTCTTTGATTTCGCGGCCGGTCGCACGGCGCGCAATCAGCTCGTCAATGTCCGTATCCATTTTGAATAGCTCCATGATCGCGAGACGACCCTTGTAGCCGGTGTTGTCACAAACCTCGCAACCGACATGGCGGTAAATTTCCCCTTTCCAGTCAGCGTCAACGCCAAGCACCCGCCGAATGCCGTCGTCCTCCGGTTGAAATGGCTCCTTGCAGCTGTTACAAAGCCGCCGCACCAGTCGTTGCGCAACAATGCCGATGATGTTGCCCGACATGATGTCAGGCAGCACCCCCAGATCTTGCAGGCGCGGGATGGCGCCAATGGCCGAGTTGGTGTGAAGTGTTGAATACACCTGATGGCCGGTCATTGCGGCGCGAAACGCCATTTCGGCGGTGTCTTGATCACGAATCTCGCCAACCAGGATGACGTCCGGATCCTGCCGCATCATGGAGCGAATGCCGCTGGCAAAATCCAGTTTGGCAACCTCATTGACCGACGTCTGACGGATCATCGCCATCGGGTATTCAACCGGATCTTCGAGGGTCATGATGTTGACGCCCTCGGTGTTGACGTGATTCAGGATTGAATAGAGCGTCGTTGTCTTGCCGGAGCCGGTGGGGCCGGTGACCAAAATGATGCCTTCGGGACGCGCCATCATGAGACGCAACATTTTCAGTTCATTTTCCTGCAGATTCAAATCTTCCAGCGGAACAATACCTTTTTGCCGGTCGAGAATACGCAGGACCAGATTTTCACCGTGTGTTGTCGGTTGCGCGGCCACACGAAAATCGACCTGTCTGCCTGACAGCGAAAGCGATATCCTGCCGTCCTGTGGGGCGCGTGTTTCGGCAATGTTCATGCCCGAAATAACCTTCAACCGGACCACCATCGCGCTCCAGTAGTTCTTGTGCAGTGAGCGTATCTGCCGCAACACGCCGTCAATCCGGTAGCGGATGCGCAAAAACCCCTGCTCCGGTTCGAAGTGAATGTCGGACGCATTACGCTTGACGGCGTCGGCCAGCAACGCGTCAACCAGGCGAACCACCGGCTGACTGTATTCGTCAAAGTTTGTCGCCAGACTTTGGTAGTCGATTTCACCCGTTTCGATTTCATTCAAAATGCCGTCGATCGACAATTCAAAGCCGTAGTGCTGCTCGATTGCAATCGCGATATCGGATTCCCGTGCCAGCACCTGCTCGATACGGATGTCGTCACGAATCAAGACGCGGATTTGATCCAGCGCCACCACGTTGGTTGGATCGGCGACGGCCAGCAACAACTTGCGGGTATTTTTGTCGTAGTCGACCGGCAGCACCTGAAAACGCTTGGCCATGTCTTTTGGCACCATCGCCAACGCCGTGCTGTCGATGACGGTATTTGACAAATCAACGGCGACTTGCCCGAGGCTTTCCGACAGCGTGTCGCGAATGGTTGCTTCGGTCACAAAGCCGAGGGTCACCAGTGTTTTTCCAAGCGGACTTTTTGACTTGCGTTGTTCGGTCAATGCGATATTCAGTTGGTCCTGTGAAATCACGCCGCGCGCCAGCAATGACTGCCCGAGCGGAAGTTGTGATTGTGGTGAGGACGATTGATTCATTGACAAATATCCGGCAGATGATGCGTGAGAATGCGGCGACCAATTTTACAAAAAGACCCGTATGGCGCTGCGGAAATAAAAACCACTGATGGTTGCCCAGGCGGATACTTCATGATGCCGCCGTGTTTATAAAATCGTTAAAAAGAACAGCGTAAAACTTCCTATTGGTTGGCGCGTTGCGGCGCGAGCACCACCAAGCGGCGTTCAACTGCCGTACGGTCAAACTGGGCCTGTCCCTTTGCAGCAAGGGCACGACGATAAAAATCAACCGCCGTTTTGGTCTGGCCGAGCTGATCCAAGCTGACCGCCAGGTTGTAGGCGTAGTCCGGGTTTTGCGGCGTCAGCCGCACAGCTTCAAAAAAAGACGGCTGTGCCTCACTCCAGCGGCGCTGGGCGGCATAAAAATTACCGAGCGCGAAGTGGCTTGCCGGCACGGTGGGATCAAGTGCAATCAACCGCAGCAACTCACCCTCAAGATTTGTTGCCGGCGGTAACGCATCGTTATTGACCGCAAGCGTCAGTAACGATGTCGCCGCGGTGACGTTGCGTGGATCGATTTCAAGCACGCGGCGGTAATAACGTTCGGCCATGGCAAGCTCACCGGTGCGCGCGGCGGCGGTCGCGAAACCGAGATTGGCGTCGGTGTTGTTGCCGTCGGCGGCGATGGCTTCAGCGTAATGGCGCTTGGCAAGCGCGAAGTCGCCGCTACTGAGTGCCGCGTAGCCGGCCGCCAGCGCCGGGCTGATGGCGAGCGTTGCCGATTTTGTGGCCGGCCGTAATGTCACCGCGTTTGTCGCCGGGTTCTGCGGAACAGGCAACGCCTCGATTCTCCGTGCAAGCGTCTCGCGCAATGTAAAAATTGCGGACGATCCACCGGTTCCGGTTTTGCCTGTTAGTTTTGTAACCGGCAGTGCCTCAGCCGGCGGCGGTAACAGCGGCGGCAATGGCGGTGGAATCTCGGCGGCAGTTGCGTCGTTCAATGCCGGCGCTGCTTTGGTGGCGTCAACGAGTGTCGCCGCGTTGGCCGGTACCGCCGCCGACGCCCCTGCCGCAATAGCAGGCGTTGCAGTCGGCAGCTTTGGCGCAGGCATTGGCGAGTTTCCGGATACCTTTGCCATTGTCGGCCGGGATATTTTATTGATCTCGCGCCAGACGTACCAACCACCGACGCCGACCCCGGCAATGGAAATTGCGATGACCGGTATCGCCCACGCCGCCTTGTTACCGCCTTGTTGCGCAGATTTTTTAACCGCAAAGACATTTTTTACCGCTTCGCGCTGTGCAGTTTGTGTTGCAACCGCCGCTGCGTCAGGAAAGTGCCCGTCATCCTCAAGCGACATCGCAGACGTCGACTTTGCCGATACGGCGTCAGCCGGTTGAATGGCTGTGCTGCGTGCTGCGCGAAATGCGGCCGTCGCGGACGACGGTGTTTGTGCGCTGGCAACATTCGCGGCGGGTGTATCCGGCGATAAAGTTGATTTCAGCAATTCAGCCAGAACAAATTCGTTGGTTGATAGACCAATCGATCTATCGGTATTTGGCGCAGTTGCATCCGCGACATGATTGTTTTGTGATGTATCGCGACCGGTTATTGGCGCGGCCTGCGTTGCGGAACGACCAGCCATGGCGGTCGCGCGTGCCGGCGTTGCGACCGCCGGATTCATATTTGATTGCGCCACCGGATCAGGCGGCTGTGTATCAATTTGCTCGAGCGTGAGCATTGGAAAATCCGGCAACGGGCTTTTGTCAACGATGTCACGGCTCTCGGCATCAGCGGCATCCGTCGCACCCGCAATCGGCGCAATCGGTGTAGGTCGCCCGGAAGTTGCGCCCGGCACCGCGTCTGCTGTTGGTTCACCATCCAACGCCGCGCTCGGGTTGGACAAGGGTGCGGCCGCACCGGATGCCGCTTCTGCCTTGGCACGTTTGGCATCTTCCGCTCGTTTCAGCGCATCGAGGAGCAGACTCATTGTCGTCGCCTACTGCTTCGGCAGCACCGGATCGGGTATCACCGGATTGGTTCGCGGGTAGGCTGGTTCGGCTTCTTTGAAAAAGCGGCCATCCGGCAGGAATCGACGGTATTCGCTCAGGTCCGTTTCAACACTTGCATCCTTGATGACAATCGGACGGATAAAAACCACCAACTCGGATTTTTTACCGACGTCGTTACGATAACTGACCGCGTCACCAAAGATTGGAATGCGCGATAACACCGGCAATCCGTCACGGGTCGTCTTGAAACTATCCTGCATTAACCCGCCCAACACTGTTGTTTGACCAGAGGCCACACGTAGCACGGTTTCAAACTCGCGCGTCTGAATAACAGGAATCTTGCTGTCGATTTGGGTGGCGGTGCTGCCGAGACCCACCGCATTTGTGGTCGTGATAATCAAGCCAGGGTTGGGATCCTGGATGCGGTTGACGATTTTGGTAATGCTTGGCCGGATGTTCAATGTGACAATGTCGTTTTCGCCAATTTGTGGCGTGACACTGATGACAAACCCCTCTGGAACAATATTGGGTGTTGACGAATAGGTGGGCTGGGTGGTCACGCCGTTGTTGGTCGTGCCTGCCGTAGAGGTGATGGTGAAGTAAACGGAGTTCTCAACAACTTTCATCACCGCCGTTTGGTTGTTCAATGTTGTTGTACGCGGACTCGACAGCACCTTAGCGGTCCCGAATGAACTCAACAGCGTCAATGCACTCTTGATGCTCCCGCCGGCGGCGGCGTTTGGGTTGGAATAACCAACAGAGAAAAAATTGTTGGTCAGATTGGTGGTGCCGGTCGCGGTCGGGTTTGACTGGGTGAATGCCTGGCGGAAGGTGTAGCCAAGGCCTTCAAGTCCGACGGCGGACCAATCCACGCCAGACTGATAGCCGTCTGCCAACTCGACTTCGACAATGGTGGCTTCAATCAGCACCTGCCGTTTTGCCGCGCCCGCCACCAAATCAATAAATTGGCCGACCTTTTCGTGTTGACGCGATGTTGCCCGAACGGAGATGGTGCCGGTTTCGGCGTTCAGAATCACCGAGGCCGCTTCGCGAAATGTCAGGGTTTGGGAAACCTGCTCGTTTTGGCCCTGGCTTTCACCCGGCCCGGCGATTGTTGTTCTGGCGGTGCTCCTGGCTGCGGTTCCCGTTTGCGCTCGAACCGTGCCGGTGGTGGCACCCTGCGTTTGTGCACGCACCACGGTTTCTGAGCTGCCTTCGGGCAATTGTTTGTCGGTTTCGCGCAAGATGTCCTTGATATTCTTCTCAAGGCTTTCCCAAAAACGATTCTTCGACGAGTTCTCAATTTTCAACGTTGACGTGTTTTGCCCGCCCCCGCCACCCCCACCGCCAGACCCGCTGACGCCACTCGGCCCGACCACCTGGGTCTGCACACCGAATGTGCCGGACATGTCGCGGTTGACGTTGACGTAGTCGACCCGGTACAACTTCAGGAAAGGCGAATCAGTCATCACCGAAATATTTGGGCCATCCGCTTCCCAGCGCATGTCGATTTGTTTGGACATCCGTGTCAGGATTTGCCGGATTGATTGATCAATCGCATTCAAGGTCACGCGACCTTCGATGCCGGGGTGAATATCAATATTTGTACCTGTGTCACGACCCATCGCCAACAAAATATCGCGGGCAGGGACGTCAATGACGGTCACCGAATAACGTTTCTCCTCGATCACCGGCCTCGGCGGCGGCGGGATCGGCACCTGACGCACGGTTGGCGGCGCGGCAACCGTCTGGGTGGCCTTGGCAGCGTCCGCAGTATTGCGGGCATGGTTGTCAACCTTGGCAACCGGTACCGTGCCACAGCCTGCAAGAACCAGGGTGGCACACGCGAGAAACCGGAATGATGATCGAAAAGGCAATAGGCGCAAAAGTGAACTCGCTATGATCCGCGCAGAATATGTCGTACTCCAGATGACCAGAGCTTACAGCCTTTGGAAGTGCGCCGTGTTGTCAATTCTGCGAAATGTTGTTTTTATGTACTTTACCCATCACTTTATAAGCGGATTAGCCAATAAAAGCAATGGGTTGGGGTCGAATCTAAAAAAAATCCTGAGGATTCTCGCCGTGCGCTCACGGCAATACGCGCATGTCGTCCCGGACTGCCTGAAAAGATCGCACGTAGGGTCGAAATTGTGTCACTTTTGCCGGCAGGCCGGTCAATTCGGCGGACGCCTCGTTGCGCTCCGCATAGTTGCCATAAAGCACACTCACGCGTGGGTTCTCGGCGGTGCCTGAAAGAAACAACATGATTCGGTCCGGATTCAACTCACGACTGGCGGCGCGCAGATAATTTTCAATGGCACCACGCTCGCGTTCATTCGCCGTCATCAGCTGAATCGAAAAGCGGTCGTTTGGCAATTTGGCAAGGCGCGCCATGTCAGCCACAACGCGTTTACCCAGCCAGTCGGTATTTGTTTCGGGTTTTGGCGGCGTCGCATCGGCCTGGCTTGCGGCGGGCGGTTCGACCATCTTTTCCGGCACTTTATCCGGTGTTTTTGCCGCCGACACGGGCGCGGCGGTTGGCTGGTCTTGTTTGCTGGTGGCGACCGCCGCTGCGGTTGTGACGATTGGCGTTGCGGCAGCGGCAGCCACCGCGGGTTGATCCGCCTTGGCCACAATTTTTTCCGCCAATGGCGGGGTTGTGACGGGAGTGATCGCCGTCGGCACGGCCGCCACAGGTGCCGGCATGGTCGCACGGCCGGCAAGGAAACCGATCATCAAGCCCGCAAATAGCGAAGCGGCAATCGCGAGCCAAAACGAGCCGCGCAATTTGTTGCGATCAGGCACCACGATTTGTGTGTCTGTGATGGCGGCACGGACCAGATCCGGCGTGACGGTATGTGTGCCCACTGCAAACGCGGCGAGCAGCGTCTTGTCGCAGTAGATGTTGATGCGTCGTGTCAATCCCTCGGAGGCTTCTGCGATCAATTTCAGGGACTCGGCGTCAAACAGATCGGGCCCTTTGTAGCCGGCGGCGCGAAGGCGAAAATCAACATAGTCCTTGATATCGCGCGGCGGCAGCGGCTTAAGGCTGAAACTATGCGTGATGCGTTCACGCAATTGGCGCATATTTTGTAACGACAGGTGTTCATCCAGTTCAGGCTGCCCAAACAGGACAATTTGCATCAGCTTGAAATGGCTGGTTTCCAGATTGGAAAGCAGGCGAATTTCTTCCAGCGTTTCGAGCGGCATTGCGTGGGCTTCGTCAATCAGCGCCACAACCTGGCGTCCCTCGGCGTGAATCTCGATGAGTTTTTCCTGCAGGGCGCGAATCAGTTTGGTCGTCGACATTCCCTGTGTTTCAAGGTGCAGGTCACCGGCAATCGTGGCGAGCATTTCGTCGCGCGACAGTGACGGCACCGCCAGATAAATCGTTTCAACCGTCTCCGGCAAGCGCTCCATCAATACCCGGCACAACATGGTCTTGCCGGCCCCGACCTCGCCGGTGACCTTGACGATACCTTCGCCACTGGTGATTGAATAGAGCAGCGCCTCCAGCGTTTCGCCGCGATTGGCGCCGGAAAAGAAAAACTCGGTATGCGGTGTGATTTTGAACGGTGCCTCGTTGAGGCCGAAATGTTCGAGATACATCGTCATAAGGGGCAGGGTTCGCGGTCGGTTATCGGATAAAACGGTTGTCGAAACAACACAAATTCAAGTTTAGCACCTGATTTTTCAACGGTGGCGCATCGATACGATCATCGTACGGTCGCCTGCCTGCCGGATTTGTGCATGCCGCAGCAACATCGGGCCCGGCGTCAACCGTTCTCCGACTCTTCCCTGGGTGTGTTTTTGACGCTGCTCGGGCGCAATACTTCCATGCGGCTGTAAAGCGTGGAGCGTGAAATTCCCAGGATGCGTGCGGCCTGGGACATGTTGCCATTGGCGATATCGATTGCGGCATCAATGTATTGCAGCTCCACCTCCGCCAATTTGGCGTCGAGCCGGAACAACGCGCTGGACGTGATTTCGGCGCGTGCATTCAGCGTGGCGACACCGCTATCGGTGTCATCCAAACCGGGCAGCTCAAACTCCTCCGCGAGTTGTGTGGCGGTGACGGTATAGCCGGCGTGTTTGGCAATCAAACGGATGACGATGTTTTTGAGTTCGCGCACGTTGCCGGGGAATGGGTAGCGCAACACCGCCGCACGCGCGGCGTCGTCCAGCACAAATACCTCGGTTGCATGGTGCTTCGCATACTGCCGGGAAAAATGTGTCATCAGGCGCAGCTTGTCGTCGCCCAATTCCTTTAGCGGCGGAACAATGATCGAAAATACCGACAACCGGTGATACAGGTCGGCGCGAAAACGACCTGCTTTGACCTCGCTGCGCAAGTCTCGATTGGTCGCGGCGACAATGCGCGCCTTGGACTGCCGCGCCGTTGTTTCGCCGACGCGCTGAAATTCGCCGTTCTCAAGCACACGCAGTAACTTGGGCTGCAAATCCAACGGCAGTTCACCGATCTCATCGAGAAACAATGTGCCTTCGCCGGCGTCTTCAAAATAGCCCGCTTTGGCACTGGTCGCGCCGGTGAAGGCGCCCTTGGCGTGCCCGAACAATGTGGCCTCGACCAGATTGACCGAAATGGCGGCGCAGTTAAGCGCCAAAAACGGCAATTTTGCGCGCGGGCTCAACTGATGCAGCGCCGCGGCAACCCGCTCTTTGCCGCTGCCGGACTGACCCTCAATCAGCGCGGGAAAAACTGACGCCGCATAAAGGTCAATTTGACCCTTGAGTTTGCGCATTGGCGGGCTTTCACCAATCAGCCCGGCGACCTCTTCCGACTCAATTTCTGCTGCGGAAGCGGTGCCTGACAACTGGGCAAGCAGCAGGGTCCGTAATCGCTCGGGCGTACAGGGCTTTGGCACCAAATCCGCCGCGCCCAACGCGCGTGCACGACGTGCATTTGGCGCCTCATTTTGTCCGGACAGCACCAGAATCCGGATTAGTGGGGACCACGCCAGCAGATCGCCGACCAATTTGAACCCCTCGGTCGGCTGTTCCGGTAGCGGTGGCAGTCCCAAATCAATTAGCGCCACCTCGGGGGAGAATTCACCGTTCCGCAGCAATGCCATCGCCTGGGTGCGCGATTCACAGGTTCGAATATCAAACGCATCCAGCAATACATACGAGAGGGTGTCGCGAATAAGTGGATCGTCATCAACAATCAGCAGAGACGGCCTCGCCGACGACTGTTGCGTCTTTGACAGGTCTCGCGCCGCTGGCACGACGGATGGGTTGTGAGGGTTAATGTCAGACATGACAGGTCATTATAAGTGTGCGCTGGAAACGTGCGGTTGCCGGCGTTATATTGGCAATTCGAGGAACGCACGTGTTGCTTTGCTGTCGCAATGGTGCGCCGCCTTTGTTCCGGAAAATAGGCGGGACCAGTGTAAAATCAGCACCAAGCCACTTGACCGGCCGTCGTATGCGCAACATGCAGGCCGGTCCGGCGGTATTCGCCTGCAATGGCTGTTACGACGGGCGCAACACTGTTGTTTGCCAACAGTTGCACGCTTTGCCATGCGCCAGAAAAAAATCTTGTGAACCCAATAGACCCAACCCCTGCTCCGGATGCCCCGAATTTTGTTGACATCGACAATGTCAACTTTTCCTATGGGAAACGTCCGATCCTGAAAGGCATCACGCTCAAGGTACCCAAAGGCAAGGTCGTGGCCATCATGGGCGGGTCCGGTTGCGGCAAGACCACCCTGCTGCAGTTGATCGGCGGGCAACTAAAGGCCGGCTCGGGCCGCGTGATGGTCGACGGCCAGGATGTCGGCAAGCTCGATCGCGAGGCGTTGTATGCGATGCGCCGCAAGATGGGGATGTTGTTTCAGTTTGGCGCGCTGTTTACGGACATGACGGTATTCGACAATATTGCGTTTCAGCTGCGGGAACATGCTAATTTGCCCGAAGACATGATCCGCGATCTTGTCTTGATGAAATTAAACGCGGTGGGCCTGCGTGGCACGGCCAATTTGTTTCCATCGGAGCTTTCCGGCGGCATGGCTCGCCGGGTGGCGCTGGCGCGCGCAGTCGCGCTCGACCCGGCGCTGATCATGTACGACGAACCGTTCGCGGGGTTGGATCCGATTTCGCTGGCCGTGGTGGGTAAGACCATCCGGCGACTCAACGACGCGCTTGGCGCAACGTCGATCGTGGTCACCCACGACATCATCGAGTCATTACAAATCGTCGACTATCTTTATTTTGTTTCCGACGGGCGAATTATCGGCCAGGGTACGCCGGATGAAATCCGCGCGTCTACCGAGCCGTTCATCAAGCAGTTTGTGCACGCTGAGATGGATGGGCCTGTGCCATTTCATTATCCGGCGGGCAACTATGCGGATGATCTCGGCATATTGCGCACATTAAAAAGTCCGGTACAGCCGGGGGTGTCGCCATGATCCGCGGTATCCAAAATATCGGTGCACGCGGTATCGAGACGGTGTGGCGGATTGGCGCAATGGGGCGTTTTTTTCTGCTGGTGTTGGCGCATTCGGGAATGAGCTTCCGCCGGATTGGTTTGACCATTCGCGAAATTTATTTTTCCGGGGTGATGTCGCTGGTCATTATCATGGTGTCCGGTCTGTTTGTCGGCATGGTGTTGGGATTGCAAGGCTACGAGACGCTGCAAAAATACGGTGCAGAAGAAACCATGGGCGTGTTGGTTGCATTGTCACTCGTCCGCGAGCTCGGACCGGTTGTCACCGGTTTGTTGTTTGCCAGCCGCGCCGGTTCGGCGATCACCGCTGAAATCGGCTTGATGAAGGCGACCGAACAGCTTAAAGCAATGGACATGATGGCCATCGACCCGGTTGCACGCGTGGTGGCCCCAAGGTTTTGGGCGGGCGTGGTGTCATTGCCGCTGCTGGCAATGATGTTTTCGGCAATGGGCATTTTCGGCGGCTATATCGTCGCGGTTTTATATGTCGGTACCGATCCCGGTGTTTTCTGGTCAAACATGCAGGCGGCGGTTGATTTCAGATACGACGTTTGGAATGGCATCATTAAATCGATTGCATTTGGTTTCGCCGTGTCGGTCATCGCCACCTTTGAAGGCTTTGATGCAGCACCAACAGCTGAAGGGGTGTCGCGAGCAACGACGCGCACGGTCGTTACTTCCGCCCTGACAATTCTGGCAATCGACCTCGTATTGACCGCGTTTATGTTGCGCGACGTCTAGATTAAAAATGTAAAAGGCAGGGAAAAATATGGATCGAAAAACGATTGATTTGTGGGTCGGTGTTTTTATGCTGATGGGCTTTGTTGCGCTGTTGTTTCTGGCGTTTAAAGTCGGCAATCTCGGCAGCGAACGCAATAGTGCCACCTACACGGTTGAGGCGCGCTTCGAAAATATCGGCGGGCTCAAACTGAAGGCGCCGGTCAAGGTTGCGGGTGTGCTGGTCGGTCGTGTGACCGACATCAGGCTCGATGGAAAGAAATTTCAAGCCGTTGCAACCCTGTCCCTGGATAAGCGGTTTGATTTTCCAAAAGACACCAGCGCATCCATTTTGACCTCGGGGTTGTTGGGTGAGGTCTACATCGGTCTTGAGGCCGGCGGCGACGACAAGAATCTGGCGCAGGGCGACAAGATCTCCCTTACCCAATCGGCTGTCGTGCTCGAGCGGCTGATCGGACAATTTTTATTCAGCAAGGCAGCCGAGGGGCCCGACCAGCCGGCGGCAAAAAAATAGGATTCTGTCAACCGTATTTCTTGTCTGGAAAAAGCGGGCGGTTGCGTTGTACGCGTAAACTTTGCTGTTGATGTTGCGTTAGTTGTTTGTTACGAATCAACCTGGAAAAAATATGTTGAAAGCAATGATCATTTCCGCCGCCATGCTGGCGGCATCGTTTACTGCCGGTGCACAGGGCGTCGCGCCGGATGAGCTGGTGCGCAAGAACACTTCGGAAGTGTTGGCCATGCTCAAGGCGGATAAAGATCTCGCCGCGGGCGACCCGGCAAAGCTTGATAAGCTCGCCAACGAAAAAATCCTGCCATATTTTAATTTTCAACGCATGACGCAGCTTGCGGTAGGTCGCGCATGGCGCGAGGCAACGGACGCACAAAAGGCCGCGCTGATCAACGAGTTCCGTCGCTTGCTGGTGCGGACCTACTCGTCATCGCTCTCACAATTTCGCAATCAGGTCATCGAGGTGCGGCCGTTGAAGCTGGCCGCCGCCGACACCGAGGTGGTCGTCAAGACGGTAATTCTCCAACCGGGCGGGCAGGGTGTTCCAATCGACTATTCAATGGAGAAATCAGCCGACGCCAACAACGGCTGGAAGGTGTTTGATGTGTTGATTGACGGTGTGTCGCTGGTCACCAATTACCGATCATCATTTGCCACCGAAATCAAGAGCGCCGGCATCGATGGCCTGATTAAATCGCTGACCGATCGCAATACAAAAAACGCGGCAAAGAAATAGTCATGCCCGCCCAACCGGCATCAACACCCCCGCCATCCTTTTCCTCTACCGTTAAGGGCGAGGTGATGGTGCTGGACGGCGCGATGAATTTGAATGCGATGCCGTTGCGGCTGGCGGAAACCGCCGCGTATGCATCACAAACACCGCTGCCGGACTGCCTGACCATCGATTTCAAGAATGTACAAGAAATTGATTCGTCCGGTGTCGCGCTGTTATTGCATTGGCGGCGCGACGCCACGGCGATGGGCAAGTCGCTTCGCTATATTCATCTGCCGCCAAATTTGGCGGCGCTTGCACAGTTGTATGGCGTTGATGACCTGATCCATTGCCCTTCGCAAAACTGCCCGTAGCCACACTTGTTGTTGCTGGTGCAGTCGGCGCCCTCATGTGAGGGCGTTTTCGTTTTCTTCGGAAGTTGATCATGCATGCCATTGAAATTGCCGGTGTCGAAAAGCGTTATGGATCCCTGCGCGCACTTGACGGCGTTTCGTTGACGGTTGACGAGGGCGAATTTTTTGCGCTGCTCGGCCCGAATGGCGCCGGCAAAACCACGCTGATCTCGGCCCTTGCCGGATTGACGCGCGCTGACACCGGTACGCTCAGCGTCATGGGTCACAATGTGGTGAAAGATTACCGCGCGGCACGCCGGGCGCTGGGCATTGTGCCGCAGGAGATTGTGTTTGACCCGTTTTTCTCGGTGCGTGAAACGCTGCGTTTCCAGGCCGGCTACTTTGGCATCAAGCGCGGACGTGAACTCGACACCTGGATTGACGAGCTGCTGGTGAGTCTGGCGCTGACCGACAAGGCCGACAAAAATATGCGCCAGCTTTCAGGCGGCATGAAGCGGCGGGTGCTGGTTGCGCAGGCGCTGGTGCACCGCCCGCCGGTCATTGTGCTCGACGAGCCAACCGCCGGCGTTGATGTTGAGTTGCGACAAACGCTTTGGGCGTTCATCCGCACACTCAACAAACAAGGGCATACCATTTTGCTGACCACGCATTACCTCGAAGAGGCGCAGCAACTCTGCGCCCGCATTGCGATGATGAAGGCGGGAAAAATTGTTGCCCTAGATCGAACCGACAATTTACTCAACGCGTTTTCGGAGCGCGTGTTGAAGGTGAAGCTGGCCGCTCACTTGCCGGCCGCATTGGCATCGCAGCGGCTCATGCAACGTGGTGCGGATGCATCAACAATTGACCAAGAAAATGCCTGGCATCATTTTGCAATTCACGAGTATGCCGATGTTGAACGGTATCTCGCCGCGCTCCGACAGGCCGGCGCGGTGATCGTCAAAATGGAAGTGACGGAACCCGATCTCGAGGAGGTTTTTCTGAAGGTGATGAACAAATGATCGGCTTTCGCACATTGCTGTACAAAGAGGTCCTGCGCTTCTACAAGGTCGGCTTTCAGACAGTCGCCGCGCCTGTTATCACGGCGATCTTGTATTTGCTGATTTTTGCGCATGTCATGTCAGCCAGCAGCGCGGCCTTTCCGGGCGTGACTTACGAACAATTTTTAATTCCCGGGCTGGCGATGATGTCGATGTTGCAAAACGCATTTGCCAACACCTCGTCATCGATCATCCAGTCAAAAATTACCGGCAATATCCTGTTTATCCTGTTGCCGCCACTCACACATTGGGATTTTTTTGGCGCCTATGTGCTTGCGGCCATGGTGCGTGCGCTGGCGGTGGGCGCTGGTGTTTTTGTTGTCGGGTTTTTGATGGCGCATATTCCAATCCACAGCGTGCTGTGGATTGTGGTGTTTGCCATGCTTGGCAGCGCCATGCTGGGCGCACTCGGCATGATTGCCGGCCTTTGGGCAGACAAGTTCGATCAGATGGCCGGCTTCCAGAACTTCATCATCATGCCGCTGACGTTTTTGTCGGGCGTTTTTTACTCGATTCAGTCGCTGCCGCCATTTTGGCAGGCGCTCTCCCATCTCAATCCGTTCTTTTACATGATTGATGGATTTCGCTTCGGCTTTTTTGGCCGCTCTGATGTGTCGGTATGGATCAGCCTGGGTGTCACCAGTTTTTCATTTTTATGCCTCACGGCATTCACCCTTCACCTGCTAAAATCAGGCTATAAACTGCGTCAATAGTCGACCCGGCCGGCGCGCATCCTGCAAATCTCAATTATTGGTTACGTCAATCATGGTCACACCCGCCCAGATCCAAGGCTATCTGCAAGACAATCTTGTCTGCGAACACGTTGAGGTGGAAGGCGATGGCGCCCACTTCCAGGCGGTGATTGTGTCGAACGCCTTTGAAGGCAAGTCACGCGTGGCACGGCACCAAATTGTTTACGGCGCACTAGGCGACCGTATGCGCGAAGAAATTCATGCGTTGTCGATGCAGACATTGACGCCCGCCGAATGGCTGGCCATCTCCGGCTCCGCCGCCTAGCCAGACCCCTCAAGGAATCAGCATGCAAAAACTCAACATCCGGGGCGGCAAGACGCTCAACGGAACCGTCCGAATTTCGGGGGCCAAAAATGCCGCGCTGCCGATCATCGCCGCCGCGCTGTTGAGCGCGGAGTCACTCGCGTTGACCAACGTGCCGCAGCTCAACGATATCGGCACCATGGTGAAGCTGCTCGCACAGATGGGTGTGACCGCCAAACGTGATGGCGAGAGTCTGACGCTCGCCGCGAGCAATATCACCGCAAAAGTCGCCCCGTATGACCTGGTCAAAACCATGCGCGCGTCGATTCTGGTGCTGGGCCCTTTGCTGGCGCGTTTTGGCGAGGCGAAGGTATCGTTGCCGGGCGGTTGTGCCATTGGTGCGCGCCCGGTCGATTTGCACATCAAAGGATTGGAGGCGATGGGTGCGACCATCACCATTGACGCGGGCTACATCCTGGCGACGGTAAAGAAACTGCAGGGTGCACGCATCTTGATGGAAACCGTGACGGTAACGGGCACGGAAAACCTGATGATGGCGGCTTGTCTGGCCGAGGGTACGACCGTTCTGGAGAACGCGGCCCGCGAACCCGAGGTGGTGGATTTGGCGCTTTGCCTGATTGCCATGGGCGCACACATCACCGGCCACGGTACCGACACTATTACTGTTGTCGGTGTTGACAAGCTCCACGCCGCGCAATACGCGGTGATGCCGGATCGGATCGAGACCGGCACGTTTCTGGTGGCGGTTGCCGCCACCGGCGGTGATGTCACGCTGACCAACACCGCACCCAGGACGCTTGATGCCGTCATCGACAAACTGCGTGAGTCCGGCGCCGCCATCACGGCCACCAGCGATACATTGCGTGTTATCGCCGATAAGCGGCCGCGTCCCATCAGCCTGAAGACGGCCCCCTATCCGGCGTTTCCGACCGATATGCAGGCGCAGTTTATTGCGCTCAATTGCATCGCGAGTGGTACCGCCATTGTCACTGAGACCATTTTTGAGAACCGCTTTATGCATGTGCAGGAATTGGTCAGGTTGGGTGCCAAGATCGATGTTGAAGGCAACACCGCCATCGTCCACGGTACCGAAAAACTCACCGGTGCCGGCGTGATGGCAACCGATCTGCGTGCCTCGGCGTGTCTGGTCATCGCAGGCCTGGCGGCAGAGGGCGAAACAACCATCGACCGCATTTATCATCTCGACCGTGGTTACGATCACATCGAAGCCAAGCTGACCTCGCTCGGGGCCGACATCACCCGCGCTGACTGACACCAATGATCACCATTGCCCTTTCCAAGGGACGCATTTTTGAGGAGACCCTGCCGTTGCTCGCGGCGGCCGGCATCGTCCCGCTCGAGGATCCCGAAAAGTCACGCAAACTCATCATCGGCACCAATCGTAATGATGTTCGTGTGGTGATCGTGCGGGCGTCGGACGTGCCAACCTACGTGCAATATGGCGCGGCGGATCTGGGCGTGGCCGGCAAAGACGTGTTGCTTGAGACCGGTACGCAGGGGCTGTTCCAACCGCTCGACCTGAATATCGGTAAATGCAGGATGATGGTCGCGGTGCGCGGCGGGCCGGATGGCTTTGACTATGCCGCCGCCGTGACGCGCGGCGCGCGCTTGAATGTGGCGACCAAATATGTCGAGACGGCGCGTGAACATTTTGCCCAAAAGGGCATGCACGTCAATCTCATCAAGCTGTATGGCTCGATGGAACTCGCGCCACTCACCGGGCTGGCCGACGCCATTGTTGATCTGGTTTCCACCGGCAGCACGCTGAAGGCAAACAACCTTGTTGCGGTTGAAGAAATCATGCCGATTTCGTCGCGCCTGATTGTCAACCGCGCGGCGTTAAAGCTCAAATATGCAACGATCCAGCCGTTGATTGACGCGTTTGCATCGGCGGCGAAAGCCGGGGTTGCTTAACATGTCGGCAACCAATAGAGGATTTCTAATAACCCCGTCGTCCCTGCTCAGTTACGTGACTGCGCTGGGACCCGGCCCGTTACAACGCATTGATATTTCGATGGACTGGATGCCTGCGCAGTTTGAAAAATGCGCAGGAATGACGGCGAGATTGAGGTTTTTAGAAGTTCCCAATGTTCAAACCCAAGCAGGAACGGCCTCTTTCAGCCAAAAATGCCTGAAAATGGCCGTGGATATTGGTGTTTTTAAACCATCTGTGCCATGTTGAAGATCGCCAAACTCAATTCGCAGGCCGCCGATTTTCCCAATGCGTTGTCGCGATTGCTCGCATTTGAGTCGGCACAAGACCCGCAACTCGAGCAGCGCGTGCGTGAAATTCTGCTCGACGTCAAAACGCGCGGCGATATGGCGTTGCTCGAAGCGACCGCGCGATATGACCGCTGGCAGCCAGATTCAGCCGCCGCGCTGGAGATTGATCGTACGACGTTGCGACAGGCGCTCAACAGCCTCGACAAAACCGTGCGCACCGCGCTGGAAACCGCGGCGGAACGTATTCGCCGATATCACGAAAAACAATTTCAGCCATCGTGGCAGTACACAGAGCCTGATGGCACCATCCTCGGCCAGCAAATCACGCCGCTCGATCGCGCCGGGTTGTATGTGCCCGGCGGCAAGGCGGCCTATCCCTCGTCGGTGTTGATGAATGCCGTGGCGGCAAAGGTCGCCGGTGTGTCTGAATTGATCATGGTCACACCAACACCGGACGGCGTGGTCAACGATACCGTGCTCGCCGCGGCGGCACTGGCAGGTGTTGACCGTGTGTTTCGCCTCGGCGGCGCGCAGGCGGTTGGCGCGCTGGCCTATGGCACGTCGACCATTCCCGCCGTCGATAAAATTGTCGGCCCCGGCAACGCCTACGTCGCCGCGGCCAAACGCTTTGTGTTTGGTGTGGTCGGTATCGACATGGTCGCCGGCCCGTCCGAAATTTTGGTGATTGCCGATGGCGCCGCCGACCCGCGCTGGGTGGCGATGGATTTGTTTTCACAAGCCGAACACGACGAAATTGCGCAGGCGGTGTTGCTGTGCCCGGACGCGGACTACATTGATCGTGTCGCTGAGGCCATGCAAACATTGATCGCCGATATGCCGCGCGCCGATATTATTCGCGCGTCGCTGGCTAATCGCGGCGCACTCATTCAGGTGCGTGATCTTGACGAAGCCTGTGCGCTGTCAAACCGCATCGTGCCGGAGCATTTGGAGTTGTCGGTGGCCGATCCGGATGCCTTGTTGCCAAAGCTCAAACACGCCGGCGCTATTTTTATGGGCGCATTTTCATCGGAGTCAATTGGTGACTATTGTGCGGGGCCGAACCACGTGTTGCCGACCTCACGCACCGCGCGTTTTTCGTCGCCGCTCGGCGTCTATGATTTCCAGAAGCGCTCATCAATCATCAAGGTGTCGGCCGCCGGCGCGGACACGCTCGGCCGCGTCGCCGCCACACTGGCGCGCAGCGAAGGCCTCGAGGCGCACGCGCAATCGGCGCAATTCCGATTGCCGACATAATGCCGCACGTCATTCGCACCGAAATTGCCGCATTGTCTGCGTATCACGTGCAGGATGCGAGCGGGATGATCAAGCTCGACGCGATGGAAAATCCGTTTGATTTTCCGCCTTCGCTGCAAGAAGGCCTGGCCGGTTGTTTGCGTGCCGCCGCCCTGAATCGTTATCCCGACCCGCAAGCCACCGGTTTAAAAAATGCGATCCGTCGCGCGATGGATGTGCCGCCGGATTTGGATCTGATACTCGGCAATGGCTCCGACGAAATCATCCAACTGATCACCATGGCGGTGGCCAAGCCGGGTGCCACGCTGTTGTCGATCGAACCCGCATTTGTCATGTTCAAAATGATCGCCACATTTTGCGGCATGCAATATGTCGGCGTGCCGTTGACACCAGACTTTCAAATCGACCTTGGTGCAACACAGGCGGCGATTGCCAAACATCGACCGGCGGTGACATTTATCGCCTATCCGAATAATCCCACCGGCAATTTGTTTGACCGCGAGGCGTTGCGCGCCATCATCAAGGCCTCAGACGGATTGGTGGTGGTCGACGAGGCCTACTTTGCCTTTTCGTCGCAGTCGT
>JANPDI010000077.1:0-4101 GCA_031431435.1 Burkholderiales bacterium
GAGGCCAGGCGTGATGTGCATGTCATGCGACGCGACGCGTGCGCCATGTTGACCGGCATCGGTACCGTGTTGGCGGACGACCCGGCATTGACGGTGCGCGACGTGCCGTGTCAACGCCAGCCACTGCGGGTATTGCTCGACAGCCGGCTGGATGTGTCTGACAACGCCAACATTTTGCAGGGCGGCAATACGTTGATTGTGACCGCAACCGGTGATGAAGCCCGCGCCGCTACATTGGTCGCGCGCGGTATCGCCGTGCAGCGCATCAAGACCGTGGGCGTTGAGGGCATAAAGGGCAAAACCGGCAAAACGGGCAAGGTGGATCTGGTCGCGATGATGCAAATGCTCGGCGCCCACAAGCTCAATTCGTTGATGGTCGAAACCGGCGCCAAACTAAACGCGTCGCTGATCGCTGCCGATGTCGTTGACGAGCTGGTTGTGTACCTCGCGGCATCTATTCTGGGCGACCACGCCAAGGGCATGTTTGCGCTGCCGGAATTGCAGTCGCTGCAAGATAAAATAACGCTGACCTTTACCGATGTGCGACAGGTCGGGCCGGACATTCGACTTCACGCAATCATCAACAGATAAATACCATGTTCACAGGCATTATTGAATCGACCGGCCGCATCGAAACAGCCGACGCCACGCCAGCCAATTTGCACCTGACAATTGTTGCGCCAAAGCTTGGTATGCATCAGGTTGCCATCGGTGACTCGATTTCGGTCAACGGCTGCTGCTTGACCGTGGTCGCCAAAACCGCGCAATCGTTCTCCGTTGACGTGTCCAATGAAACGCTGGCAATGACAACCGGTTTTCGGCAGGGTGCCGACGTCAACCTCGAAAAGTCGCTGCGTTTCGGCGACAGGCTGGGCGGGCATCTGGTCAGCGGGCACGTCGATGGCATTGGGTCGGTGTCGGCCATCGAAGATCTCGGTGCCTCGTGGCGTCTGGAAATTGAAGCGCCGCACGAATTGGCCAAATACGTCGCCCGCAAAGGCTCGATTACCGTCAACGGTGTGTCGCTGACGGTGAACAAGGTCAAGGATTTGCCGAATGGCAATTGCAGCTTCGAAATCA
The DNA here is from genome assembly GCA_031431435.1 of Burkholderiales bacterium. Classification (GTDB taxonomy): domain Bacteria; phylum Pseudomonadota; class Gammaproteobacteria; order Burkholderiales; family Usitatibacteraceae; genus UKL13-2. The sequence goes on from JANPDI010000077.1 coordinate 1,081, forward strand.
ATATCATTCCGCACACCTATCAAGTCACCACCATCCGCGGTTTGCACAGTGGTGGCAAGGTGAATCTGGAAATCGACCTGTTGGCACGCTATATCGAACGGATGGCATCGGTCGGGACATGATGTTTGCGCAGCCAATGCGTGTATGGCGCATCGTGCCGCACACCGCGTAAAATACGTTTTCAACCTATCGCGAAGGCGGCAATTGTCAAAACGTCAATTGCAGCAAGGCTTTTCAGGCATTTTTGCCCCAAAACGCGCGCCAATCCTCGTGTTTATATTTCAGAGCTTCCACCATGACCATCGCCACCACTGAAGAAATCATTCACGAAATCCGCCAGGGCAAGATGGTGGTGCTGGTTGACGCCGAAGATCGTGAAAACGAAGGTGATTTGGTGATGGCCGCGGATTTTGTGACGCCCGAGGCAATCAACTTCATGGCCACCCACGCGCGTGGCTTGATTTGTATGCCGATTACCGAAGCCCACGCCGCACAGTTGAACATTGCGCCGATGGTGGCGGTCAACCGCACCTCGCACGGCACGGCATTCACGGTGTCGATCGAAGCGGCGACCGGCGTAAGCACCGGTATCTCTGCTGCAGACCGTGCCCGCACTGTGCGGGTTGCCGCCGCACGCAACGCCAGTGCCGACGACATTGTCCACCCGGGCCACATTTTTCCGTTGATTGCGCAAAATGGCGGCGTGTTGATGCGCGCCGGCCACACCGAGGCGGCGTGTGATCTGGCGGCGCTGGCCGGATTGTCAACGGCGGGTGTGATTTGCGAAATTCTGAACGGGGACGGCTCGATGGCGCGTTTGCCGGATTTGATTCCGTTCGCCAAACAGCATGGTTTAAAGGTCGGCACCATTGCCGATTTGATCCGTTATCGTTCGATCAACGAGACGCTGGTCGAGAAAGTCGCCATGCGTGAAGTCAACACGCCGTATGGCGCGTTTACCCTGCACCTGTTCAAGGATAAGACCGCCAACGAAATGCATATGGCATTGACGCGTGGTGATATCCAGCCGAATGTGCCGGTGTTGACGCGTGTGCATGAGCCGTTCACGGGGGCCGACTTTTTTGAGCTGGAAAGCGGGCGTCACGCGTACTCGGTTGGCGAGGCAATGCGACTGGTCGCGGCAGAGGGCGTTGGTGTCATTGTGTTATTGCGCCGCGAGGAAGATGCCCAATCACTGCTCGACCGGTTTACCTTGACGCCGGCCGAGGCAAAATCCAAGCAGGGCGCAAAGTGGGACCCACGTATGTACGGCATCGGCGCACAAATTTTGCGTAACCTGAATGTGCGCAAGATGCGGGTGTTATCGTGGCCAAAAAATATTCCGTCGATGTCCGGGTTTGACCTGGAGGTTGTCGAATATGTGCCACCATCGGCGGCCAAGGCGACCACCGCAACCGACCGCAAATTGAAAGTGGTATGAACAAACTGGCATCTTCTCTGGCAGGCCGCGGCCTCAAAATCGGATTGGTACATAGCCGCTTTAATGCGCCGATCGTCGATAAAATGGTCGCCGCGTGTCTGACGGAACTGACACGCCTCGGTGTTGCAGAAAACAACGTTGATTGCGCCAGTGTGCCCGGCGCGCTGGAAATCCCGCTGGTATTGCAAGCCATGGCCATGACCGGGGCTTATGATGCATTGATTGCCATCGGCGCGGTCATTCGTGGCGAAACCTATCATTTCGAAATTGTCTCAAACGAATCCTGCCGTGGTGTCACCGATGTGTCGCTACAGACCGGTGTGCCGATCGCCAATGGCATTCTGACCACCAATACCGATGAGCAGGCGCTTGAACGCGTTGCTGAGAAAGGCGCCGACTGCGCCAACGTTGCCGTCGAGATGGCGCATCTGCTCGCCGTCATCGCCAAAAAGGATGTTGTATGAATTGTTGTTTGAATCGTTGTACGAAAGTATCACTATGAAATCGCCACGCCGTCGCTCGCGCGAATTCGCGCTGCAAGCGTTATATCAATGGCAAATCGCCGCGCAAACATGGTCGGACATCAAGAAACAATACGCCGACGCGGATGGATTTGATAAAGCCGATGCGGGCCTGTTTAACACCATTGTCAAAGGTGCCATTGCCGAGTTCACCACGCTCAGCGAGGCATTGACACCGCACCTCGATCGAAGCTGGGCGGAAGTCAGCCCGGTCGAACGCAGCGTATTGTTAATTGGTGGTTACGAGCTGTCGTTTATGCCGGAAACACCTTACCGCGTGATCATCAATGAAGCCATCGAACTGGCCAAGTCGTTTGGCGGCACCGACGGCCACAAATACGTCAATGGTGTGCTCGACAAATATGCGTTGGCGGTTCGCGGTGATGAAGTGGCCGCGCCGTATGTGGTGCCGGTCAAGGCAAACGTCGCCAAAAAAGTGGTGGTGACGACCAAGGTTAGCCGTTCATAGACGTTTCACGTTCAAACGGCGCAGGCTGCCACCAGCGCGCCGAACCAGGGAAAGTGAATAATGATTCCCGCACGCTCACCTGAATTTGCACTCATCGAACGCCACTTCACACGGCCACCGCGGCGCGGTGTGTTGGGTGTCGGTGATGATTGTGCATTGGTCGACATCACGCCGGGCAAACAGCTCGCGGTCACCACCGACACGCTGGTGGCGGGGGTGCATTTTTTTGAAGACACCGACGCTGAATTGCTCGGACACAAGGCGCTTGCCGTCAATCTGTCGGATCTGGCGGCCATGGGCGCCACACCGCGTTTTTTTACGCTCGCGATAACCGTCCCGGAAATCAGCGATGTCTGGCTGGCGGCGTTTACCAAGGGTATGTTTGGCCTTGCAGAACAGTTCGACGTCACCCTGATCGGCGGTGACACCACACGCGGCCCATTGTCGATCACCATCACTGCAATGGGGCAGGTTGCGCCGGGGCGTGCATTGCAACGCGACTTCGCCCGCGCGGGTGATGACATCTGGGTGTCGGGCTCGCTTGGCGGTGCGGCGCTGGCGCTGCGTCATTTGCGTGACGAAATCAATCT
>JANPDI010000078.1:0-11323 GCA_031431435.1 Burkholderiales bacterium
CATCCGCCACATAGCTGCCGATATCGCGGTCGCGGATATCGACATAGATGTAGGCCGACAGCAGCGCGTTCTCGGTGCGAATACCGGGCGCGCCCTTGGCAACTTCGATTTTGGCCAACTGGCCGAGCGGGATCATGGCACCGCCCATGGTCATCACCAACACTTCGCGGGCAATTTGCGTCGGGTCGCTGCGTAGTTCGCGCGGATAACGCACCGTGACACCGAAGCGCTCGCGTCCTTCGACGGTGGTGGTGACCATTTCGCCGCCGAGGGCGGTGCTGATGGTGTCCTGTAGCTCGCCCACCGACAGGCCGTAACGTGCCAGTTGGATACGGTCGGGTTCGATGTTGAGATAAAAGCCGCCGGTGATGCGCTCGGCGAAGGCGGAGGTGGTGCCAGGCACCTGCTTCACCACGGCTTCGATTTGTTTGGCGAGCGTTTCCATTTCACCCAGATCCTTGCCGAACACTTTGATGCCAATCGGTGTGCGAATGCCGGTCGAGAGCATATCGATGCGTGCCTTGATCGGCATGGTCCAGGCGTTGGACACGCCGGGAAACTGCAGCGCCTTATCCATTTCAGCGATGAGTTTGTCCATGGTCATGCCCGGCCGCCATTCAGCTTCGGGCTTCAGATTGATGACGGTCTCGAACATCTCGGTTGGTGCCGGGTCTGTCGCGGTATTGGCGCGGCCGGCCTTACCCCAGACTGATTCAACCTCCGGGAAACTCTTGATGATTTTGTTTTGGGTTTGCATCAATTCGGCCGCCTTGGTAATCGACATGCCGGGCAGGCTGGAGGGCATGAACAGCAGGGTGCCCTCGTTGAGCGTTGGCATGAATTCACTGCCGAGTTTGGATGCCGGATACACCGAGACAGCCAACGCGATCATTGCCGCCACGATGGTGAGTTTTTTCCAGCGCATCACGGCTTCGATGATCGGCCGGTACATCCAGATCAGCAACCGGTTGACCGGATTTTTTGCTTCCGCCATGACCTTGCCGCGGATAAACAAAATCATCAACACCGGCACCAGCGTCAGCGACAGCAGCGCCGCGCCCGCCATGGCAAAGGTCTTGGTATAGGCCAGCGGCGAAAACAGCCGCCCCTCCTGTGATTCGAGTGTGAACACCGGCAGAAATGAGACGGTGATGATGAGCAACGAAAAGAACAGGGGCGGACCGACTTCCCGGCAAGCAGCGAGAATGGCCGCCACCCGCTCCTGGTTTGAGTGGTCCTGCCTGAGTCGTTCCAGATGTTTATGGGCATTTTCGATCATGACAATGGCCGCATCGATCATCGCGCCGATGGCAATGGCAATGCCACCCAGGCTCATCAGGTTCGAGCTCATGCCGAGCAGACGCATGGCGATGAAGGCCATCAGGATCGCCACCGGCAGCATCAAAATCGCCACCAGCGCACTGCGGGCATGCAGCAAAAACACGAAGCAGACCAAGGCCACAATAATGCTTTCCTCGAGCAAGGTACGCTTTAACGTATCGATGGCCCGGTCGATCAGCGCCGAGCGGTCATACACGGATTCGATACTGACACCTTCGGGCAAGCCGGCACTGATTTCACTAATCTTGGCCTTGACGTTGTGGATGACTTCCAACGCGTTTTGGCCGTAGCGTGACATAACAATGCCGGACACCACTTCGCCTTCGCCGTTGAGCTCGGTCACCCCGCGCCGCTCGTCGGGTGCCAACTCAACTCTGGCGATGTCCCGCACCAGCACCGGCGTGCCTTTTTCACTTTTTACCACCAGGTCCTCAATGTCTGCGCGCCCGCGCAAGTAGCCTTTGCCGCGCACCATGTATTCGGTTTCGGCCATCTCGATCACCCGGCCACCGACATCGCGGTTGGATTCGCGGATCACCTGCGAAACCTTCATCAGGGGGATGCCATAGGCGCGCAGTTTGACCGGATCAACCGTCACTTGATAAGTCTGCACAAAGCCACCGATGGAAGCCACCTCGGCAACACCGTGCGCCTTGGTCAATTGATATCGCAAATACCAGTCTTGCAGGGTGCGCAGCTCGGCCAGGGTCTTATTTTTGGCCAGCACCACGTATTGATAGACCCAGCCGACCCCGGTAGCGTCCGGTCCGATTTGTGGTGTCACGCCACGCGGCATGCGGCCGGCGGCGAAGTTCAGATACTCCAGCACCCTCGAACGCGCCCAATAAATGTCGGTGCCGTCCTCAAAAATGATGTAAACAAATGACGCGCCGAAAAACGAAAAGCCACGCACCACACGCGATTTGGGCACCGACAACATGGCACTGGTGAGCGGATAGGTGACCTGATCCTCGACCACTTGAGGTGCCTGACCGGGGTATTCGGTGTAAACAATCACCTGCACATCTGATAAATCGGGCAGCGCATCAATCGGTGTTTTTACCACGGCAATTACGCCGCCGATGGTGACAAACAGGGTGGCGAGCAGCACCAGAAAAATATTGCGTCCCGACCAGTCGATGATGTTGTTGAGCATGGTCTGTCCTTGTCAATGACCAGCGTGTGATGGGGGTGGCGAGGGTGGCGCGGGCTTGCCGGGGGCGGCGGGCTTGATGTCGGTGATGATTCTTTCACCGCTGCTGGTGCCGGCGTTTGGCGGCACCAGTTCGCCTTTCTTGGCGCTGGCATCGCCGCCATGCGCGGCGTGACCGAAACCGCCGATCGCCGCTTTCAGGTTGCTCTCCGCGTCGATCAGGAAGTTGGCGGCGACGACCACAGCCTCACCCGCCTTGATGCCTTCGAGTACCTCGACGTAGTCGTCCCCGCGGGCACCGAGCTTGACTTCGCGCGGCTCGAATAGTCCTTCTTTTAGTTGTACCAGCACGATGCGGCGCGTACCGCTATCAATGACCGCCGATAGTGGCACGGTCATGGCGTTTTCCCTGACCGGCGCGGCCAACTCCACTTGGGCAAACATGCCGGGCTTGAGCAGATAGCCGGGATTGGCCAGCTCGATGCGCACCTGTACCGTGCGTGTGTCGGCCTTCATGGTCGGATAAACGTAGGTGACGGTGCCGACAAATTCCTTGTCCGGGTAGGCGTTGATTTTTATCATTGCCTTGGCGCCTTGTTTGACCAGACTGATATCCTGCTCGAACACATCGGCAAACACCCAGACCGAAGACAGGTCGGTGATTTGATACAACATTTCGCCGGGCATGAAGCGCATGCCCTGTAGCGCCTTTTTTTCGGTGACGATTCCGGTGACCGGCGAGCGGAAGGTGAGGGTGCGTTTGGTCTCGCCCGACTTGGTCAGCGCGTCGATTTGTTCCTCGGAAATATCCCAGTTTTTCAAACGTACCAAGGCGGAATCGGCAAGTTGTTTCATGCCGGCACGCGCACCGCTATCCGCGCTCTTGAGTGTCTGACCGCCCGCCACGGCGATGGCGTATTCGCGCTGCGCGGACACCAGCTCGGGGCTGTAGACCTCAAACAGCGGTTGCCCCTTACCCACCGCCTGTCCGGTGGCATTGATGTGGAGGCGTTCGACATAGCCTTCGAACTTGGGTGCGATCAGGGTGACGCGCCGTTCATCCGGCTCGATGCGCCCGGATGCGCGCACCACCCTGGCGATTGACTTGCTGCCGGCCACTTCAGTCCGCACACCGAGTTTTTGCACTTTGTCGGTGCTGATTTTGATCTGGTTGGCGGCAGCAGGTCCGGCATCCGCGCCCGCCGCTTCGCCTTCAAAAACAGGGACGTAATCCATGCCCATCGGATCTTTTTTCGGCACCGGCGAGGTGTCGGCCAGACCCATCGGATTGCGGTAAAAGAGAATTTTTGGGGACGGCTTGGCAGCGTTGTCGGCACTGTTGCCAACGGTGGTCGGCGAGCCGTGGCCGGCACCGCTGCCGCGCTGTCCGATCCAGTATCCGCCACCGGCGGCCAGCACGGCGGCGATGACGACAAGGCCGATGAAAATGATGGTGCCTGGTTTCATAACGCTTCTCCCAAAAGGCGCTCGATGGCCGCCAGACGAATTTGTGCTTCCGCTTCGGCCTTGAACAGGTTTTGTTTGGCGAGGCGAATCTGCCGCTGCGCATCCAGCAGAGTGGCGAAATCGACCTTGCCGGTTTCATAACCCGCCAAGGCCGACTGGAAGGTGAGCTCGGCCTGCGGCAGCAGGCTGTTGTTGATGGCTTGGGCCGTGCGGCGCGCGGCATCGAGACCCGACAGGTTTTCGGCCAACTCGGCGGCAAGCAAATTCGCGGTGGCCTCGCGACGCGATTCGGCGGCTGCCAGCATCGCCTCGGCCTCGCGTTCATTGGCCCGCCGCGACGACTGTTGCAACGGAATATTGACCTCGAACATTACACCCCAGTCGCGGATGGCATTGCGCGTTTGTGTCGGCGCGATGCCGAAAGAAAAATCCGGGTAGCGGCCGCGGTAGGCGAGGTCGCGGCTTTTTATGGCGGCGCCGCGGCGCGCCTCCTCAATGGACAATTGCGGATTGCCCGCCTGTACGCGCGCCTGCAGCGCGGCGGGTTCGAGCTTGGCCGGCGGCGGCAACACCCGCAGGTGGATTGGGGCGGCCAGCGTGGCACCGACGGGACGCGCCAGCAGCATGTTTAAGCGCGCCTCGGTCATGCGTTTGTCGTTTTCGAGCGCAATTAATTCGTTCCGGGTGTTGGTCACTTCCACCTGCGCGCGGATCGCGTCGACCTGACCCGCGAGGCCGCCGGCGTAACGCACCTGCGCCACCTTCTCCAGCCGCGCCAGCAGGTCGAGGATTTCCATGTTCAGGCGTTCGTTTTGGTGGACGGCATACCACTGGGCATAGCCGGTCTTGATGCGCGCAGCCAACTCTGCCCATGTGCCGGCCGCACGACCCTTGGCACCCTCGGCTTCGAGTCCGGCAATATCGCGTTGCAGAGCGCGCTTGCCGAACCATGGCACGTCCTGCATCAAGGTATAAACAGTACTGCCGACCCGGCTCGGCCACAGTGTCGCGTTTTGTTGGCCCGCCATACTGATGTCCATTAACTCAACACGCAGTTTTGGGTCGGGCAGTCGACCGGCAGCATCTACCCGCGCGGTTGCAGCGTCGACGTCAAATTGCATCGACGCATACTCCGGATTGCGCGCCTTCGCGTATGCCAGCAGGCCTTCGACATTGCTGCCGACCAGCGGCCCGTTGACCGCAACAACGTTTGCTGCAATAGGTGTGCCGCCCGGGGCAATTCGCTCGCCATCAATCCGTAAATGCGGTGGTCCGGCATGCACAACGACGCTGATGAGCAACAACACCGGCAGCCGCAACAACAAACAGGAATGCGCAGGGAAATTCACAATCACCTCCGGAAAAGATCGACCTATGGCGGGCTATGCCCACCCGTCAACATGCGTTACAGGTGTGCGAGATGAAGCCTGGCGGGCGGTCAGATCCGCAAGCAGCAGTTGCGTATCTGCAGCGAAGGAATGGTGGCGTGAGACAGGGACGCAGAGGGGATAACGATTGGTAACGCCACTGACGTTAGCGCTAAAGGGCTGACAAACAAACTGTTAACGATCGCAACAGGCGTCGGCGGGGATGCGGTGTTGGCGGTTTGTTGGCCGTCTCCACCATGTTTTTTGCAAACAGCCGATGCTGAATTGTGATCCCCGCATGGTGCAGCGGTTGGGCTCTCGATGGTGGTGTCAGGCAACCCGGCAAGCTGGCCCGGGCAGGCGTGGGCTGACACCGCAAATTGCGCAAAAATCACCGCAACAAGACAGGTGAGGCTAACCAGTGAACGGGTGGAACGTCTCATGAGTCGTCCGTGGGTCTGAGCTTCGTCTAAAACAACGCATCCCATCCAATATAGGGAGTCTGCCGATGGTTTGATTTGATGATTGTCAAAACGCGTCGACTCGAGGTGATGAAAAACAATTGTTGAGAAGCGCCAGCGCGCGGGCTGTTTCAGCCATTTTGTTATGAAACGGCCCGCCAATGCTTGTGTTTTAACTTTGGTATGATTCTGGCGCGTTAAATACTAACCGGGCTTGCTTGACGACCAATGGATGTGCTCAATTAGCCGGGTATTCCCGTGCAACCCTTAAATCACGAGCCAACCCTGTCCATTCAAAATGCAACAATTGCGTCATTTCACATTAGTGCGTAAACCGGCCGTCACGAGCCGAACCGATCATAACCATCGAATGACTTGAGCGATCTGAGCTCGCCGACGACTGAAAATACGCTATACAAAATACCTGCCGCTGCCGATGAGGTGACGATACAAAGCCACGTATGATCACACGGGAAGCAGCAAATGGCGGGTGCAAGAATGATGAGCAGCGGAATATGGCGAATACGAAACATACGCAGCATTCTCAATTACCTGTCACAAAGAGCCGGCTAACTACGCTTGCGCGAAGACCAATGAATGTGAACGATCTGCCATTGACCGTTCTCCCGCTTGAGCACATAGGTCGAGAGGTTCGCCCCTTTAACGGGTTTGTCCTTGTAAACACCATCGGTTGTCGATTCGGCCATTACAAAAGCCATGTTTCCGTCCAAACGGATGTCCTGCGCAGTTGTTTTTGATGTTACGACAGCGGCAAATGCAGCGTCTGCTTTGAAATGATGTGAGAGATATTCCGCGCGCGATGATTCACGATGGCCCTGTTCAAATATCTGCACGTTCGCCGCCACAACTTGTTCGACAAGCTTGCTATCCGCGTTCTTAATCGCTGTATGAAACTGTTCAACGACCGCTGAAACCTCAGTTTCGGCTTTGTTGAGCGGTTGCGTCGTCGTGACTGTCTTCTTCTCGACGGTTGGCTTTTCGTGCGCGTGCGCAAGTGCTGCCACACCAACACTGAGCCAGCAAGCGATGGCAAACGGCAAAGTCGTCTTTACGCTCATTTAGCCACCTCAATACTGGTAACGGCATAACCACTCTTGGTTTGTTCGGCACTGAATTTCACCTTGTCACCAGCCTTAATGTTTTCGATCAACTTCACGTCTTTGACTTGAAACACCATTGTCATTGGTGTCATATCCAGGCTTTTGATCTCGCCGTGTTTAAGGGTGATTTTTTTTGCGTCCATGTCGACCTTCTTGACTTCGGCCGCAACCATTTCTGGTTTGGCTGTTGCGGACTTCTCCTCGGATTTTGCAGCGGTACTAGCTGATGTGCCGTGATTGTGGTGTGCTTGTGCCGACACCAAGGTGATGACGCTTGAAAATAAAGCGGCGACAACTCGAGATTGTGTTTTTGTGTTCATGTTGTTTCCTTTGGGTAAGTGAATTGAATTTAATAAATGTTCTTGATGCGATCTACGGTTTTGCGGCGACCACAATTTTGCCCCTCATCCCGGCTTCAAAGTGGCCGGCAATCAGGCAGGCAAATTCGAATGCCCCGGGTTTGGAGAATTGCCAAACCAAATCGAATTTCTTGCCGGCGGCCACGTGCGCCATGTACGGTTCGTCGTGTTCCATGTTGGGGTGTTTTTTCATTTGCTCGGCGTGTTTCGCGAGTTCCTCTTTTGTGCCGATCACCATCTCATGCATGAGCTTACCGCTATTCTTGACCACAAAGCGAATGGTCTCGCCTTGTTTAACGTTGATCGCATCTGGCGTGAAACGCATTGTGTCGCTCATGCTGATGTTGATCGTCCGCGTGACTTTTTTGGCGTCACCCTGTCGGCCCCAAGGATGGACCTCGGTCGAGATGGGTGGATTCGATTTGGTTTGGGCTTTGTCGCCATGCGCAAAGGCGTGTGGTGCGGCAAGTGCGAGTACACCGATGGCGAAGGTGATGCCTGCGCCTGCCGAAATAACGGTCGCCATGAATCGTTGCATATGATTTCCGTTGATTGAATTAGTGTTTATGGCCATTTTGACCCGGCTTACGAACCGTGACCGTCATTTCGCGGATTTCCCTGACCTTGCCGGTGGCCGGATCAATATCGCCACCGCGGGAGGTGGGGGCGGTGATGGGGTTCATCGATTCGCCGTTCCATTCATAGGCGACGGTATTTTTGGGAAACACGTAGTCGCCCGGGTCCTTGTAGTCATTTTTCGCCTGGTCTTTGCGGACTTTGACGGTGGTGAACATGCCGCCCATTTCAATCGGCCCAAATTGCCCGGTACCCGTCATCATCGGTAGTGTGTTGTCCGGCAGCGGCATTTCCATTTCGCCCATATCGGCCATGCCGCGCTCGCCCATCACCATGTATTCGGGAATCAACTTGGTAATCTTGCTGACAACCTCACGGTGATCAACACCGATCATGGTCGGCACGTCGTGGCCCATCGCGTTCATCGTGTGATGGGATTTGTGGCAATGAAATGCCCAATCCCCGGGCTCGGTGGCGACAAACTCAAAGGTGCGCATTTGACCGACGGCGATATCGGTCGTGACCTCGGGCCAGCGTGCGCTCGGCGGCACAATGCCGCCGTCGGTTTGGGTGACGACAAATTCGTGCCCATGCAAATGAATCGGGTGATTGGTCATGGTCAGATTGCCGACCCGGATGCGCACGCGGTCTCCCTGCCGGCACACCAGCGGATCAATACCGGGAAAGGCGCGCGAATTCCATGTCCACAGATTGAAGTCGAGCATGGTATTGACCTTGGGTACGGCGCTACCAGGCTCGATGTCGTAGGCGTTGAGTAAAAAGCAGAAGTCGCGATCACAGTCTTGATAACCGGGCAGCGTCTTCGGGTTTTTGGGGTGGGTGATCCATAGTCCCATCATGCCCATCGCCATCTGGGTCATTTCGTCGGCGTGCGGGTGGTACATAAAGGTGCCCGGCCGGCGCGCCTCGAATTCGTAGACGTATGTTTTGCCGGGGTTAATCTGCGGCTGATTTAATCCACCAACACCATCCATGCCGTTCGGCAGGCGCTGGCCGTGCCAATGAATGGTGGTGTGTTCCGGCAGCTTGTTGGTGACAAACAAGCGAACCTTGTCGCCTTCCACGACTTCGATGGTCGGCCCGGGAGATTGGCCGTTGTAACCCCACAGGCGGGCTTTCATGCCGGGCGCAATTTCACGGATCACCGGTTCCGCCACCAGATGAAATTCCTTCCAGCCGTTTTTCATGCGAAACGGCAGGGTCCAGCCATTTAACGTCACCACCGGGTTGTAGGGACGTCCGGCACTTGGAAATAGTGGCGGTGCCATATTCGCGCTTACTTGTTGAGCGGCTTCCGGCACGGCACCCATTGCCGCTTTGCTGACAACGGCGGCGCCTGCAAGCACGCCGGCACCAGATAAAAACTGTCTTCGATTGGTCATTTGTTTTCTTTCGGAAAATATTGTCTGTGCAGTCGATCAGTGACCGGCGCCGGCATCGTTCATCGGCGTGGCCGCGCCCGACATCATGCTCATCCCCATTGGCTTGCCAAGCATGGCGGCCTGCAGGGCGGCGTCGGCCAGCCAGAAATCACGCTCGGCATCGATTGCCTGAATGACGCTGCCGATTTGGGCGCGGGTATCTGCCAGCAAATCAAAAACGCCCAGCAGCATGCCGTTGTACTTCAGCAGCACTTCCTCGGCAATTGCCTTTCGAAGCGGCACGATTTCGTTGCGATGATGCAGTGATAAATCGTAAGCCGTTCGCCAAGCGGCGTACTGCTCACGTATGCCCGATTCGGCATCGATGCCGGTTTGAATGACCCGTTGCGTCGCCGCCATGTATTGTGCGTGTGCCGCACCACGCGCGGCGTCACCCCAGTCAAACACCGGCAGCGTGAGCTCCAATTCGTAGCCGCGTTGTGGCGGCTTGCCGGTTTCACTATTGCGCACGCCCGCTAGATGAAAGGCATTTACATAACTGGTTGCCTTGGTGAAGCCGTTCTTTGACGCCAACATGGCTAACTCCGTCGCCGCCATTTGCACATCAAGGCGTTGGCCGATGGCGCGCTGTGCGACGACACTTTCCAGTTTTGGTTGCGCTGGTAGGTCAGGTAGGCGCGCGGGCAGTTTCAATTTTGCCGCGAGCGCTGAATCGAGTCCAAGCGTGCGGATCAGCGCCTCGCGGCTGGCCATGGCGGCTTGTTTTGCTTTTGCCAGCTGGGTAACGGCGTCGGCATAAAACACCTGCTGACGGGCACGCTGCAGTTTGCTGAAATTGCCCACCTGATACATGCGTTTGGCCAGCTCCGCGCTTGCCTCGGCGGCTTCCATCACCTGTTCTGAATAGATGAGTGACTGTTGCGTGGCAACGGCATTCACCCAGGCGCGGCGGGTGTTGGTGGCGGTTTCCACCACGCTTGCCGCACCGCGCAGTCGCGCTTGCGTCTGCAAGGATGCTGCGGTCTCGCGGCGTGACGGCAGGTAAATCAGCTCAAGCAGCGATACCGACAACATTCGGCCGATATCAAGATCAACGCCGCCGGACTCGCGCCGAACCAACCGTTCAAAGGTAAAAATCGGATTCGACAGCCGCGCTGATTGCGTGGCCGCGGCCGACATCGCCGCACCTTCCGCCAGCATCACTTGAAAGGCGGGGCTGAGGGCAAGCGCCAATCGCACCGCGTCGTCGGCGACAAGCGGTTGTTCAAGTAGTCGTTCTGCCAGTTCGCGTGCTGCCGCACGCTCCCGGTTGTTTTTATGCCATGTTGCTGCGGCACCAATATTTTGCTTGGCGTAGTTGTCGACAAAGGCACCGTTTTGTTCGATGGCGGTTGCGGCGCATCCGCTGATGCCGATCGTCAACATGGACAAAATTATTGCGCGTAGTGGTTTCATTTCGCGGCCCCCGGGGTCGTCGGCGGAATTGGTTTAACCGGCTGCGCTTGCTTTGCAGCGGCCGCCGCTTCGCGTGCATAGGCGCGCCAACCGCCAATTTGTTGGACGGTTTTGTTTGCGCTGTGCCAATCTAGTAACGGGGTGTCGGTATTGAATCGCTGGTAGCGGTTAAAAATAGACTGCTGTTGGGGTGCAGGTGTGGAGGTTGCCAGCGTTGGTGCTGCTGCGGTAGCAGGCGCCGCAACGGCGGCGGCTCGATGGTCGTGATGCGCGGCCGACTGAGCGTTGCTTGCTGACGAAACAGTGAACGATATCGCCAGCAGGCTGAAAGTGGCCAGTCGGCGTCGGGCGATAAAGGGAAATCGGACAAAGTACATGATGTTCTCCAGCAATGGTGAAAAAATCACCGGGAGAAAACATCGATCCAAGCGGCATCACGCCGTTGAAAACTGCTGTTATCGGGGTCCCGGCGGCTTAGGCGCGGGAGAGCGACGGCGGTCGCTGCGGCAGTTCGGCAATAAAACTGGTAAAGGAGACGCTGTCAATCGACTTCGGCGAGTCGTGACGCGTGTTCAGTGGCATGGTTGGCACGGTTGGCGGCACAATTGCGCCGGCGAGGT
>JANPDI010000079.1:0-2334 GCA_031431435.1 Burkholderiales bacterium
GTTTTCAGGATGTCGAGCCCTACTACCCTGTTTCCGATACTCTCAGACCGCTTGCACGATTCATGGAGATTCGTCTCCCTCGTACCAGTGCGGCCTAACAATTCATTCAAGCCGAAGCCGCTTCGCAGCTCGGCTTAATTCTGGCGTTAGCGCCCAGGGAGAAGTTATGCGAAGTCTTGTAGTACTAATTGCCGCATTGGCTGCGTTCGGCTGCACCCCCGCCGTTGTCCGCCCCGGCGACGGGTCCGCGGCAAGGCCCGCTCTCCCTGCCCGATCGAATACGCATGATGCGTCGAGGGCTGCAAAGATGGGATTCCTACTTGCATCAGCGGCTGCCGATTTTCAGTCGCATCCTCCTGGCGGTGCTCGGCTCCGGTTTCAAAACGTGCGCTTGGGGTATTTGGGCACTTCCGCAGGCACACTGAGGTACATGCTGTGCGGTACCTTTTCGTCGTATGAGTCCCGCTTAAGTGCTGAGACGACCCCGTTCGTAACAGTCGACTCGCCCGGCGGACCCAACGGATACCAACAGTTGCTTGGGGCAAACAGCATGTGTGCAGATCCGGCTGCAACCTTTGACAGCACGAGTGATTTGTCTTCGGCGTTGCAGAGCAGATTCGACTCAATCGCATCAGCTCGGCGGTGATCCGGCTTGGGCGCGCGCAATACGCTTTTGCTGACCCGAAACGTGTGATTGCCAAGGACGTTTCCCACAGCCAAACCGAGGACCGGTATTACTGCTTTGGCGAAGTTGATGGCGGCGTTCTCACGGGGCGATTTACGTATCGTGCTTCGGTTATTCGAATAATTGGCGCTGGCTACTGGCGCAAAGGAAAGGCTACTTATGAGCGCGAAAATTAAATATACGAATGAGCCCCTTGGTCGGCTTCAAGTAATCCCAGATTTCCTTCCGTCGCCTGAGGAGTTGGCATTTCGAGAGGAGGGCGTGAAAGTCACATTGGCTCTCAGCAAGAAAAGCATCGACTTTTTCAAGTCTGAAGCGACAAAACATCAAACGCAATACCAGCGCATGATTCGTCGTCTGATAGACGCGTATGTTGACGCCCAGGCCCTAACACGTCGCCCAAGCGGACGCGCCACAAAACGGCGTGCCGCTTAGCCGGCGCGTTAGCAGCCCTCAGTTCTACACCCACTATGGCTGCTTGGTCCGGCGGATATTTTGCATGCCATATTCATTTCGCAACATCACTCGCGCGCAACTGCGGAAACAAAATCACGTCACGAATCGATGCCGAGTCGGTGAGCAACATCACCAGACGATCAATGCCGATGCCTTCACCGGCGGTGGGTGGCATGCCGTATTCGAGTGCTCGCACAAAATCCGCGTCGTAATGCATGGCTTCTTCGTCACCGCCTTCTTTGGCCTGCACTTGTTCGATGAAACGCGCCGCCTGATCTTCGGCGTCGTTTAATTCCGAAAAGCCATTGGCAATTTCACGGCCGGCGATGAACAACTCGAATCGGTCGGTGATGGCGGGGTTGTTGTCGTTGCGACGTGCAAGTGGTGAAACTTCAGCCGGATAGTCGACAATAAAAGTCGGCTGAATCAGTTTGGCTTCGGCGGTTTCTTCAAATAACTTGAGTTGCAAGGTGCCGATGGTGTCGCTGGCCTTGACCTGTGCGTGGTGTTTGTTGCACAACACCTCCAGTGTCGGGCGGTCATTAAAGTCTGCGTCGGTGTATTGCGGGAAATATTTCACCACGGCTTGTGGCATGGTCAGCCGCTCGAACGGTTTGCCGAAATCGATTTGCATGCCCTGATAATCGATCATTGTTTTGCCAACGACCTTGGTCGCAACATCACGGAACATGTCTTCGGTGAATTGCATCAGGTGATGGAAATCGCGATAGGCGATATAAAACTCCATCATGGTGAACTCAGGATTGTGACGAACACTCATGCCTTCGTTACGGAAGTTGCGGTTGATTTCAAACACCCGCTCAAATCCGCCGACCACCAGCCGTTTCAAATACAGCTCGGGCGCAATGCGCAAATAAAGCTGCATATCGAGCGTGTTGTGGTGGGTGATAAACGGCTTGGCGGCGGCACCACCGGGGATCGGGTGCATCATCGGTGTTTCGACCTCCAAATAGCCGGCAGCCACCATGAAGGCGCGAATTTCCGAGACAATCTTGGAGCGCGTTTCAAAGGTGCGTTTGACTTCCGGGTTGACCATCAAATCCACGTAGCGCATGCGATAACGCTGTTCCATGTCGGTCAGGCCATGAAACTTTTCAGGGAGCGGCCGCAGCGATTTGGTGATCAGACGTACTTGTGACACATTGATCGACAACTCACCGGTTTTGGTTTTG
>JANPDI010000080.1:0-13638 GCA_031431435.1 Burkholderiales bacterium
TGCTTGATCGCAACGTCGGCGTGCTGACGGCGGTGCTGACCAGCTGGCGGGTGGTGATTGCCAATCCGCTACCGATGGCGGCTTGGGCGGGTGTGTTGATGTTGCTCACCTCGCTCGGCATGGCCTCGGCAATGCTGGGGCTGGTCGTGCTGATGCCGTTACTAGGCCATGCCAGCTGGCACGCATACCGCGATCTGGTACGGGAAGCCGACTGATGCCATTCGGCATCACCGAAGCCCAATTTGCGCAGTTCGGTCTGACGTTCGGGCTGGGTGCGTTCATGTTGTACATGCTGTTTATCATCTACAACCTTGCGCGCGAATCCAAGGCCGGCCGGCTCGGCACCTTTGTTTTATTTCTGGTGCTGGCGTTTGGCATGATCGGTTTTGTCGCCAAGGGCATCATCAAAATGATGATGGGCATTCAATAACAACATGGCCGCCGTGGCGACGGCGACCGGCGTGCGGCGGCAGCAACGCTAGTGCGCCTCGGGTGAATGCGCGTCGCGCACCGACGCCTCCAACTCGGTAAACGCATCCTGCACGTAGTCACCCAGGTTATGAAGGTTTGGCAATTCGTCGGTGGCGATCAAGCCAAAAAAGAGTTCGCCCGCATAACTGAACAACGTGATGTTGAGCAGGTTGCTGGGTGGCAACGTGCTGATCGGGTGCATTTCTTCGACCTTTGCCCCCCTGATATACAAATGCGTTTTTGGTCCCGGCACATTTGACACCAACGTGTTGCCCATTGGTGGCATGGTGTTGCCGAGTTTGAGCAACTCCGCAATCTGCGCCACCAGCCCGGTGATGATGGTGTAGGACTCAATCGCTTCGGGCGCCACACTGTCGATCATGCTGCGCACATTGCGCAACGAAAAGCCGATATTGCGCAGCCGCACGTAGGGGTCGTCGGTTGGCGGGGACAATTCGACCAGAATAATGCCGATCTTGTTGCCCGCTGATTTATCGCCCTCCTTGCGCAGACTGACGGGCATTTGAATGATGATCGGCTTTGTCAGTGTCACGCCTTGATCATCCAGATAACGACGCAGCGCGGCATCCAGACACGTGAGGGCAACGTGGTTGACGGTTGAACGGGTGCGCTTGCGAATTTTTTCGATACGCGCCATTGACACGCCGGCGGTGGTAAATTGCCGCCCCGCGGTGACTTGTCCGGTCAACGGTGTCTTGGCGCTCGATACAAACGGCAGCGCAATGGCGTTCTTGGTCAGGTTGATACTCTCGAGCACCAGCATGGTCGCCAGTCGGCCGATGCCCAAAAAGCGCCGGCTGGTACCGATCACTTCCTGCCACACCGATTGCATCATTTCTTGTTCGCGCTTTTTGCGGACGCCACCATAACCGCTGTGTTTGCGCGTCCAGATCGGCGCGAGTTTCAACTGCCGCGGCGATTGCGCCATCGCCTCGGCGGTCCAACGCGCCATGGTCACACCATCAGCACAGGCGTGATGCATTTTTTGGTACAACGCAAAACGCCCGTCGCCGAGACCGTCGATGATATGGATCTCCCACAACGGACGCGAGCGATCGAGCATCGGTGTATGCAGCTTTGCCACAAATTCGTACAGTGCCGCACGCGTTTGTTTACCCTTACCCAGCTTGTGATAAAAAATATGCTGGTTGAGATCAACGACATCCGCGTCCTGCCAATGCGGCATCGGCGTCAGCGAAAAATTGATGATGCGGTTAAACGGCGCCTGCACATCGGTGAAGGTCAAATAATCGCGATAAAGGTTGCGCGCAAATCCAATCGTTGATTTCGACGGCCGCTTGCACACCAGCAGACTCGCCACATGTTTGGGGCTCGCCTCAGTCTCGGCGATAAAAAAACCCAAATCGAGCAAGGATAATTTATTCATGACACCCCGAAAAAGACATACTCGATTGGAATTCTATTTGCGCCAAACGACAGCACCAAACGACAGCACCCAACGCTGACTTCGCAAAAAAATAGCTTACTTTGGTCCGATTGCCCCGGCAGCCGGCCAATCAGTATCGCCGATACGCTTGAGCGTCATTTCAAAAAATCGCACCGGCTCCTTGCCGGGCATGATCCGTTCGCCGAATTCTTTCCACTCGCCATTTTTGATGGTCGTCGAATATCGAAGAATCATGGGGCCGGCCGGAATGTCCCAATTAAAGCCCTCCGCCGTCGGGGTCAGGACAAAACTGCCGGCATTGCCCATGGCATGCGAACGTAATTGGTAGGCGCCGGTTGCCGGGTCAAACGAAATGGTACCGAATGAATTGAACGCCAGTTTTCCATTGTCGTAATAGCCGCGCCCTTCAATCACCTTCACCGATTCATCCAGAAACGGTCCGATGCGTTCGGTCTGGGTAATGCGGTCCTTTTCACCGCTCGGTCGGGTGCTGACGGCGGGACCGCGCCAAACACCATCCATAAATGCCAGCTTTTGCATGGCCTGCTGTTGTGCAGCGATCAGTTTTGCCGGATCCGGTCGCTGCTGCGCAATCACCGGCAACCCGACCCCCATCACGACAAGTGCGACAAAAATTGTTGTTCGGCAAATACGCATGCTGGTTTCTCCCAGTGCCTCTTTTCAACTAATGCCGGCCGGCAATCAGCCGGCCCGCCCATGGTTTGGCGTGCGGCAGCCGGACGGAAATGACCGGCTAATAGGTACCCATATAGTCACGTTTGCCAACATCCAAGCCGTTGTGTCTCAGAATCGCATAGGCGGTGGTGACGTGGAAAAAAAACTGCGGCAAGGCGTAGTTCAACAAATACGCCTGACCGGCAAATTTTCGTTCCTTTGGTGTGCCGGGGCGCAGCACGATTTCGCGCCCTTCCTGTCCGTCAATACTTGTTGCTGGAATCGTATCTAAAAACGCCAGCGTTGAGGCAATCAGCGCCTCCAGGTCGGCAAAGGTCTGTTGATTGGATTCAACCACCGGCACCTCCATCCCGGCCAGCCGCGCCGACACACCACGGGCAAAATCGGCGGCGATTTGCACCTGCTGGATCAAGGCAAACATATCCGGATAAAGCCGTGCCTGCAACAACGCCGCCGGCTCGATTTTTTTAGCCGCGGCATGGGCGTCGGCTTTGGTCAATACCGACGCCATGCTGTTCAGCATTTGTTTGAATACCGGCACGGATGCGGCGTAGAGGGAGATGGTCACGGCGGCTCTTTCAGTTGGTATGTTGCGATTTGGGTGCGATTTTGGGACGATTTGGCAATCAAACCGCATGGCCCTGCTGACGGGGGGTGGGTGGAACCAGCGCCTAATGTACCAGCTCGCCGCCAAAAATCACAAAGCGATTGCGGCCCAGATGTTTGGCCTCGTACAACGCGTTATCGGCGCGGCCGATGATTTGTTCGGCGGTCGTGG
Source organism: Burkholderiales bacterium (assembly GCA_031431435.1). Taxonomy (GTDB): domain Bacteria; phylum Pseudomonadota; class Gammaproteobacteria; order Burkholderiales; family Usitatibacteraceae; genus UKL13-2. The sequence goes on from JANPDI010000080.1 coordinate 3,375, forward strand.
CTTGGTCGGGTATCACGTTCACGATACCCATACTCAATGTCACCAATGGCGAAACAGCGGATCGCGCATTTGCAATCGCCAGCGCCTGAACGCGCGCCATCGCCGCGTTGGCGACCGCGATCGCACCGTCGAGATCGGTCTCCGGCAGCACCATCGCAAACTCTTCACCACCGTAACGCGCCGCCAAATCGCCCGGCCGTTGGGTTGCATGACACAGCGCCTGCGCAATCTGGCGCAAACAATCATCGCCCGCCTGATGGCCATAGGTGTCGTTGAACAGTTTGAAATAATCCACATCCGCCAGCACCAACGACAGGGGGTTGCCGGTTCGCACGGCGCGTTGCAGCTCGCCCTGCAGGCAGTTGTCGAATGAACGCCGGTTGTCGATTCCAGTCAGACTATCGAGCCGCGAAAGCTTTTCGAGTTCGCCGTTGGCCTTCGCCAACTGGCTTGACAGCTCGAGCGACTTGCGGCGCATGGCTTCGAGCCGCGACAGTGCACGAATCTTGGCATTAAGCACCACAAAACTCACCGGCTTGACCAAATAATCGTCGCCGCCCGCCTCGATGGCGCGATCCAAATCTTGATCAGCTTCCATTGAGCTCAAAAAAATGATTGGTGTCCAATCGTCTGGATTCAGCTTGCGGATGGCGCGCGCCGCCTCATACCCATCCATCACCGGCATTGTCACGTCGATCATGACCAAATCCGGTCGGGTTTGCTGGTACATGGCCAAGGCCTGTTCGCCATTTTCCGCCTCTACAATGGTATGCCCCATTCGCTTAATCAACTGGCACATGCCGGCGCGTATCGTCCGCGAATCATCAACAACCAGAATATTCATTGGTATTTTCAATTCTTGTGTGGAACACAAGGGTTCCAGTGCGCATTTGGCGGCGCTTCTGCAATGATGCTTGTCGGCAAGGTTACTGGATTCACCCGTCCGACAAACAATGAATTAACTGCAAAAACATCACCATTTCTGCGCCTATTGTAATCCGTGCCGGTTAGCCCATCAATTGGTAGGTGCCACCGCGTTTGAGTGCCTGCTGATAAGCCGGCCGGGCGTGGATGCGCTGCAGAAAGTCCGTCAGCATTGGGTAATCCGCGCCCAAGCCACCCCGCGCCGCGGCCGCTTCCAGTGGAAAACTCATCTGAATATCGGCTGCGGTGAATGCATCGCCGGCAAACCAGCCGGTTTTTGCGATCTCGGCCTCCATGTATACGAGTTGCTGCTTGATCTCCGGATTGATGAATGACGTATTGACGGCGGCGGATATTTTTTTCGCAATCGGCCGGACAAAAAACGGCATCGGCCCGGTCGCAACACGGTTGAATACCAGCTTCATCAACAGCGGCGTCATGGCGGAGCCTTCGGCAAAGTGCAGCCAGTAGGTGAACCGCAACCGTGCCGGCGTGCCGGCCGCCGGCATCAGCCGTCCGGCACCATATTGTTCCAGCAAATATTCGATAATTGCGCCCGACTCAGCGACCGTCACATCACCATCGGTAATCACCGGCGACTTGCCAAGCGGATGAATGGCACGCAACGACGCCGGCGCATGCATGGTGGTCTTGTCGCGTTCATAACGCTTGATTTCGTATTCGAGCCCGAGCTCCTCGAGCAGCCAAAGGATTCGTTGCGAGCGCGAGTTGTTGAGATGGTGGACAGTAATCATGGTTGGTCAGCCTAAAAGGGGAAATGCCGGCGCGCAAGGAAAGTTGAAAACAGCGGCTATCTTTTTACCACGTGTTGCCGGATCCAGTCAGCCAGCGTGGCTTCATTGCATTCGCCGGATGCGACAGCGAGCATGGTTACAACACAATCAACGTCACTTGCCGTCAGATCAAAACCGTTCAACGACAAGAACAATTCCAGCGCAACAAAGGCAGTACGTTTGTTGCCGTCGACAAATGGATGGTTCTTGGCAATGGCGACAGCATAAGACGCGGCGAGTGCCGCCACGTCAGGCGTTTCATATGCTGCCAAATTGACCGGACGTGCGAGCGCAGATGCTAACAATCCCTCATCTCTGGTGCCCGCGCCGCCACCATGCTCAGCCAGTTGTTCATCATGAATGGCGACAATGGCGCGCGGGTCGATCCAAACCCATTTTTTCACTTTGCCAACTCACGTAATACCGTACGGCGTTTTTTCATGATGCTGCGCGCCGCTTCCAGTTGTGATTCAAATGCCGGGTCGTTTGGCGAAAGCGTCAGACCATCCGGATTCTCAGTCAGAAAAACCGTGTCGCCTTTTTCCAGCTTCAGGCGTGCCAGCACCTCCTTGGGCAGGATGACGCCGACCGAATTGCCGATTTGGGTAAGTTTGAGTGCCGACATACGTGCCTCCGAAAAACATTGATGTTATTACGAACGTTATAATATCAAGTCAAATGCGCAAAGGCAAAACCCGTTATTTGGCGGGCACTTTCAGACAATTATGGCTGGAAATGCCCTACTAGCAAGGATTTACCGCGTTGGGATCGCGATCGGCGCCACCAGCGCGCCTTCAATTGCATGACGCCTTAACGCCGCCGCGACAAAGCCCGATGCCTTCATCTCTTCAACAAACTTGTGCAGGTAAACAGCACCTTCGGCACGGCCCTTGGGGATTGCCATGGCTTGATCAATCGTCATGAATCGACCGCCAAGCAATCGTAAACCCGGCAGCCGTTTGGCGTCCGCCTCAAGTTGTTGTTTGACCCCGGCAGCCACTTCAAGCTTGTCGGCCACCATCATGTCGGTGACGGTTGGTGAGGTCGGCGCACGCATAATGACTGCCTTTTTCAGCGCCCGCGTCAGATAAAGATCATAGGCGCTGCCGCGTCCGACCACCACCCGCACCCCCTCACGGTCAACGTCTTCATTTTTTTTGATTGGTGAATCTTTGTTCACCAGATACGCACCTTCTATCACCACATACGCAGCAGAAAAATCGGTGTCAACCGCGCGCACCGGGTCAATCGCAAAAAAGCCGATATCCCATGCTCCGCTCTTGATACCCTCCACCACTTTGCCCGCCGCGGTGTAGAGCACCAATTCCACCGGCACACCAAGCCGCCGGCCTAACTCGCGCGCCAGATCAACCGACACACCTTTTGCCTCGCCGGTCGCAGAATCACGCGTGGCCAGAATCGGGTTGCCAAAATTAATCGCCGCACGCAATTTACCGGCTGGTGCGAGCGCCGCGCGTATCGCGGCCGATGGCGGCTCAGGGGTTGAGGGGGTTGGTGGTGCGACTGCACACGCGCCTAACATCAGGCCAACCGGCAATACCAGAAACCGGCGAATGACAAACGATCTTAAAATTGACATGGCGTTAGGTGCCTTCAGAAGGAATGAGGCCGTGAATGGCGGGCGTGGTTCGACTAAACGGCGCGCTTGTTCTGGCTTGAGTACAAAAATGTTTGTGCGGGTGGTCATGGGTGCGGAGACCGGTTTTACAAAATGGGGAAACGACGTAAAAGCCGTGCATGATGCATGCAGCGTGGCGGTATCTTGCACGAATTCTGCTGCGTGCCCATTTTATGCGCAGTTCCCCGGCCCGGCTCACGTGCTAGCATTTGTGTAACTCCCGACGTATACATGTCCACCACCGCCTACATCACACACCCGGTCTTTCTCAAGCACGAAATGGGCGAAGGCCACCCCGAATGCCCGGCGCGGTTGGATGCCATCAATGATTATCTGTTGTCGCGCGGCTTGCTTGACATGATGCCGACCTATCAGGCACCTGCGGCGACCGACGAACAGTTGTTACGCGCCCATACCAGCGATTACCTGGCGCAAATCACCGCGTTTTCGCCTGCGACCGGCTACGCACAATTGGATCCCGATACCCGCTTGAATCCGTTTTCATTGACGGCAGCCCGCCACGCCGCCGGTGCGGCCATTCTCGCCACCGATCTGGTGATGTCGGGTGCGGCGACCAGTGCGTTTTGTGCCGTGCGGCCGCCGGGCCACCACGCCGAGCGTGCCGCCGGCATGGGATTTTGTTTGTTTAACAATGTTGCCGTCGGCATTCGCCATGCGCAGCAACATCATGGCTTGACGCGTGTGGCGCTGGTTGATTTTGACGTGCATCACGGCAATGGCAGCGAAGACATTCTGGCGGGCGACCGGCAGGTGCTGATGGTTTCGACCTTCCAGCATCCGTTGTATCCCTACGCGGGCGACGTGCCAAAAGGCACCAATATGGTCAATGTGCCACTCGCACCACGTACCGGCGGCGACGCCATGCGCCTCGCGGTGGAACAACGCTGGTTGCCGGCGCTCGATGCGTTTCGGCCGGAGCTGATCTATATTTCGGCCGGATTCGACGCGCATCGTGATGACGACATGGCCAATCTCGGGTGGGTGGAAAATGATTATGCGTGGCTCACCGCGCGGCTGGTTGAAGTCGCCAACCGGCACGCCAGCGGGCGCATTGTGTCGACGCTCGAAGGTGGTTATGCGCTGCCCGCATTGGCGCGCAGTGTTGCCGCGCACGTCGGCGTGCTGATTGGCGCCGTTGACGCATAGTCTTTGCCTGTTTGTGGTGATTTTGTCAAACCCGGCACCCGGCATTTGAATGTTTCCCCGCACACTAAAATCATGGCTGTTTATTGCCATTGTCCTGATCGGTGCGTCCACGTTCCTCCAACATCGATCCGCGCAAAAACGCCTCGCCGGCAGCGGGCCGATCGCCGAACAGCCGCAACAGGAAAACAAGCGCGGCGCCATCCGGCAACTCGCCGGTTATCAAATCGAACCGGTCGCCGATTACGAAATACGGGCGCGGGTTTTGTCGATCGAGCGTTACCGCATGGGCCGCGAGGCCGATCTATCGCCGGTGGATTTTGTGCTCGGTTGGGGCCCGATGTCAGACTCCAGCCTGACCAACCAGCTCAATATCAGCCAGGGCAACCGCTGGTATCAGTACCGCTGGCAGGGTGCGCCGCCGATTGATCCGGCCATTATCGTACGCACATCGGCCAATACGCATATGGTACCGGCCGACGACACCATCAAATCACAATTGCTGAACGTGCGTCAGGGCGACACGGTGATGTTGAAGGGTTATCTCATCAACGTCGAACACCCGGACGGCTGGCGCTGGCGAACGTCACGCAGCCGGGAAGATACCGGTGGCGTTTCTTGTGAATTGTTTTGGGTTGAATCGGTCACCGTTGAGTGACGCACACGCAACATCAACCGCCAAGGACAAAAGCATTATCTGACCTAGCAGGCAACGGCGGCGGGATGAACGACTTTAGAATATAAAACACAAGCAATGGCGCGCCTTTCCCGTCGTTTTCGCCTGATAGCGTCCGTGGAATATGGTGTTTCTAATTCATGACTTTCTATACACTCCTTCACCGGAGAAGTGAAACCGCTTCATCGTTTCGCGCACGTCCGGTGCCCAAGTTCGTTCGCGCATTCACCGCCGTCAAAATCAACTTGGCCCCCGGCCTGAAGCCGGGGAAGGTCAAGTGCGGTGCCGCTACACACTCGCGCGATCACCCATGATGCGAAACCGTTTCATCGTCTCATCCTTTACCGGAGAAGCGAAACCGCTTCATCGTCTCACCCTTCACCGGAGAAGCGAAACCGCTTCATCGTTTCGCGCACGTCCGCTCACACCCGCCGCAACAACAACCGCTCCAGCGCATTCAAGGTCTGGTAGATGTGTCTGAAATCGGCGAATAACACCTCGTCGCGCGGGGCGAGGGTACGAAATTCCGGGTCACGCCGCACCAGCGTAAAGATTTTGCGGAAGGTGTTGTGGCCGTCGATATGGCGCAGGATCGCCGGGCCGAATTTACCGGGACTGATGGTAATCGAGACGCCGGTGTGTGCGTGGTCAAGCACAAAGGGCCGGCCGTTGCTGCGGGCAAACACCTCGGCGAGTTCGGGGCCTGTCACGGGTTCATGGAACAAAAACGGGATGGCATCGGCATCACCGTAGGCCGCTTTACAACCAGCTGAACGTGTGACGTAAAAGGTGTGGGTCTGTATCCGGCCGTGGAACAACTCGGCGATCTCTTGTTGTTGCCGCAGCGGCATGGTGCGGATCACATCGAGCACCGGTGGCGGACTGGTCCCCATCAGCAAATGCGGCAAATACGACGACGCGCCACGCTCAACGTCGGTCAATTCAATATGCAGCTGATGGCCGCCGACCAGCCATTCATACAATTGACCAACGGTATAGGCGCGGTCTTGCGGGTGCAGCAACAGGTCATAGATTCCGGCGTCGCCGTTGCGGTGGTCGTTGTATAACGATTCACCGCGCTTGAACCAATTGGTCGGCGGCAGATGGGCAAGTATTTGGTGGGTGTGATCGATTTCGCCGGCGTGTTGCGACACATTGTTGTTCACCAGCCGCATCAACGACTGCATTTGATAAACGCCGGTGCGACCGTGCGTGGCATACACCATCAGCCCCATTGCGCCAGCCGGTTTGAGCACCGCCAACAGCGCCTTCAGCCCGGCATCCGGGTCTGGCAGATGGTGCAGCACCCCAACACAATTGATGTAATCGAACTGTCCAACATCCAGCGCCGGTAGATTCAATAGTGAATCCTCAATCCAGCGAATATTGGCCAACCCGCGAATCGCAGCGCGCTGCCGGGCAATTGTTATGCTCGCGTGGCTGAAATCAAGATGGACAATTTCCGCATTGGTGTCGCGCAACTGTTCGGCCAGAAAAATGGTCGTGTCACCGGTGCCACCGCCCGCCACCAGCACCCGAAAATTGTTGGTGAATGTTTGGTTGCCACCAAAACAATAGTGATTGATCATCGGCAGATCGTCGAGCCAGGTGCGCAACAATCGTTTGTGTTCGTCGGCAGGATCGCGCGCCGGATACGGCATGGCTTCGTATTGCGCTTTGACTTCGGGGATGAACATTGACGTCATCGATTTTTATCGCATCGTCACGATGATCTTGCCGAATACCGAAATGGCCGCCACCATCACGCCAGCAGATCGACCTTGGCCTGAAAACCGATCGGATTGAGTGCCTCGGTTTGGTCGATCACCGCCACCACCAGCGCCGTGGGGATTTGCACACTCATGATGTGGCCCGGGTCGGACAACTGGGTGAGCCGCAAATGCACAAACGGTTCAAACACGACCACCGATGAACAAAAGGCGCAACACAACGACGATTGCGGGGTCGATGGCACCGCCTGCAAATACCCGTCCATCAATTGATGATAGGCGTCGTCCATGGTTGATCGAAACACAACACAATAAGAACCATCACTCATTTAACCCTCCCCGGCACGGATGCGGCGGATGCGGCATCACCCCTATTCTGCCCGCAATTGCACATAAGGCAAACGGACAACGTGTTTGGTTGGTTTGGTTCGGCGCGGATGTGGCGTGGGCGTGGCGCGGCCGCGGTGGGGTCGCGGTGGCGTCAGTGCGCATCCCTGATGCTGCCGACTGCCACTCAAGATTTGGCCAGCGCGTCCGATATTGTGAGTAGGCTCATCGCGGATTACGCAGTCGTAGCGGATTGTTATCGACGTTCGCTGCAACCTGCCCGACTGCCTTGCGCACCGCACCAACAATGCCACCGAGCCCCTGCCCAACCATGTTTTCCACCGCCGCGAAGTCAAGCATTGCTTCAGCCACCAGGCCACCGATGCCTGCCATGCCAACGTTTGACCGGTTCACGCTTAAATCGGTGTTGGGACGTGGCGCGCAAGGAACCGTTTACCTCGCCACCGACAAACGACTTGAGCGGCAGGTTGCCCTCAAAACCTTGAACGCCGGTGCCGACCCCGCCGCCGCCGCACAGCAACTGACCGAAGCACGCATGGTCAGCGGGCTGCAGCATCCGAATATCGTCACCCTGTTTGACGCTCAACAGGAGCGTGACGGCACCTATCTGGTTTACGAATATATCGACGGCAGTACCCTGTCCAACATGATTCGAGAACGCGGTCACCTGCCGGCGCAACAGGCGGTAAAACTGACCATCGATGTATTGCGTGCGCTGGTATTTGCGCACCAACGTCATACATTGCATTGTGATTTGAAGCCGTCCAATGTGCTGGTCGCTGCCGATGGCACCGCACGGGTGATGGATTTTGGCATCGCCCAGCGCACCGACCGCCGCAGTGCCGGTGCCACAACTGCTGCCACAATTTCTGCCCCGCCGAGCGGCTTTTCCGGCACCCCGTGTTATCTCGCACCAGAAATCGCCGCCGGCGCCGCCTCAAGCGTTGCCTCAGATTTGTTTTCGGTCGGCATTATGTTGTACGAAATGTTGTGCGGCAAACCACCGATTACCGGCCGCACCATCTTTGAGACCATTCACCGCATGGCGCAGGAAACGTTTGACGCCGTCGCCAGCCGCAACCAAGACGTCGACCCCAAGCTCAATCAGATTGTCATGCACGCGATTGCCAAATTGCCGGCTGATCGGTTTGCCTCGGCAACCGCTTTTATCGGCGCACTGGAAGACTATCTGGTGCCGGTTGCGGAACCTGCCGCCGCCGGTGAGGGATCATCTGCAACACTGGCATTTTTGATCCAACGCATGCGTTTCAAGAGCGACTTTCCGGTGTTGTCCGGCGCGGTATCGGCCATCAATCGTATTGTGGCATCCGACCGCGAGCCGACCAGCAAGCTGACCAACATCATCCTCAAGGATGTGTCGCTGACCAACAAGATCCTGCGCATCATCAACGCCGCACACTACAACCGGTTTGGCGGCGCGATCAGCACCGTCTCGCGTGCGGTCTCGCTGCTGGGGTTTGACGCCGTGCGCAATATCGCCTTGTCATTGGTATTGTTTGAACACCTGCAAAACCAACAACAGGCGGCTGATTTGCAGGACATCATCGGCGGCTGCTTTTTTAGCAGCGTGTTTGCCGTTGAACTTGCCAAATCAGTCGGCCGCGCCGACGCCGAGGAAATGGCCATCTGCGCGATGTTCCATACATTGGGCAAACTGGTGGCGACGTTTTATTTGCACGAAGAGGCCAAACAAATTGCCAGTGTCGCCGCCACCCGTAACCTGAGTGATGACCGTGCCGCGCGCGAAGTGATCGGTGTGACCTATTCAGAGCTCGGCGCTGGTGTGGCACGGCATTGGAATTTGCCCGGCGAAATTATCGACAGCATGGGCACCTGTGACGACGCACAAGTCTCAACATCGGTCTATGACCATCAACCGGCGCGCGTGTTTGCCAGTTGCGCGACTGAAATGGCGAATCTTGCCGTGCACGGTGACGCCGACAGCCGCAAGGCAAATCTGACGCGCATCATGGGCAAATACGCCAAGTCAATGAAAATCACGCCGGAGACGATGGCACACGTGGTCGAACGTGCAAGCGAGCGATTCAAGACCGACACCGCGGCCATTGGGCTGCGTTGTCGCACCAAACAACTCACCTGCGAAGCCAGTTATATTGCCGCAACCATGCGCGGCGAAGAGGCGCCGGCAATTGCGGATATCACCAACGCCGGACAAGTTGTCGGCGCGAATGGCAATGTTGGCGGCGTTAGCGGCGGAAGCGACGCCGTCACGGGTGAAATCGCCACCAGCGCGCTGCCATCAGCCGACGACCGCCGTGCGCAATTGCTGGCAGGCATACAAGACATCACCGACACCCTTGCCGGTGAATACGATCTGAATCAGGCGCTGCGAATTATTCTTGAAACGATCTACCGTGGCGCCCGCTTTGATCGTGTCATGCTGTTTTCACGCGCACCAAACGGCCGCAGCATGATTTGTCGCCACGCCTTCGGTCGTGATGGCGAACGGCTGGTCAGCGAAGGTTTCTCGTTATCACTCGAGCCCGCACGCACGGTTTTTTACGGCGCATTGTCACGCGGTGCCGACGTGGCGATTCAAGACGTCAACAGCGCCAAGGTCGCACCATTGATGCCTTCCTGGTACGCTAAAAAACTCGGCGCACGCGGCATGTTGTTGCTGCCGCTGATGGTCAAGGCCCGCGCCATCGGCCTGATCTACGCCGATTGCGCGCAGGCAGTGGTGAGTTTTGACGAGGCGGATTTGCGACTATTGCGCACGCTGCGCAGTCAGGCGGTGATGGCGATCCGGCAGAAGGATTTTGGCTGATATTTTTTCAGGCTGACGGAAGCTTGGCGTGTTACCGGGGCATACCGGGATAGATTTTAGAAAAGACGCGGTGTCGCGGCATACACGTTGCCCGCAGCGCAAGGCGGCAGGTTGGTGGCTGCTGTCGACACCGCGTTCGCCGGCTTATTTTTCTTTGTGACCCTTGCCTTTTCCTTTGCC
>JANPDI010000081.1:0-42163 GCA_031431435.1 Burkholderiales bacterium
AGTAGCCCTCGGCATCCGGTCCGCGATGGGCGATGCGACGATTCATTCGCGTTAGCAGCTCTTTTGCATTGGCAGGCTGTGTGCCGAACGTGACAAATCCGCTCAGGCCGCACATGACGTCGCTCGATATGAGATTGGGACTAAATTGATCACGACATTTGTCAGAACGTAAAACAATTGAATAGCCTTTGAAATGACCAGACACTAGTTTACGTTAGCCTGTGCGTGTCTGTAGATGACGCCTGCTTGATTTGATCCAAGTCTGGCCAATCGGAAAATTCGGCCAAAGCCGCGCTTCAGAATCGCTTCCTGATTTCATGCATTAACCGATTGAATTCGATGAAAAACAATGTAACTCCGACCCCTCGTGTTGGGCTGATGCAGGGACGCATTTGGCGCGGCCGACCCGCGCCGTCCCGATCAGTCCAAGGGCGCTCGTGCAGAAAACAGTGCATTTGTTAGCAAATAGGCCCTACAATATGTCCGATGGAACCTATTCCGCTATTCGTTCGCTTTAGGTCGCTATTCGCACGCGATAGAGCTGAATTTTGGTTTGACCACTTCACCGACGAAGAAAAGAAGCTTAGTCGGCTTGATGTATGGGGTCTTGCAAAGGTCATCAACGAGGCCCGTGTGCGCAACGTCGTCGGTGACGCTGAAAAGCTCATCGTCGCAGAACACATGCTGAATGTTCGACTTGCAAAAATACAAGCGTCAGCGCAGTGGGGTGCTGGTGTTCTTGGGTTTGTGGGTGCCATCATCGGCGCATCTCTGACCGTCGCGTTAACGACGGTTATGCAATCCTCAAAAGAAACCAAGCTCAGCCCAGAATGTGACTGCAAAACAACAGCAGTGGCCGTGCCAGTTCAACAAGCGGATAAGCTAATATCGCAGCTGCCCAAAAACAACCAAATTAACTTAGGTACAGCAATTGCACCTAGCGCAGTAAGCATTGAAAATCGTCCAAACAAGAACTCAGAAAAGAAGCAGCCCAATGCTGGCACCAATCCCTAATATCTCAATTAACCGCGACCGCCTTATGGCCGTGAGTTCTTTCGCGTGTTGGACATCACAACAAGCCGAAGATTAACTATGCGTTTAGATCCAATCGTTTCACGACGCTTCCTTGAACTTCAACAAAAGGCCGAGGCCGTCAGCGTTGCAAGGAAGGCTAGTTACACCACAAATGCTGGTGATGCGGTATACGCAGTTTCGTCGGAGCTTTTTAAGGAATGGGCCACAAATGTTCTAAGTTTGCTGCATCGTTCGTTCGGGCAAGGCAGCATTCATTATCAGAATTTCTCTGCGCATTACCACAAGTTCTTAGGTTGGGAGTCTGATTTCCGTGATTGTCATGCCATCTTCAAAGCAGCACGTGAAGACTATGAAGGTGGATATCTATTCAATATCAGGACACTTGCGAAAGCTGAGGTCTTAGCCGACGCCATCGAGCAGGCGAAGGAGCTTCTTCAAGCCGGATACAAAGACCCTGCATGTATTCTTGCGAGAGTCTCTCTTGAGGTCGCACTGAAAGACCTTGCCGATAGATTTCAGGTTACATTGAGCACGCTCGACCGAATGAACGCCGATTTGTGTAAAGCCGGCGCATACAACATGGCCAAGCAAAAGCAAATAACTGCCTGGGCGGAAATCGGCAACAAAGCAGCGCACGGAGAGTGGGCGCATTACACTGACCAAGATGCGGCCGCAATGGTTGGTGGAGTTGAAGCGCTAGTTGCCGATCTCTGACGCACGCATGATGCCCAACCTGGAAGTCAAGTCGCAATGCTCAAACGAGCGCCCCTTTTTAGCGCACTAGGCAGGTATGGCAAGTACACATTTCTCCTAACACGGATATATCCCATATGGCCAAAACCGAAGAGCATGAATTGCTAGACGCCGATGACTACCTCAACGCCGAGATAGATAGGGTGGTGCGCGATCGAGACCTTGAATCGGATTACCTCAAATTTCTAAGTGAGAAACATCTAACCCGGCAGCGGAGTCTCTTTCTCACAATAGCCATAGGAGCCACGTGCGTTCTCGTCGCTTCAGCCCTACTCTTACTCCCCGAACGTTCGGTATGGCAGGAGACTCTTGCGAAAGTCTTAACATTGACAGCTATTTTCTTTTTCTTTGGCAGCGCTTTTTTCTACTTGCAACCTACCGGCGCCGTGAATAACTGGAGTCCACTTGAAACGTTTAGCCGAACGCGCTTCTATATTGATCAACGCTTTGCCGAGGTACAAGCTCTACACGGGGAGTCGGACAGAGCTAGTTCTACCTTCACTGAAGCGGACAAGGCCAAAGTACTGGCAAACATCCAGGCAAAGCTTGAGTCGGAGTCCTTGCAAGGCTATATATCTGGTCTTAAGGAAATCGTTTCGACCAACATCAGTTCCGACACAACAGCCCAGTACTTCAGATCTATCGCCGACCGATTAAGCCGAGAGGCTCAAGATCAAGCGAAACGAGGCAATCTGAACCTGATACTTGGAATATTTACAACCCTCGTAGGGGTAACTGTTCTCGGCTATTCCGTCTTCTATGCTCCAATTGGTCAGACAGCAGACCAATTGCTTGCATACTTTGTCCCTCGCGTTTCTCTCGTTTTGTTAATTGAGGTCTTTGCGTACTTCTTCCTTCGGCTATACAAACAGAGCCTAACGGAAATCAAGTACTTTCAGAACGAAATTACCAACATCCAGTCTCGCCAATTAGCGACGCACATTGCATCTGCAAATGATGATTCGGCTCTACGTTCGCTGGTTGTTGAAGAGTTGATTAAGACAGAACGCAATTTCATTCTTTCGAAGGATCAAACTACAGTCGAGTTGGAACGAGACAGATTATCTCGATCCAGCTATGCGGATACCCTTTCTGCAGCAAAAGATGCTTTCCGCCGCAAAGAATGATGTCTAACTTCTGGCAATGGTTTCGCGCGATCGCTCGTTGGGTGTGGGATGGGCGTGAAGGGTGGGGCCCTCCGGTCGTTGCGATCGGATTAGTTTTCGCAGCGTCATCGATTGCAAACGCTTTAGACGACGGATTGCGTTACGCAGGGTTATTCCTCCAGATTCTCGGAGTAGTGACCGTTGCTATCGGCTTGCGCGACAGAAGACAGACCTTTGATAAACCGGGGTTCGCAAGGCTCACCTTCCAGTATTTTGCAAGGTTTCCCCGATACACCCCTAAGGCGCATGTAATTTCGGCGGTAGGCCTTGCGTCGGGATCGGCTTCCGGATCGGCTTACGGATTCGGTTGGCACGGTATACCTGATAACGCGACCATTGATGATCGTCTGTCCGTCCTAGAGAAAAACCTGGATACAGCTAGGCAGCTGGCTTTGGATGCGCAGAAACAAGGGCAAGTGCTTGAGGCGAAGCTTCAATCAAAGTTAGAGACAGAAATTTCTCAAAGAGAGGTATCTGACCGCGCGCTCGGGGCGAAGCTTGAGAGCGTTGGCGCAGGAAATCTACATTTAGAAGCTGCGGGCGTCTTCTGGCTCATTGTTGGCATCATCCTTGGGACAGCCCCAACCGAAACTGGCGCGGTCTTTAGGTGGATCCTTTCATGCTTAATTTAGGTCAATCGCATGGCAGGAAGCGTCGAGCACCTATTGCATTTCGCGCCGGCCTTACGTTCACCAAGGCGCGCTAGCTCAACAATATGAAAACTCTCGCGGCAATATTCGCTGTTTTGATCATCGCTGCCGTCGTGTTGGTCGTTATCAAGCGGCGCTCTTCTACTATCTCCGGGGATTCGCCCTGGCCGTTCTACGCAAAGAAGCTCCTGTCTGCCCCGGAGCAAGTGCTTTATCATCGTTTGGTTAGCGCGCTGCCAGAATGTGACGTCTTGGCACAAGTGCAACTGTCACGCGTCCTCGGTGTAAAAAAGGGGTTCAATTTCAACGAGTGGAACAATAGAATTAACCGGATGAGCCTAGATTTTGTCGTTTGTCTGAAGGATTCGACCATCGTTGCAGTAGTCGAGCTTGACGATAAGACGCACGAGAAAGCATCTCGTGTTGAGGCAGACGCAAAGAAAGAGAAAGCCCTAGCATCTGCCGGGATCGCCATTGTTCGCTGGCAGGTTAGTGCGCTGCCCGATGAAAATGCCATTCGCCAAGCATTTATAAAATGATTTTCTTGGGCAATTACCCCGCGCCAAACATGTTCACCTTCAAACTTGGAGGTTCTATGCGCTATCTGTTGATACTTGTCTTTCTGTCTGGCTGCTCATCATTCATAACACAACCACCAGCGCCCGTAACTGAAAGAACCTCCATTCAGCGAGTAGTACCTGTGACGGAGGCAACAACACACGTCCAAGCCGAAGCCTTGGCCAGACAATCTGGCGATTTCAGCGCCGTCGAGTCCCTGACATTCCGCGCCCTCAAGGCAGCGCCCGTCCAGTCCGAGTGGGATGTGTAGATTGAACGGGAGTTCGCCGGCAAGTACCGTCGTGATGCGAAAACATCCTATGCAACCAAGGGCAGAAAACTCATTGCGTTCGAGCCGTTTGAATCCGTTTCGGATCTGATTGCCAATATCAACGAGGTCAGCGAAGAGGGGGGCGTTAAGGAGGCGTACAAGACAAGCACCGGCAAGAGTCTGAATGCACGTGACAACAACGAACCCCGCCTAGATGTTGAAAAGCGAAACGTCAAACTGATCGGCTACATTCGCGCTGTCAAATGGGTCGCCAATGAAGACCAGGATTTTCATGTGATGGTCTGTGAAGGGGAAAAGAACAACGGCCAGCCATGCTTTACGACTGAAGTCAGCGGATTGCCAAAGAACGGTGTCCGTATCAATGACTTCAGGCGCGCCAGGAAAGAACTCATCGCCGCCATGCGAGATTTTCGGGATGATGCCGACCCCGATAAACCCCTAAAGCCGACCAACCTGAAAAACAAGTGGGCCTTCTTTGAACCCGGCATTCCTGTTGAAATCAGCGGTTCACCCTATCTCGATGCATTTCATCAGCCAGGAAGCGTTGGCCCAAGACCGTCAACAAACAATCGACGCGACCACACAACACCAACCACCTGGGAAATACACCCTGTGTGGAGCATTAGGCGTCTGCCCGAATAGTTACCTCTGGCTAGAGGTCGCAATGTTGCTCGCATTCGCGCATTAAGGCGGTTGCTATAGAATCGTACAATTGAAACGAAAGATAGATTGTAAAACGCGTCGGCTCATACTTTGTGTTTAAGCAGCCGATTTTTAGTTTTCGCTAGGGCTTCCCTGATTCTCGGCTAGGAACGGCAATGAAAATTACACTAACTAATGTTCGTGGATTTGAGGGTACGCATACATTTTCCATACGACCGATCACGATCCTCATTGGTGAAAATAGCTCAGGAAAGACTACGTTACTTGCTGCCATTTCTGCCGCGTTAAATACCGACTTTCCGGCAACCGAAAATTTGTTTAATCGAGCGCCATTTGAATTAGGCAGTTTCGATACGATTGCAACATATCGAGGCGGAAAATACGGGCGGGCGTCTTCGTTCTCCGTTGGCTGGGATGACAACAAAGGTAAGGCATCAAAATCATGCTTCGCTACCTTTGAAAATCAAGGAGGCACGCCTCGACTTAGTTTGATGGAGGTCAAAGACGGCCCAAATGTGCTAACGGTGCAAGTGACAAAAGCCAACTACGAATTTGTTTTTCAATACAACAAAAAAGTGAGTAGGGCCGAGCCAAAGATAGATCCAGGTGCTAACACCACAATTCAGTTCAGCGCCAAACTAGAGGGGGGACGGTCCTTTCGCTTACAGGACACGTTTAGGTACTACTTAGAGCAGCTAAAAGTCAACGACCTTGGCCCCGACAGCGGCACTTCTCCTTCTTCTTCGGAAATTTTTGATGCGCTACATTATATGACCGTTGGTAGCATGCGTTCTCGTCCTCACGCGACTGCCATTGCGCCGATGAGAACGCGCCCGCGAAGGACGTATGATGATCTTAATGAAGAATTTAAGCCAGAAGGCGAACACATCCCGCTGATACTCGCAAGGCTGCTGGCGCTGAAAGAAGGACAAACAAGCAAAGAAGTTGAAGCGTTGGAAAGCTACGGCGTTGCATCTGGATTGTTTTCCAAGATCGTCGTAAAGCGCCTGGGAAAGCAATCAAGCGACCCCTTTCAAGTGCGGATAAAATTGAAGGGGCCGGATGCAAACCTTATTGATGTGGGCTACGGCGTTAGTCAATCACTTCCAATTGTTATTGACTCGATTGTGGCGCCAAACAATGAAATGCTGCTCATACAGCAGCCGGAGGTTCATTTGCACCCGAAGGCACAAGCAGCGCTGGGGTCGTTTTTTGTCGGTTTAGCAACAAACTCCTCAAAACAATTCGTTATCGAAACACATAGTGACTATCTTGTTGATCGAGTCAGGATAGCTGTAGCTGAGGGCAAGATTTCTGAAAGCGAAGTAAGCCTTCTGTACCTTGAACGCAATGGCCTTGACATCAATGTACACCAGCTCGAGTTGGACAGCCTAGGCAACATTACAAACGCTCCCGCAACTTATCGTGAATTTTTCCTTAAAGAGGAAATGAATCTTATGAGTAGAGCGAAGTAATGTGCTTAATCATTGATGCAAATTGTGCTGTAGATACACTCTCCGCTAGCCCATCCGCAGCATTCGAGCCGGTAATGGCCACAATATCTAAAAAAAATGCGGCCATGGTTATGGGGGGGACAAAGTTAAGGGCGGAATATAAGAAGCTTAGTTCAGTGTGGCGTTTTATTGTCGCGCTTGATCAAGCGGGGAAAGCCAAAACGTATTCTGATGCCGAAGTTGATGCCGCCCAAGCGAATTTGGAGAGCGCAGGTCTTCTAAAGTCGGATGATCCACATATCGTCGCGCTCGCCCAGGTGTCGGGGGCACGTTTGCTGTGCTCAAGGGATCAAGATCTTCATCAGGATTTTCGCGATAAGAGTTTCGTCGATAATCCCCGTGGTAACGTTTACCAAAATCAATCACATTCACGTCTACTAAGGAAGTGCTAAGGCTAATATTTCGCCCAAACGACGAACGGTAGGATCGAGTCGAATTGTATTGGGCAGTCTAAGCAATCTTAGTAGTCAGCGACGAACATTCCACCGCCAAACCCTAACAGCCGCTTAGCGGGAAAGTCGAATGATGGCAATGGGTTACGGACGGCTGTTCAATCACACGGAAAAGAACTCTTTCCGTTTTCGCGAAGTTCATTATTGAACGATTCGACGGATAGATCGTCTGAATTTTTTCGGCCAATGTTCAGGGTGGTCAGATCCTGAGGTCGTCGGTCTTTATAATCGAGTGGTTTAATTGCAAACACAAGGGGCGCTGCCGTGCTGTTGCTCGCTAAAATCGAAAAAATTTACCGCACAAATCTTCATGATTCGAATAATCAGTTAGTTGACATAATATAAATATGCTGCTTTTTATACCCGTGCAATTTGTGCCACGACCAAGCCATGGATAACGCAAAAACCCCCGAAGACAAAGACTTGGGTATCCCCATGTCCGTCGCAATTCGCGACCGTATTCAACGCGCATCCAGGCGATTCCACGCCAACGACAATATCGCTGAGTTTATCGAGCCGGGCGACTTGGAAAAACTTCAGACTGAGGTGCAATCTAAAATGCAGGGCGTGCTCGAAAGTTTGGTGATCGACACCGAAAGTGATCACAACACCAACGACACCGCCCGCCGCGTCGCCAAAATGTTCATCCAGGAGGTGTTTCGTGGGCGCTATTTTGCCGCCCCGCCAACCACCGAATTCCCGAATATTTCGCACCTGAATGAGTTGATGATTGTTGGCCCCATCACTGTTCGCAGCGCCTGTTCCCACCATCTTTGCCCGATCATGGGC
The DNA here is from genome assembly GCA_031431435.1 of Burkholderiales bacterium. Lineage (GTDB taxonomy): Bacteria > Pseudomonadota > Gammaproteobacteria > Burkholderiales > Usitatibacteraceae > UKL13-2. The sequence goes on from JANPDI010000081.1 coordinate 7,873, forward strand.
CGGGTTTGGGTCGGCGTGATGCCAAACGAACATTCCAACCTGATCGGATTGTCAAAATACAACCGCTTGATTGATTGGGTGATGAGCCGGCCGCAGATTCAGGAAGAAGCCGTGTCGCAGGTTGCCGAACTCCTGCAAAACAAGATCCAGCCAGATGGTTTGGCCATTGTTATGGAGGCAGACCATTTTTGTATGCACTGGCGCGGTGTCAAAGATACCGACGCTAAAATGATCAACAGCGTGATGCGCGGATCATTTTTGAAAGACCCGAACCTGCGTCGTGAATTTTTGTCGTTGATCAACAATAAAAAGAGCTAGAGAATCATGATGATGATACGTTTACTTTATGTCAGCCGTGCCACCGATGCCGACCGGTCCGCAATGGCCGAGTCAATCATGAGCCAGTCGCGCAAATACAATCCCGAACGCGGCATCACCGGCATTCTTTGTTATGGCGGGGATATTTTTATGCAGGTTTTAGAGGGGGGACGCACCGAGGTCAATGAGTTGTATACGCACATTGTCCGCGACCCGCGTCATACCAATGTGGTCATCCTGAGTTACGAGGAAATTACCGAGCGTCGTTTTTCCAGCTGGACCATGGGTCAGGTTAACCTCGACAAAATCAACCCGTCGGTGCTGCTTAAATATTCGCCCCGCCCCACCCTCGATCCGTATGCTGTCTCAGGTGTTGTTTCGATGGCGCTGCTGGAAGAATTGATTTCCACCGCGGCAATCATCGGGCGCGCATAATTGCCACAGCATTTGGATTTATTCCACCGAGTTCAACCCACAGGAGAGTATATGAACAAGCAACGTCGAACATTTATGCTGGCAACCACCGCAGCAGGCCTGGGTGCCGTCGGAATCGGCTCGTCGGCATTCGCACAAAAGCCACCGGCTGCAATGCCAATGCTGGATGAAAAGGATGCGACCGCGTCGGCACTCGGCTATGTCGCCAACGCCGCCAAGGTCGACAAGGCCAAATACAAACAGTTTGTTGCCGGCTCGAAGTGCACAAACTGTACGTTGTACGCAGGCAAGGCCACCGACAAAGCCGCCGGTTGCCCATTGTTTGCCGGCAAAAATGTTGCCGGCGAAGGCTGGTGTGTTTCATGGGCCAAAAAGGCCTAAACGTTATTGCCAATCGAGTACCACCCCTCCCCGCTTGATTGATCAGGTGGGGGGTTGCGGCGCGGGGCCGCGGTCATTTTATTGATTGATCGCCGCCAAACACCTACCTGCGTTCTCCTGTGCCGCAATGTTGCGCCTGGTATCGGCAATATCTGCCCCGAAACGACCGTGCGCATTAACAGACGCCGGCAGCTGATCGATTTCACGCTGCGCTTCTTTACAGCGGTACAGCTCAACGAGTATTTGTGCAAGATTATTTCGCAGTACGATCGAATGCGGCAGGTGCCGTAGCGCCATACGCAATGCGCCCTCTGCCGCGGACAATTCTTGTTGTGCGTAGTGCACATTGGCGAGCGCGGCATTGCCCAGTTCGTTTGCTGGCCAGCGGGCCAAAAATGCCTGCAAGCCAATCACGACAGGATTGCGCTTGGCGGTTGATTGCGGCGCAAGTGCCTGCTGGACGGCAAATGAATGCGCCATTGCCAGCAATGCGACCAACATATCCTCTTCATTTGCCGTTGCCGGCATAACATCCGGCGGTAGCACCACCATCGACCAATAGTTCCCCCGACGCCAGCTTGCTTCAAAAAGCGTAAACGGCATCGTCAGGCGATGGGTATGCCCCGACCGTAGAAACAGCTCGCCAGCGGCGTAATCATAGCCGACGACAATGGCGTAGTGCCACGCCGAAATAAGTCCGAAGCCGTTATCCTGCAATACCAATACCGGGTGTCCGGCAGCCACTTCGCGCAACAGATCGGCAAAGTGCGGGCGCAATGTATAGGCGACCGTTCCTGCACGCCGCGCGGCGGCAACCATCTCTACCTGTAAGCTGCCACCGAGTCCAGGTGCAAAGACTTGATCTGCCAGGCTATCTGGTGTGGCTTGAATTGCCGCGTGGTTGAGCATCGACGCGAGTGAGGCGGGGCCGCACCATTTGCCTTGTTGCGGATAAAAGGGTACATCGGCGACTTCAGCAGTCAGGGCAACGCCACGCGGCCAATCGGTTCGGAGCGCGGCAGTTTGCGGGGTGACCACACTGCACCCGACCGCCATCGTGGTCAGAACTGCCGCCCCACAAAACCGAAGGGTATCAACGAAGCAATTTGCGATACCCGCCACCACGCCAATTAACGGCGCTGAACAACCAACCATATCAGAAACACCACCAAAATCAGCGCGATGATGCCGCCATCCGCACCGGCCGGGGCCGCCTGAATCCGCCCGGCGAGTGTTGCGACTTCTGCATCCGTCATTGAGGCCACACGTGCTTCGGCACTCATTGGCGTGATGCCATAAGCGCTCAATGCATTTACGGTCTGGCTGCGGTTCAAGGCCGCCGTGACAATGGATCGCTGATTGCTGGTATCGGCTTGTGATGCAATGGATGTTGTTCCTATCATGCCGGCGTTGGCCGAGTGGAATGGCAATGCCAGCGTCGACACAATAAGAAGCCGGCTCAATACGTTCATGGTGCGTGATTTCATCTTGATCTCCAGTAGTGGGCGTCGAACTGACACGGCACCAAAGGGGTCGCGCAACCGGACGAAATCCGACTATCACGTAGTTGCCTATTTCATTCTGTGCGCTGTCGTACACAAGAGCGGTCAAAAGCGGTTATAAAAAAGAACGCGCAGAGAAATATGCGCAGAAATATGCACAGAAGCGCGCACAGCGACAGTACGCACACAAGCGCTGCCAATCGAAAACGCAAACGCTGCTAAGAAAGCGCTGCAAGCACATACAGTTGCGCCGGATGATTGGTAACGCACATGGATCACCATTCTGAATTGGTGGCTAATAGTGTTGGATGCCGAACGGTAACAACGTGTTTACGCGGCTATCGTGTCAAGACACCGGTTCGGTTCACTGATATTGGTGAGCGGAGAAATTTGTCTGCGTAAGCGCTGCTAAACACTAATCTGAAGGAGTTCCAATATGCACCAAAATCAATCATCGGCCGCACTCCACAAACAAGCTGCAAGTGATCATGACGCTGCCGCCTTGCATCACCGCAAAGCTGCCGAGCATCACGAAAAGGACAGTCTCGTTGACGCAAAAGATTCTTCAAAGAGCGCCATGTCGTGCTGCAACAAGGCGCAGGGCAACAGCGTGAGCGCCTGCAAGAGCACTGCCGAATAGGTGTTCGACCGTAACGAACCGGAATGCGTCAGATGGTCGGCGAAAACCGATTCGTTACGTGCAATAGGGGTGGGGCGTCCCAGATGCTTTCATTCGGGGCATCCCACTTTGCAGAATATTTTATGAACGGACAGTGCGGCGTCTCGTTGCGTCAATAACGTTCCCGATGCGTCCTGCCGTCTGGCATTTTTTATTCCGGGATTGATAACAGCTGATGCGGCATGATCGTCAAGGACCAGATGCCTCGGTCAACGCGATGGCATCAGTGATGAAGTCGTTCAAGACGAAGCGCCTTCACGTGCGCCTAAAAATAGGCGCAGGCCGTTCAGAGTTCATTGTGCCAAGACCGCTACCACGACTTCCAACGGAAGTCGGCAGGATCGTCGTGTCTTCACGCGCAGCGCCTATTTGGCAAAATTGGCGGCGGCAAAGTCCCAATTGGCGATCTGCCAAAAGCCTTTAAGATAGTTCGGACGGCTGTTGCGGTAGTCGATGTAATAGGCGTGTTCCCAAACATCACACGTGAGCAGCGGCGTCATACCCTGATTTAAAGGTGTTGCGGCGTTACTGGTGCTTTCCAATGAAAGCGAACCATCGGATTGTTTGCACAACCACGTCCAACCCGAACCAAACGTGCCGGCAGCCTTCGCATCAAATTGTTTTTGAAATTCGTCAAACGACCCGAAATGTTTGTCGATGGCAGCCGCGAGTGTACCGGTTGGTTTGCCGCCACCGCCTGTCGTTGCCGGCTTAAGTCCGAGAAAATAAAAGTCATGATTCCAGATTTGTGCGGCGTTGTTAAAGATAGGACCGGCTGGCGCCTGTTCGACAACTTCTTCGAGTGTCATATTCTCAAATCGGGTACCCTTGACGAGATTGTTCAGGTTGGTAACGTAGGTGGCGTGATGCTTGCCATAGTGAAATTCGATGGTTTCAAGCGAGATGTGCGGGGCGAGCGCATCTTTGGCGTAAGGCAGGGCAACCTGGGCAAAAACAGTCATTGGATCTCCGAAGGTACGTTTGAAATGGCACGGCCAAGCTGCCAATGTTGCCAGTGCGGCCGGCGGTTCCCCAAACGTCAGGAACGGCGTCCACCAATTACGTTTAGCAGGACGGAAATGATGGCGATTACGAGCAATATGTGTATCAAGCCGCCTGCCGTGACCGAGGTTGCAAGGCCCAGCAACCAAAGAATAACCAGAACGATTGCGATTGTGTAAAGCATGATTGAAGACCTCTAGATTAGGCAGATATGGATGTTTCGGGGGAGCAGGGCCAAGGCAATTTCTCACTCACGACAAATCGCCCTGGCCCTACTTTTGCAACGCTGATTCGAATTGCGCCATGCGACTTCTCGCAATCTATCGCTGACGGTACCTACGGCACCCATACAACATCGCCGTTTATTTTTTGACCTTGAGTTCATTTACAACTGACTGTACGTCCTTTGTCCGGGTCGCAATATCAACGGCACGGCTAATTTGCGCTTCGCTGTCGACAAATCCGGAAAGTTGAACGCTGCCCTTACGGGTAGCGACAGCAATGTCGAAACTCTTGATCATTGTGTCAGCCAGGAATGCCGATTTCACGCGGGTGGTGACGATGCTATCGTCGACTTCGTTGCCGGCGGTGATCCTGCCTTCCTTGATTGTCATACCACTTTCGACGCTTTTGACGCCCTCGACACGACGTGCAATGGATAGCGCACGATCAATTGCGACCTGAGAGTTGACGAATCCACTCAGTTGCACGATACCCTTGCGTGTTTCAACCTTGATGTCGAATCCCTTTGTGTCAGGATCACCGAGCAAGGTTGCCTTCAATCTGGTTGTGATCACCGTATCGTCGATTTCATTACCAACGGATGTCGTCGCCGGGGTTGCGCCGGCGGGCGGTGTGTTTTTATTGCAGCCGACAACAATCGCGCTGGCAAGAATGACGAGAACGACAATGACTTCCAGAGACAACCGTGTGGTGCTGGATTTTTCGCCGTTGTAAGTATCTGTGGGGGTAGTCATGTGCTGTGCTCCGAAGTTTTGGTGTTGCGATACAGTGTGCAAAGCGTTGCTGTGGCAAGGCAATTGATATTCACCTGTTCTTGCCCGGAAATCTGTACGGTGACGTACAAAAACCGGGCAACCGCAGCAACGGCAACAACCACGGCGTATTGCGATGGACGGTAGTCGGCGAAATGGCTACTTGCCGAGCAATTTTCCGACGGAATTTAACGAGTCAACCCGGTCGAAGATGACCTTTGCAATGGCGACCATCGGCGCGCCCAAGAGAAGGCCCCAAATTCCCCACAACCAGCCAAAAAATAGCAGCGCAATGAACAATGCCGCGGCATCAACACGCGCGAAGCGACTCTGCACCAAGCCCATGGTTGCCAGGCCGATAAAACTGGAAATCAACAGTGATACACCGGCAATCAATAACGCCTGAGAAATCGACGTAAATTGGATGAACGCCGCGATACCGCAGGTCAATGCAATAACACCGGGACCCAAGTACGGGACAAAATGCAGCAACCCAGCGGCAAATCCCCACGCGCCGGCGTTTTCCACTCCCATCAAACTGAATGCCTGCCAAGTCACCAAACCGATGGCGATATTCGACACCAGTGTTGTCAACATGTAGCGCTGCACCTGCACATGAATTTCTTCGAGTATTCGGATGGCGTCTTTTTTGATTGTCAGAGAAGGACCAACCAAGCCAATAAGCTTGCGCCGGAAAGTTGATCCCGCGGCAAGCAAGAAATAGATGAGAAGCAAAACAATTGGCGTCTGTGCAATCACACCGATCAACAGTGTTGTTTGCGCGAGAATGTAGTCGGCAAGCCATGTCGGTTCGGGCGATGAATTTATCTGTGCCGGCACCCTCGCAGGTTTTTTCGACGGCGACACCTTGCCAGCGCCGCCATCCGCCCTGGTTAGATCTATTTTTGTTGCTTGCTTTGCGGCATCACCTGCGGCGCCCTGCAACTCGCGCGCCGCTTCCTGCATATTCTGCAATGGGCTGGGCGCGCCAGTCCGCTGCAGGTTGAGTTCGTGGCGCAATTCTCTGGCGATAGACGGCAGGGTTTCAACAAACTTGCTGGCTTCGTCGCGCATGGCCATGCCGAACCACCCAGCGACGGCGATCACCGCAAGCAATACCAATCCCGCGCCAATGCCGCGTGGAATGCGCAGCTTTTCAAGAAAATCAACCAATGGTTGCAGCGTGTAGCTACCGAGCACACCAAGCAACAATGGAATAAAAAACGCCCTGGCAAAATAAAGCAGGGCAATGAGTGCAACAACGGCGACAAAGACCTCGGCGATGTGAATATGTGCAGCCATCAGCGTGATCGGCTTGGTGGCATCGCTGTCATCCGGAGTGGGCGGCGGGCTTGGTTGAGGTGCCATTGCTCTGAGTCTCAAAAGTTCGCCAGCGTAGGGAAGCCGCGGCGATTGATCTGTGTGTTTTGAACGTATCGACGCGCCAGATCGTCTCGACGCGTTGTTGACGTTTGTTGTTCACCTGATTCCATGCGGCGAGTGCCGCAGGCCGCATTTGCCATCATGGTGGGGCTATCGCAGATTTGGTTGTGCCGTTCGCATGCGCCGGATCATTCAAATTCGGTCAAAACATGAAATTTACGTGCAAACCGCCCGACGCCATTTGTTCCAGGCGTCGGACAGCCGCAACGGACTACTTAAGACCGCTTACGTCGACAACAACGCGGCGATCCGGTTGTAAACAGACGATTAGCGCCTTTGTTGCTTTTTGGCCCGCACAATCCGATGGCCGTGTGAGCGGCATCTTCTCGCCGTGCCCCTCGACGCGAATTTTTTCTGGTGCGATACCTGCACTATTTACCAGGTAGGCCTTTACCGCGTCGGCACGTTTGAGCGATAGCGTCTGGTTATAGGTCGGCGATCCAATACGATCTGCGTGACCGTTTACCGTGATGGCATCGTAGGTCAACCCGCGCAATTGCCCGGCAAAGGTGTCCAGATGTGCCGCGCCGGTCGGCCCGATCTGAAAGCGGTCGAACTCAAATAGCGCGTCTGCTGAAAACGTGAATTGACTCTGACGCCGTTCCACAGCCGGCGCTGGCGGCGGCGGTGGTGGCGCGACAACCGGAACCGGGGGCGGTGGTGGTGCGACATAAGGCGCCGGCTCCGGCATCCGTTCAGGCATCGGCGGAGGTGGTTGGGCGGTTTGCCAGCGATAGACCAGTCCGAGTGAAACCATATCGATATCGCCGCGCCCGCCAACCGCGTCGTTGACGCGATAACGCTCGCCCTCCAATCGCATTGCAACCGCTTTGGTGAATGCATATTGCAAACCAACGCCTGCCTTTAGATTGGTTTCAGTCTTACTTGGCGTACGATTGAGCACGCTGACCAAGCCGCTACCGTTAAATTCGTCACGTGCGCGGCCGTAGAAGGCACCAACACGCGCAAACGCAGAAAAACGTTCGGTTAGCGGCAGCGTGCCCACCAGATCCAAATTTGCACCCTGCAGCTTGATGTTGCCGCTAAGCGCGCCAAGTGGAACGGTTCTGGCGTTAAATCCAAACTTGCCGAGGTCGGCGTATCCAGCCTCAAGGCCAAAATATCGATTAAATTGATAGCCGCCAAAAATCTTGTAGCCGGTGTCGCGGTTGTCATCTGTAATCGAGGTGGTGGTAAAACCACCGCGCAGCAAATTGGCGATAATTTTTTCGTCGTCAATCTTGGCGCGGGTCTCCCCTGCGCTGGCCCCCGCATACCAATAGGGTTCTTCTGCAATTGCTGCCGTACTGGCCAGCATCACCATTGCTTGCACCAGCCAGGCAATGGTTTTTTGTTTACTGCGAGTGTTGGTACATTCGGTGGATCTGCTGAGTTTCATCTTGTTCTCCAATTGTTCAATGAGCCGTTGGGTTCGTGAAAGCCGCGCGGTCAAACTTCGACCGCACAGCTCCCGACAGGCGCTGCAACAGGCATCAAGGCCCCGGTACGTTGACGACGGTGTTGACAATCGTTACTGACGATAACAGCGACAGCAGACGGCCGTTCACTGTCACGATGGCAACGTTGCCTGCCGTTGATGTTGATATGTTGCCCACGTCGGCAATGATGGTGCCGACCATGGTGCCGCCTCCGGCTGCATTAATCGTTGCTGCAGTGCCGACCTGCCAGAACACATTTTTCGCCTGCGCACCGTTTATCAAGATCACATTTCGTGGCGCACCAGGCCCGCCAACCGTGAGCGTCGCCGCCATCTGGAAAATCCACGTTGCGTTGGCATTGCCTTGCCCATCCAAGGTCAGGTCACTGCCGCTGATCATGAATGTGCCGCCTGCTGCAGTGTAGTTGCCGGGAGCCAAGGTCAGGCCGCCCAAGTTTCCGGCGCCAGGGTCTGGACCGCCCGGCGCGGCAACTAATTGGTTATACGCGACCAGTGCAGCGGCGCGAGCGGCGGCTGCGGCGGCGAAGGTCACTGCGGTTCCTTCAGTCGGACAAGCGACGGTTGGCGGAGGTGCTGCGGTGTTGATTGCACCCGTCACCAGACCGATGTTGAGTGGTGTCTCGGTATAAATACAGCCTGGGCCGGTGCTGTGGAATCCGGTGATGAGGGTGGATGCCGCCGTCGTGCCGATACTACCGTTGATCACCGTAAAGATACCTTGGTTGGTCATACCTGCGTTACCACCGAAGCCGCCGTAGGTCGATGCAACACCCAGGTTGATTGGCGACACAAATGGTGGGATTGGTGGCGGAGTCAGTTGCGTCCTAAACGTCCAAACGTAGTTGTTTGCCATCGCGTTGCCGGCCGTATCGCGGACGCCGGTCGTGATGGTGGCAGTACAAAGGGTATCAGCGGGCATGTTGGCAGCCGGCGTGAAGGTCACCGTATTGGCGGCCACTGAGTAGCTAACGGTGCCAGCCAGGTTATTGGTCGGGCATGCCAATCTGAACGTTGCCGGCGTCATCGTGAGCGGGTCCATCGGCTCGCTGAAGATTGCTCTGCTGGGGATATCCGGACCGACACCCGTCGCACCATTCCCTGGAACAGTCGAAATCACCGTTGGCGCGACAATATCTGTCGACGCGCCTGTGGTGAATGTCCACACAAACGGTACCAGCATCGAATTGCCCGCCACGTCAGTGACGGCGGATGTGACGGTCGCTGTGCAAACAGTATTGAATGGTAGCGGCGCAATCGGTGTGAAGGTTGCAATATTGCCAATCGTCGCATATCCGACGGTGCCGATTATTGGTGTCAGTGCTGGACATGCCAACCTCATTGTCGAGGTCGTAATCGTCAATGGATTCATCGGCTCACTAAAGCTCGCTGTCACCAAGGTATTGACAGCGACATTGATTGCCAATGCTCTTGGCACCACCGCAGTCACTGTTGGCCGGGTGGTATCTGGCGCGACACCGGTGGTGAAGGACCAGACAAAGTCGGCGACCATGGCATTGCCCGCCACATCTCTCACGCCGGTTGAAATTGTCGCGGTACAAACCGAACTCCCCGGCAGCGGTGCCAATGGCAGAAATGTCATCACGCTACCATTCACGGCATAACCGACGGTACCAATGACCGGCACGGTTCCCGGACACACCAATTTTACGTTTGCCGTTGTAATGGTCAACGGGTTCATCGCCTCGCTAAACGTTGCGGTGACAATTGTGTTAACGGGAACAGCCGTGGCATTTGCCAACGGAAATGTCGCAATCACGGTAGGAGCCGCTGTATCCGGCGCGGCCCCGGTTGTAAATGTCCAGACGTACGGTAGCAACATCGTGTTGCCTCTGACGTCCCGGACACCTGTTGTCACCGTACCGGTGCAAACCGTATTGGCCGGCAGGCTGGCGGCAGGGGTCAGTGTTGCCACATTGCCTAACACGGTATATCCCACCGTGGCGGTGATTGGCACTGTCGCAGGACATGCCAGCCGAATATTTGAAGCCGTGATACTCAACACATCCATTGGCTCGCTGAAGGCGACGGTTACAGCGACATTTACCGCCACGCTGGTGGCATTCATTATCGGAAACGTCGAACTGACCGTCGGTGCAGTGGTATCCGGCGCAGCACCGGTCGTAAAGGTCCAGACAAACGGCGCGGCAAGCGGGTTACCGCCGACATCTTTTGCACCGGTCGAGACCGTACCGGTACACAAGGTGCTTGCGGGAAGATTGTTGGTCAATGTCAGGGTGGCAACGTTACCAATGGCCGAATAAGCAACCGTGCCGACTGCCGGCGTCCCCGCCGGACACGCCAGCGAAAGATTTGTTGTATTCATCGTTGAAACGTCCATCGGCTTGCTAAACGCCGCTGAAATCACCCGGGTATTGACTGGCACGCCAACCGAATTTTGTATTGGCACAACTGCCGTTACGGTCGGCGCGAGCGCTGCAACGCCACCGCCGCCAAGGATTGGCTCGCGACCATTGTCGCCACCGCCACCACCGCAACCTGCAACGAATGCGCCAATCACAATCGTGGTCAGCCAGACCATCGACTTTGTCGGCTGCCACGTTTTTCGTGTGGCTTGAGTAATTGTGTTCATATGTATCTCCGTTTGGACGTCTCGGCAAAGCCGCAATCATTCACAAGCGCCCAGACAGACGCATGCGCATACTGCTCAACCATCCGCTTTGGAACGAATGAGCTGTGATGACGGAGTATTTCGAATTCAGTCAGGGCCGTCTGTTCGGTTGGGTACATAGTTGCCAACAGAAATGACCGCAGTCGAAAAATTGCCGGCTGGTAGGCAAAAGGTGAGATTTGGCGCCTGTTTAGCGGCCCTGGCAATCGGCTCAAGTTTATCGGCGATTGGCTAAATAGATTAGCTGGTCGCGAACAGAAATATGCCGGGCCCCGCGATTGTCGGCCGTCATCGTCCGGCAGCGCGGCAAATGGACATCTGACCCGCCCAAACGCAATCTCTGCGGACGCTACCGTACAGACCATTGTCTGCCGACTAGCGCAACCTTGCGACCTACAAACCGGTCGTTGTGGAAAACCGCTGACAATGCCCAGCATTGGGCGGCGGCCACGTCAGGCCTGCAGTTCAACGAATTTGCAATCGTGTCGTCCTGTGTTGGTAAAACGCCGGCGATAAAACTGATTGCCTGCCTGCAGCCAAAACGCCGGATCGATGTTGAATTCACCGGGACCCATCAAAAATGAAAAAATCCGCATCCGTCACCAAGCTCAGCGCTAAACAACGGCAAAAAGCGCCGCTGCGCACGCCGACCGATCTGAAGACGGCGGCGACCGTCGATATCGCCGCCGCCATTAACGGCATCCTCGCGGATGTGTTTGCGCTCTACCTCAAGTCCAAGAACTTTCATTGGCATATGAGCGGGCCACACTTCCGTGACTACCACGTGATGCTCGACGAGCAGGCCAGCCAGTTGTATGCCATGACCGATCCGCTCGCCGAACGCATTCGCAAGGTTGGTGGCATGACGTTGCGCTCAATCGGCCATATCGCCCGCACGCAACGCATATTGGACAACGACGCAGACTATGTCGAGCCGTCCGACATGCTTGCAGAGTTGTGCGACGACAACAAGGTGCTTGCCACCCGTCTGCGCGAAGCCCACAGCGTGTGTGCGGAGCACCAAGACATTGCTTCAACCAGCATGATGGAAGTATGGATTGACGAAACAGAGCGTCGCACGTGGTTCTTGTTTGAAACGACCCGCAACCACGATTCATCCGGCCACTGACCGGCGGCAGAAGAAGTGTAAGTTCATAAAAAAGCGGGCAGCATAATATGCAAAATTATCCGGCCCGCTGTTTTGTATTGACGTGATTACAAATCAACACGCATTTTCCGGAGAGCACAATGAATGGTGTCAAAACAATATTGAGCGTAATTGCCACCGGCCTTGGGGCCTGGCTTCTGTTGGATACCACCCGGCGGGTATTGCAACATAATCGCAAGCTGCGGCAGGTCACACAGGCACGCCTGGCAACACAAAGCTGGGAAAATGAAGGCGGTGCGCCACTTAAACTACCCACAAAGTGATGATTTGAGCCGACGTCACGGGCCTGTTGCGATTGGGTCATGCGCGACATTGGTCACAATGATTGCCGCGATTGCCGGCATGACTCAACCATGTTAATGGTGCCAATTCAATTTAGCGACCCGCCGCTCAATCATGGCAAGCGCCACCAACGAGACTAGCCCATGGCAAAACAAATATTGATCATCCTTGGCCACCCTGCCCTGGCGCGCATCAGCTTTTGCGAAGCGCTGGCCCACGCCTACAGAACCAATGCGGAACGCGCCGGCCATGAAGTGCGCATGATCCACGTGGCCAAACTTGTTTTTGATCCGATCTTGCATGAGGGCAATGAACGACCCCAAGAACTTGAACCGGATCTGATTGCCGCACAGGAAAACATTCGTTGGGCGAACCATCTTGTGATTGTCTACCCGCTTTGGGCGTTCATGATGCCGGCACTATTAAAAGGGTTTTTTGAGCGAACATTCACCCCTGGTTTTGCGTATTCCTATGAAATCGAAACCACCTTTAATTCCGGATTGCTCGGCGGCAAGTCAGCGCGTGTCATTCAGACGTCGGGAATGCCGGGCTTTGCTTACCGTTGGTTCTACCGGGCACACGGTGCAAAAGCGCTCGGCAGCATGATCAAAATTTGTGGTATCAAGCCGCTGTGCTTTACCTATATTGGCGCGTTCGAATCAAATGACGCAAAACGCGCCGCGGCGTTAGATACAGCGGCCGCATTGGGGTCGGCCGGGAAATAGACGGGAGCGCCATCGCTTTCCATCAAATGGCTGCCAATCGGTGAATCAACAGGAATGACGACCCGGCAAAATAGCATCACAAACATGATGTGTTCCGCCAGCGCTTCCCGGCGCGCTGCTTGGTAGCGAAACGTTATCGCTAGCTCGCCATGCCATCGTCTACGGCCGGGCGCAGCGCCCTGCCCCACTGGTACGCGTCGTGGCGGTGGCGAGCCGAAAAGCGAACGCATACCTGAAATTAGGTGCGATGGACGTACCTGCAGCGGTCAATGGTCAATGGTCAATGTTCGTCATCGCACCGACGGATGTGCTGAAACAAATCATGGTGTCGGTCATATCCGGGATCAAGCCAGCAATGCAATACGCACAATTCCATGTACCAATTAACGCAACCGTGAAACGCAATCCATGACCTACTGCGTCGGCGTAAAACTTGAGAGTGGCCTTGTATTTGCCTCGGATTCGCGGACCAACGCGGGATTGGACAATATCTCCAAATTCTGCAAGATGAATGTGTTTGAAAAAGCCGGTGATCGCGTCATCGTGTTGCTGAGTTCGGGAACACTCGCCGGCACACAAGCGGTGATTGGCGTACTGAACCAGCGATGCGCAACAGGCAATGGAACGCCAAATCTCTGGCGCGCAGCCACCATGTTTGATGTGGCGATGTTGGTGGCAGACGGCATGCGCGACATTGAGCGACGCGACGGCGAATATTTAGAGCGCGCTGAGCTTGCGTTTAATGCGTCTTTTATTGTCGGTGGGCAAATTCGCGGCGAGGGAATGCGCCTGTTTCGCATCTACGCGGAGGGCAATTTTATTGAAGCCGGCAACGATACGCCGTACCTACAGACCGGCGAGACCAAATACGGCAAACCCATCATCGACCGCGTGATTTCGCTCTCAACGCCGCTGGCTGATGCCGTCAAGTGCGTGCTGGTGTCTTTTGACTCAACGATGCGCAGCAATCTTTCCGTCGGTATGCCGATCGACCTGATTTGTTATGAAGTCGATTCCTTCAGCGTGCAGAAACGTCGCCGTTTTGATCACGGCGACAGCTACTTCACACAACTCAGCCGCGACTGGGGTGCCGGCACACGCCAGGTATTCCGGCAGTTGCCCGACCTGACGTGGTAACGCAGTCCATTGCTGCGCGCTGCCGCCCATCATTCACCCGACGCAGCAATCGCGGCAACCTATCCCTGAATACTGGAAACTGATCATGCAAATTCGTGTTGGCTTTGAAATGGTCTACGATTGTCCGCAACCGACACCGATGATTTTTAATTTGCACGTACACTCGTCACGTGTGTCGGACCTGGTTGGACGCGATGAATTAAGATTTGATCCACCCGTACCGCACAGCGCGTATCGTGACGGATTCGGCAATTGGTGCACACGCATCGTCGCGCCGAAGGGCCGCACCACCGTTTCGGCGGACGCTATCGTCAACGATTCTGGCCAGACCGACGTGCTCTCACCGGGCGCGCAGCAAATGCTGGTGCGGGATCTTCCGGAAGAAACGTTGGTCTTTCTGCACGGCAGTCGCTATTGTGAAACCGACCGACTATCTGACATTGCATGGAAACTTTTTGGACAAACGCCAATGGGTTGGGATCGTGTGCAAGCGGTGTGCGACTATGTCCACCAACACATTGTGTTCGGCTACGAAAACGCCCGTAAGACGCGCTCAGCACTTGAAGCCTACTATGACAAAACCGGCGTGTGCCGTGATTACGCACATTTGGCCGTCGCATTCTGTCGCTGCCTGAATATTCCGGCGCGTTATTGCACCGGCTACCTCGGTGATACCGGCACGCCGAAGCCGTGGGGCACGATGGATTTCGCCGCGTGGTTTGAAGTTTTTCTCGACGGCCGCTGGCACACCTTTGATGCGCGCAACAACACACCGCGCATTGGCCGTGTACTGATTGCGCGCGGACTTGATGCCTCTGATGTTGCCCTCAGCACCACCTTCGGGCCTAACACCCTGACAAGCTTCAACGTTTGGGCGGACGAGGTGGGCGGCGACTGAGCGGTTTTAACAACCGGATGATCGAATCCGGCCACACCCATGTTGAACCAAATCCAGCCGCAAGATGGCGTGCTTGGATGTACGCTAAATAACACCCTGCAGGGCGCTTGCGGCCCGCATGCCGCGAACGCTAACCGGCAAATCGCGGCGGGCATTGTTGCCCTCACTGGGCGATCGTATCGGCAGCGAAAGCATGTCGAGCAAGCCGTCGCTATCGATGATGGCAATCTGGCGCAGTGAGACGCGGATCAACCCGAGTTTGGCGAATCGCGAAAATACCCGGCTGACCGTTTCCATTGTCAGCCCCAGCAGGCTGCCGATTTCCTCGCGCGTTAGCCGCAGCCTCAGTTCTGTCGCAGAGAATCCACGCGCGCCAAATCGATCGGACATATCGAGCAGAAAAGCCGCGACACGTCCATGCGCAAGCAGGCCGCGCAGGCGCAGCGTCTGGTCGCGGTCGCCGCGCAGCGCGGTGCTGAACGCGTGGTGCAGTTCATCGGCAAGTCCGGGGCTGGTGCGGCAGCGGTCGATCATGGTGGCGTACGGAATCGCCAGGACCTCGCAGACCTCCAGGGCGATGGCATCACTCGCACAAGCGCCGCTGGCCACCGCATCGAGCCCGAGAATGTCCCCACTTAGATGAAAACCAATGGTGTGTTCGCACCCATCCTCTGAAACATGGATGGTTTTGGCAAATCCCGTGCTGAGCACGTAGAGAAACTGAAAGTCGTCGCCGGCACGATAAAGATAGTCCCCGGGTCGGCGACAACGGTGTATGGTCGGAATGTCACCGATCAACTTCGCCAGACGCGCGCCGGGGGAACCCAAGTCAAGCACCGAGGTTGCCCGCTGCAACTGCGCAATCAATGCCGCCGGGAGGTTGGCGTCACGACATGATAAGAATATTGAATCACCCATCGTCAGTCCGCGCGCGTGCAGCTTGGCTGCATCCCGGTTGGGGGCGTCAACCGCCACGGTGGAAGTAGATATAGCCGTCGCTCAGCCCAGCCCGATGGTTCGACGCCGACGTTGTTGATTCCAGCATTGACAACCATACAATTCACGGCAAATCTCCTTACCGAAGAATGCCTGTGCAACCGATGACAAATCTGTTCGTTGTCGAACATAGCTATCCTGCCTATTTCACGGGGACGTGTCTGAGAGGTGAAGCGGGGACTTCGCGGCGCATGCTTCGCCGCGCGCCGGCGGGCGCGCCGGCGCAACGAAATTCGAAGTCCGAATTGGATTTGAAGAAATGGACCGTTGCCAGGGCGAAAATTTCAACACATTGGGTCGACCCGTGAAATATGCCGGCCAGAGCCCAGCCCGGCGCAACCCTCGTGGTTGAACGCTGGAATAACGGCAATTTTGTGGTGACGAGTCGTTGCATGGTGCGCAGATCGCCATTGGACGGGCGTTTTCAAGCAAAAATGCCTGAAGATGCCCGTCAAATATGCACAATGGTTTATTTTGTGCGGCAAGACGCGGGCAAGATACCGCGACTTAACTTGCCAAAAAATCTAACAAGCCCTTATTAAATTCGTTTGCGTGGGAGCAATTAACACCATGCGGCGCGCCCTTGACAATGCAGCTCACGCTGCCGTCCACGGCATTTAGCGTACGCTCACCACTCACTTCAAACGGCACGATGGCATCCGCGTCACCATGAATCACCAGCGTCGGTAATTTGAATTTCGCCAAATCGCTGCGAAAATCCGTGTACGAAAACGCGTGGACACAATCGAGCGTGCCCTTCACCGAGGCAAACGCCGCGATGTCTCTGGCATAAACGCGCTGGGCTTCGCTGACGACCAGATTGTCATTCACACTAAAAAAATTGGTGGTGAAGGTGTCGAGAAACGCCAATCTGTCGGCAACCAAACTTGTTTTGGTCGCTTCAATCTTGGCGTCATCGGAGCGGCCGCCCGGATTATCAGCACTCTTGTAAAGATAGGGTGTGACCGCGGCGGCGAGTACCGCCTTCGCGACGCGGTCGCCGCCGTATGTGCCGATGTAGCGCGCCACCTCGCCGCCGCCCATCGAGAAGCCTACCAGGCTGACCTCTCGCAGTTCAAGATGCAACATCAGCATGTTGAGGTCGCCAGCCAGGGTATCGTAATCATAACCAGACCAGGGCTGCGAAGACCAGCCAAAACCGCGACGGTCATAAGTAATGACGCGATAGCCGGCGGCGACCAACGCCGGCACCTGCGCTTCCCACGAGCGCCCGCTCAGCGGCCAGCCGTGGATGAGCACAACCGGCTTGCCGCTGCCGTGGTCCTCGTAATAAAGCCTGATGGGATTCTGTGATTCGGAGCCAACATTGAGTTTGGGCATTTTTTTCCTTTGATGCGTAAATGGTGTTTATCGTGCAATGGTGCAAGCGATGCGTTTTCGTCAATGCGGGTCAACAACCATGGTCAGCGGTCAGCCGGGTTGCGTAAAAAATATCAAACACCAATAACGACGGACATCACCAAGCAAAAATGCCGCGAAGTGCCCGTCAAACGGCGTGTTTCATCTTTCGCCATGCGCAGCACGGTAGACATCGAGGCGGCCGCTTCGGCGCGTTCACACTCTTCAAGCACCGCCAGATCGTCGTTGCGCGTGACCGCCGTGAGGATATTGATCCACGCTCGTCGCAATCGCCCGGTCACGCTGCCGTACGCGGCAGGCTGGCCGCCATGGTGCAACACCTCAATGTTCAATTTACGAACCGCGTCATTGCCGTTCTGTGTGCGCGCCAAAACAGACGCCCTTAACATCAGCGGTTGGACCCGTCTTTATTGCCAACCTCGCGCGTCATCGACGGGTAGGTACGACCGACCACCGCGCCACGATCCGTGTCCTGTACGCCGCGTGCAATGTCGCGTACCGCTTGCTTCATCGCCTCGCTTGGTGGAGGCGTCACAATGGCGGCACCGCCGCTGTCGACAAGATCGGCTGCGGATTCGTCGCGCTCGAAGGGCAATTTCAGGCTTGCGACTTTGCTCACACCGGGCGATTGTTGGTTGGATACTTTCGTTTTCATATTTGAGTTCGATTGCCGACAATGAATCGGCTGTCTTGCTTCTACGGTTTTGGCGTCGCCTGTTGCATGAGTGTGTTCGGCGCCAGTGTCGGTGAATCATTCGCCTGACCCGGCATCGGCATCGCAACCAACTGCCGCGCCCGGGTCACGTCGGTGGTGATCAGGACTAAGTGTCAGCGTGGGTTGGTTCCAAGGCGTCAAGCGTCTGGTGTGACCCGATCAGAAACGGTTTCCCTGTGGCAATCGAAGCCGCGATGGCGAACATGCGACCCATTTTGCTATCTTGTGCATCCCAGCAATCGGCATAGTTTGGGATGATTTTTATGAGCGCCAAGTTCGGCGAATCAGGGCCGTTCGGAAACCATGGACGCTCATTCATTGTCCACAGTCGTCCGACGTGACTGCGATCGGCAACGATTTCGCCCCGGCCCGAAATGGAAATATATGACGCTGCAACAGCGTCGGCAAAACACAGATTGACCTTGTGTAATTGTTCGACTTTTGCCGAGGCAAGGTCGGTAAAAAACCAGATCGCACCATCCGCATCCATTTCCAGCGGCGACATTGGGCGGCTGACTAAATGCCCGTCATCATCGGCGGTTGTCATCATTGCGACCGGCATATTCTTGATCAACGCACAAAGTTGCGTGCGCTCGGCGCTGCTTTGATTTTCTGTTTTCATCATGCGCAGAGCATACCGCCACGTTTGTGTTGCTTCTGTTCGGTTACCCACCAAACGTTTAATTTTGCGGCGGGCAATCATCTGGGTTGCGCAACCGTTGGCGGCAACTGTCAACGGCAGTGGACGCCCAATCATACAAACGGCCAATTGAAATCAGGACAGTGCCAACCAACGCAGCACTGCCCTGCCCGCCAACGCGGCGGCGGTGCTGACCAATGTTCCCCAGGCGGTGTCGATCAGCGAAAGGTCAATCGGCCAATTGCGTAGTGTGGCGAGATTGGTCAGATCGTAAGTGGCATAGGCGAAGAAGCCAAACATCGCGGCGGCGGCGGCCGTTTTGTGCCAGCTATCCAGGTGTTCGTTGGGGACAATGGCGAAGACCATCAGCCCCACTGGGTAAAGTAAATAGAAAATCGCCGCAGCCCACAACCGCGGCTGATCCGCCATCAAGTGGCCGATACCCTGTTGGTACAACGGCTTGGCAACAATGCCAATCCACAGATAGTCAATGGTGACGAGTACCAATGCCGTCGCGAGATATGCAGCGATCAGCGGCATTATCTTGAACGCCACGGATTGTGAACGCCGCTTGCAGAGCGCTTCATGGGATAGCTGCCGGGAAACGAAAATGGGTATCGACAGGTTGCTGTGCGCGGTCAGAAATTGCAGTCACACAGGGTTTCGGGCAGCGCTGCGAGGCGGTCATACGCCAGACAATATTGCCAACGTCGTCGGCAACCAGCAGCGCACCATCGTTGTCAATCGCAAGCCCCACCGGCCGGCCGTAGGCGGTTTTCTGCGCGCTAAGAAATCCGGTCAGAATGTCTATCGGCACATCGCTTGCTGGACGACCATTTAAGAACGGTACAAACACCACCTTGTAACCGCTGTGTGGACGCCGGTTCCAGGAGCCGTGCTGGCCGATAAACATGCCGCTTGTATAGGATCCGGAAAGCCGACTGCGATGCGCCGCAACCAGCCCCAAAGAAGCGGTGTGTGATCCAAGTGCATAGTCCGGCGAGCGGGCAGTTGCCACGAGCTGCGGCTGCGCAGGTTTGACACGCTCGTCAACGTGCTGACCAAAGTAGCTATACGGCCAACCGTAGAAGGCGCCATCTGCGACCGACGTTAAATAGTCGGGCACCAGGTCGCTGCCGAGTTCATCCCGTTCATTGACGACCGTCCATAGTTCACGGCTGGTGGGATCCCAAGCCATGCCAACGGGATTGCGCAAACCGGAGGCAAAAATGCGCTGTTTATTTGTTGCAAGATCAATCTCCCAAATTGCCGCGCGCCCCGCTTCGACTGCCATGCCGCGCTCGGCGACATTACTATTTGAGCCAACCGTGACATAGAGCTTGCGGCCATCCGCGCTGGCGAGAATATTTTTTGTCCAGTGGTGATTGATCGGGCCGCCGGGCAAATCGACCACCTTGACCGCGGCCGCGGTGATGTGGGTATCGCCAGTCTGATACGGGAAGCGCACCACGGCATCTGTGTTGGCGATATAGAGCTGGTCGCCGATTAGCGCCATCCCAAAAGGCGAATTGAGTCCCGCCAACAAAACCGTGCGCAGGTCTGCAACACCGTCGCCATCGCTGTCCCGAAGCAGGGTAATTCGGTTGGCGCTGGTGGTGGCTGCCCCGGCAATCTTCATCACAATCTGCATGACAAAGCCCTTGATGCCGGGACTGTCGTCAGGTTTGGCGGGCGCGTTGGTCTCGGCAACGAGGACGTCGCCGTTTGGCAACGTGTACAACCAGCGGGGGTGATCCAGCTTTTCGGCAAATGCCTGCACCCGCAGACCAGCTGCGGGCGTCGGCGTCCGTCCGGCCGGCCAGCCCTTCGCCGGTGCGATGTTGACGGTTGGAACCAGCGTGGTAACAGGCGCAGGCAGCGTCGGCTGCATGCCGGTACCCGCTGCGATCGGTAACGTCGCGACATTGCCGCATCCGCTGAAACCCGTGACGAGAAGCGCGGTGAAAATTGCGTTGCGAAGCACAGACACAGCCGTGCTGGCGCACCGGGCTGCACGGCCAGCAGCATAGCCGACAGCATGGGCGGCAGCACTAAGCTGAGGTGCCCGCGCCATCACATTCGCCGAAGTGCAAATACGATCATGTCGCCGGCCAGGATGAATGCCAATCCGCCGCTTGGCCAGTAGCCCCAGCGGCGGCTGTGGCGCCAGCGCGGAACAGAACTCAACACCAGCAATGCCAGTGCGGCGAACAACATTGCGCCCACAAACACGTTAGCAACTCAATCGGGGGCGGCGTTAGTTGGGTCGTGGTGGTGGGGGTGGCGGCGGCGGCACAATCACAATGGTGGTGCCATCGGCATTTTTGCCCGGTTCACCTTTCATGCCTTCTTTGCCGGCGGCGCCTGTCTCGCCGGGTGGGCCCGCTGGTCCGGGCACAACAACGGTTGTAGGTGCTGGCGGCGGTACATTGATTACCGTCGGTTTGTCGCATGCGGTAAGTGCGACGGCCGTTAGTGCTGCGACGGCCGAAATGGTAAAGGCGTGTTTCATTCGGTTTCCTGATATGGGGTTTGACGTGGTTGTGATACGACGGTGGCGCGGATGTGGTGCGTCTGTGGCGCAGCTGTGGCGGGGGTGGGATTCCCCCATTGACCGATGTCGCTAGACGGTCGCCAGAATGTGTTGGTCGACACGATTCCACGCCGCACGTGCGGCCGGACGGATGTCAATCCACGACGGCTCGATTTCACTCTTGGACGCGTTGTAGGCGGCCGCAAGATCTGATTCCGCACCTTCAAAGGTACGACCATCGTAACGAACGCGTCCTTCCCAACCGGCACGAAAGCCCGGTGCGTAGTATTCAAAATTACGGCCTTGTATGTAATACGGCTCGCGAATGTAGGTTTCGCGCCAGAACGATTCTTCGGCGGTAGGGTTTACCGCTTCACCGGCACTGCTGCCGGATAAGCCACCCGCTACCGTACCGACGGTCGCGCCGATGACGCTGCCAACCGGCCCGCCAAGGACCATACCGACGGCCGCGCCGGCAATGCCGCCGGATGCTGCGCCAACGCCAGTGCCGATGGGGTGCGCGCCAGGCGTTCCCGTAATCGGATCGCGATTCAAGTCGGCGTCGTTCGTCACAACCGTTTCTTTGATGATTTGAGTCATGTAAATTGTCCTCTGCCAACAAGTGGCGATTGACGCTGCAAGGGATTTTGCGGATTCAGGCAATAAAAAAATGCTGAAGCTGAGCGTAGCGGTTGATCAACTGGTGGTCTGTTCGTCAGCCAACCGAGTGGCGTGCAAATAGCCAAACGAAGTCAAACAACACCTGAACGGGACTTACTGTTCGTCGCTGACAACGTGTGGCAGTAACCCGGCGAGAGCGGCCGCCACCATCACAACACCGAACACCAAGCCGATGATGACGGGAAGCGTCAGCGAGCCAGAGAAGGGACGAAAAATGCCGCCGCCTGCTTGCGCGCCACTGCTCATGAGCAGGCCGAGTAACAGTAGCCCGCCCGCACCAAGTACCAACGAGAGTTTTTGCAGCATGATCAATACTCCTTTGAAATTCCATTCGGAAAAAAATGTGCAACCCCGACCGTATATTTAATGCGGGTCATTTTCCAGGGTGCTTTGAATCTTTTTGATCTTTTTGATCTTTTTGATCTTTTTGATCTTTTTGATCTTTTGGATCGCGTTGGTCATTCTTGTTGTTCTTTTCGTTTCTGTCGTTGCTTCTATCGTTGGCGCGATCGTCGCGTTTGCCGGCACCGCGATCGATTCGATCACTGCGGTCATTCCGATTGGTAGCTTGATCAAGGCCCGCGTCGCGACCGTTGTTGGCACGTTGTGCGCCATTGCGGTTTTGCTCGCTGTTGCCGCCGCGCTCACTGCGCTCATTGCGCTCATTGCGCTCACCACGCTCACGTGCAGACCCATTGCCGGGTGACGGTTGTTGACGGTAGTAGTCGCGAACCACCGGTTCCTTCGGTTGGTAGCGATACTGCTGGTTGTGAATGTTCTGTCGTTGGTCCTGCCCGGGGTAACGATCACCACGATATTGCGCCTGGTACCGCGGTAGTGGCGCGGCCGTAGGGGCCGACCTACGATCCCAACGATTCCAGCCATCGCGGCGCTGTTCCCAATCACGTCCCCAATGCTCACCCCATCGCGGTGCGTCGTTGCGTTGCCAGCCACGGAAGTAGACTGGCGGCTGACGGTAATAACGCACCGGGATTCTGAGTACAAACAACGGCACGTCGTATTGGCTCACACCCGACCACGGTCCGTTGTACCAAGAGCTTGTGTACCAGTCGTCCTCGCGATACACCCAATACATACCGTCGTAGAAAAAATAATTCGAATTCATGGTCGGCGCGTAGTACACCGGGTAGCCGGGAACACGAACCAAGTCTGGATAGGACGGCACGTTGACACCGATACTAATGCCGGGCGCGTTGTAGCCCAGACTGAAGCTCGTTTGCGCGATGGCAGTGTGCGAAACAGCCAGCAATACAGCGAGTACCAAAAATCGAATCTTCATTTGCATCCTTATTGGGCGGTAACCATCGGGTGTGTTCCCCAGGCTGACAGCCTGCTGGAACTGAACGGGGTGATTGATCCGCCCTAAAAAATAGAAAAATGCTACAAAACACTAATAACGACGGGCGTTTCCAAACACAAATGCCTGAAAATATCCGTCAATAGGCGAGTTTCAATTTAGCGCAGCGGCACCCGGCCTATCGCAAGTGCCGCTTTGTCTGCGCTTTGTCTGCGCTTTGTCCGTTTAGTGTCTAAGACGCCGTTGCCACAGCCGCTTGCTTGCGCTCATCCCGCAACTTACGCACGCGGTCGTGATTCATCTTTGCGCCTTCGTATTGCTTTTGCACGAGTGTTCTCACGTGGTCAGGCAGTGGTTCCGTTAAGGCATTACGGTAGGCAGCCAGTGCGGCGTCTTCCGCGCGTTCACATTCTTCCAGCACGGCGAGATCATCATTGCTCGTCACCGCGGTTCTGATGTTGATCCAGGCCCGGCGCAATGCACCTTCCACACTACCGTATTCAGCCGGTTGGCCACCGTGATGCAAGACCTCGACGTTCAATTCACGAACGGCGTCATTACAGCTCTGTGCGCGGGTGGTGAAATAGGCTCGCAGCATTGAATCTTTTGCACCTTCTGCGCAGGTATGGAAGCCAGTCGCGCCATCGCGTGACGTTTCGACCAGATCGTTCAGTACGCTTGCCAGTTTGCTATTTTCCATTTGAGTCTCTTTGCGAAGTGGAGGGGAGTAGGCATGTTCGCGCAAGATGATGCACGCGGTCTGTACTTAAGCCCACAGAGGGCGATATTGCTGCCTGCCGGTGGCGCTTGATCACATATACGGTCGGCTGCCGGCTGGCGGATAAAGAGCCGCCATCTCGTCAAAGCGCCGCCTTCTCGTTAAAGCGCCGCCTTCTCGTCGCATGCAGGCTGGCAAACGAATCAATGGCATTTGCAAACAGAAAATCTTCCGGCGTGGTGCGTTCTCGCACATACCAGACAACCTAACTTGGATAGGCTGGTAAGCCTCTATGAACTCAGCGCCTCCTCGTACACCGATTACACCGATTACACCGATTACACCGATTACACCGATTACACCGATTGCATCGATGACATCGATTGCCCCGCCTACACCAATCACACCGACCACATCAATCCAGTCCGCCGCGATTGCGCAGCCATCGCCGCAAACGCTGACGGTGTCGGGGTGCTGGACTGCGCGTGGGATTACGATGGATATGCTTCAACCGCAGCTTGAGTCGATCCACCTGTCGTCAAACGCAAACGTCGTGGCGGAGACAAGCGCGGTCACCGCAATGGATACGGCGGGCGCATGGATGCTGCAAAAGCTGCTTTTGCGTTTACGTGAGAAAGGCGTGGTGATCGCCGTCGAAGGCCTGCAACCACGCTTTGCCACGCTGCTGGACGTGGTTGCAAAACAGGTCGCCGCACAAACTGGCAAGCCCATCATAAAATCCATTGCGCCACCCACCGCCTTGGCGCGGGTTGGCCTCGCCAGCGCCGCGGTGTTGGAGGAGGCGGTGGCACTACTCGCGTTCGTCGGACAAAGTGCGACAAGCTTCGCCGGCAGTCTGACGCATCCGACGCGTATTCGTTGGCGGCCGATCCTGTTCAACATCCGCACGGCGGGCTTCGACGCGCTGCCGATTGTTGGGCTGCTGTCATTTTTACTGGGGATTGTGGTCGCCTATCAGGGCGCGGATCAATTGCGACAATATGGCGCCAATATTTTTATCGCGGACTTGGTCGGTCTATCGATGCTGCGTGAATTCGCACCGCTCATCACCGCCATCATCCTCGCCGGCCGCTCTGGTTCGGCTTATGCCGCACAAATCGGCACCATGAACGTGACCGAGGAAATTGACGCCATGCGCACCATCGGTATTGCGCCAATCGAATTGCTGGTGCTGCCGAAAGTGATCGCGTTAATCATTGCGATGCCGTTACTCACCATGTTCGCCGACGTGGCGGGTGTTTTTGGCGGCATGATCATGTCGCGTGTGCAACTCGGCGTGACGTATAACGAGTTTCTGGATCGTCTGGTCAAGGCCGTCAGCGTCACCTCTTACGTGGTCGGGATTGGCAAGGCACCGGTGTTTGCGTTCATCATCGCCATGGTCGGCTGTTTTCAAGGCTTCCGCACCAAAGGTGGTGCCGACAGTGTCGGTCGGCAGACGACGCGTAGTGTGGTGCAGTCGATTTTCTTGGTGATCGTTGCCGATGCGTTGTTTTCGGTCGCCTTCAGCGCACTGGACCTCTGACATGTCCGCATTTGCCACCGTGGCTGCCACCGTGGTCGCCACCCCACCAACCAACCCCGATGATGCCGTGATCGAGATCAACAACCTCACGACGCGTTTTGGCACGCACGTGGTGCATCAAGATATTGATCTGAACGTAAAACGTGCTGAAATTTTTGCCGTGATTGGTGGCAGCGGCTCGGGCAAATCCACCCTGCTGCGGGAAATGATTCTGCTGCACCGACCCGACGCCGGCAGCGTCCGTGTGTTGGGCGTCGATTTGGTGAATCTTGCCGACGATGATGCCCGCGCCCTGGCACTCCGACGGCGCTGGGGCGTGATGTTTCAGCACGGCGGCTTGTTCGGCGCGTTGACGGTGAAAGAGAATATCGGCCTGCCGATGCGTGAGCACACCGGTCTCACCGACACATTGATTGACGAGATCGCCGACTGGAAACTCGCCATGGCGGGTTTAAACGCAGAGGTCGGCAGCAAGTATCCGGCTGAGCTCAGTGGCGGCATGTTGAAACGCGCGTCACTTGCGCGCGCACTGGCGCTTGATCCCGAGTTGTTATTTCTCGATGAACCCACCGCCGGACTAGACCCCGTGAGTGCGGGCGGCGTTGATGATTTAGTGATCAAGCTGCGCGACTTGTTCGGCCTGACGATTGTCATGATCACGCATGACGTGGATACCTTATGGCAGGTTGCCGATCGTGTTGCCGTGCTTGCCGACGGCAAGGTGCAGGGCGTGGGGTCGATGCAACAACTTTCACAGATGGATAACCCCGCCGTCCGGCCGTTTTTTGATGGACCTCGTGCACATGCCGCGCAGCAGCAGAAGGTGCAGAACCAGGAACAACCAACAGTCAAGGCGCCGGTGCATGTCGAAAACGTGGCACACGTGACAAACGTGGCCCGCGTGGCCCACGTGGCATACATAGAAAGCAAGAGGCCATCATCGAAACCAAAGTGAACTACGCAATTGTTGGCGCGTTTGTCCTGCTGCTCGGTGCGGCGCTTATTACGGGCGTGCTGTGGCTTGCATCGGGCGGCGCATTTCAGACCAGATACGACCTTTATTTGGCCATCATGGACGAATCGGTGGCTGGCCTCAACCTCAGTGCGCCGGTCAAATACAACGGCGTCGAGGTCGGCAACGTCAAGACGATCAAACTCGATGCCGACAACCCCGAACAAGTTCGGCTGACGCTGGCGATCGCGCAAGGCACACCAATCAAGATTGACACCATTGCGACATTAAAAACACAGGGGTTAACAGGTATTGCCTATGTCGAGCTCGACGGCGGTGCGCGTGACGCGGCACCACTACGGGCAACGGTGGCGGGCGAATATCCGGTCATCCGTACCAAGCCCTCACTGAGCGCACGGCTGGAAAATATTCTGACGACGGTGTTGGCGAAGGTGGATACCTTATCGACCAATATTAGCGCGGTGCTCAGCGATGAAAACCGGGTCGCCTTCAGCCGGTCACTCGCCGATATTGCCGTGTTCACACGTACCGTTGCCGCGCGCAAGGAAACCATTGACGCCGGCATTACCAGTGCCGCGCGCACATTCGACAACAGTGCCAGCGCGAGCGCACAAATTGACGCACAAATCGCACCGCTGATGGCGCGCATCGGCAGGAGCGCGGATGCCCTCGAAAAAATGGGTAATGAAA
Organism: Burkholderiales bacterium; assembly: GCA_031431435.1. Classification (GTDB taxonomy): domain Bacteria; phylum Pseudomonadota; class Gammaproteobacteria; order Burkholderiales; family Usitatibacteraceae; genus UKL13-2. The sequence continues at coordinate 35,137 of JANPDI010000081.1, forward strand.
CCGCTGCCGCCAGCACCAGCGCCGGCAAGACCGTTGCCTCGGTTGGTGCCGACGTACAGCGCTTCACCGAATCCACGCTGCCGGATTTGGAACGTGCACTAAACGAGTTGAGTGCGCTGTCGGCTTCGCTGCGTCGGTTGAGCGAACAAGCGCGGCAGAATCCGAGCGCAATTGTCTCTGGTCCAAGTGTTGTGCCAAATGGACCGGGCGAAACCAATACGAGGCCGAAGTCACCATGAAACGTTTCTACCCGAAATCCTGGCAATCAGGCTTTGCAGCGGTTTTGCTAACCTTGACGACGGCTTGCAGCGGCCTCTTTCCGACCGCAACACCACAATCCACCTTCTATTCGCTAGACGACCTGCGCAGCGGAACTATTCGTGCGGCGCAGCCGCAATCGATAAAGCCAACCGCAGCAATATCGCCAGCGACAGCAGCCGATTCGCTGCCAACACTGATTGTGAGCCCGGTGCAGGCCGCCGCAGGTTATGACAGCACACGCATGTTGTATGTGCGCGAGGCGCACCGGCTCGAATATTTTGCGCATAACGAATGGGCGGATACACCGGCACGGATGCTCACGGCAATTGTGGTTTCAGCCATTGAGGACAGCGCTGCATTCCGCGCGGTGGTGTTGACCCCGACACCGGCAGTCGGCGACATCCGGCTGACAGTCGAGGTGGTTCGGCTTCAACAACATTTTGACGGCGGTCCGAGTCGTGTTCACTTCACACTGCGTGCCAATATGGTGGATTACGCAACCCGCAAGGTGTTGGCATCAATGGAATTCGACGAGGTCGTTACGGCGGCCAGCGAGAGCCCGCAAGGCGGTGTGGCGGCTGCCAATCGCGCGGTGCAAAACGTCATGTTCCGGCTTGCGCGTTTTTGCGCTGATGCCGCCGCGCAGTGGCAATCCGGCAGGGCCGCCGGTCTGCAAACAAACGTTCCTGGCAAATGATGGCGGTGTGTTGAAAAAGTCGAACAAGGCCGGGCTGAGTCTGTTGGCGAACAGACCTGACTGTGCGTCTTTCACTATCCTTAAGCAACGTTAGCCAGCAGGAAAGCCAATGAAACCGCCACGAAAAGGCCAGGCGCCACCACCGCTTGGACGGAATGAATTTCATGTTCAGTTCCACCGCTCGTTTCTCGACCCTGCTTTTCATGCGGTCAAGGACGCCCTGTCGGAAGTCGAACAGGTCGCGTGGACCAACTATCAGGAGGGACACAAGGCGCCGTTGACAGAAAAAGCCGGTGCGGGATTTTTTGATCCACAGTACGATCTCTCGACCGAGTGGAAAGCCACCAGCCGACGGCTGGGCGAGCTCGAAGCACTGCAAAAAGATCCACAAACGCCGTCGCGTGTGCTGCTGGTGTGCGGATCGGCGCGAAATGACGGCAGCTGTCCGGGTGAAATCTCCAAGACCTGGCGACTCACGCTGCTCGCGCAGGAAATTTTTCGACTGCAAAATATTGAGGTGGACATGCTCGACTTGAGCCTGTTGACTTCCGATTACGATAAACACATACACCCCTGCAAAGGCTGCGCGTCAACCGCAATGCCGTTGTGCCACTGGCCATGCAGTTGTTATCCGAATCACGGGCAGCGTCAAACCAATGACTGGATGGCGGAGATTTACGAGAAGTGGGTCGCCGCGCATGCGGTCATCATCCTGACCCCGGTGTATTGGTATCAAACGCCAAGCGTGCTGAAGTTGATGATCGATCGGCTGGTGTGCGCGGATGGCGGCAATACCGATCCGACCACCACAAATGGAAAGGACGCAAAGAAAGCCAAGGCGTTGGAGCTTAAGGGCTGGGACTACCCGAAGCATCTTGCCGGCCGCGCTTACGGCTTGGTGGTGCACGGCGACGTGGCGGGAATCGAAGACGTGCGCCGCGGACTGTCTGATTGGCTCGACTGGATGGGCTTGATTGATGCCGGTGCCGGTGCGCGTCTGGATCGTTTTATCGGCTACTACGAATCATATGCCGAAAGCCACGAAGCGCTTGATCACGATCTTGCGGTTCAGGAAGAGGTTCGAAACGTCGCCCGTGCGGTGGCGGTGGCCGTCGGGGAATTGCGCCAGGGCAAGCTCAGCTTACCCGATGCGGGCTTGAAAAAACCACGCCCAAAATAGTCTTGTGGTGTGGCCGTGTGGTCGCGGCGGGTCGCGCACAAAACTTGCCCGATGGACCATGCCGAATTTTGAGTAAGTTCGAGATACCCCGGGATGCGTTGGTTGTCGCACAGACTGCTTTCTGAGCGCTTCCTAATATTGAGATCGGTGGAAGTCGGTGCTCGGGTTCGCGCAGGGCGCGGATTTATCTCAACCGACTACCCCGCCCCAACGCCCTGACTGATGCCCATCTCTTCGCCTACTGGGTAGGAGTCAGCGGATCTTCTAGCCCAGCCAGGAGTAGACATATGAGTAACCGCATGTCGCAGGATCAAGACCAGCAGAAACAACGCGATGAACTTGAGAAACCACCCATCGAAACCGTTTCGCTACCCAAGCTAAACAAGCAACAACAGCAGGAAGGCGGTGACGACGACGCTGAAGATACGGTGCCATACGACCCGCGTGGAAAAAGCCCACATGAAGGCGGGGTCGGCATCGAGGGACGCACGGGAAACTCAGACGCGCCGCCAGAAGACGACATTGGCGACGAATCATACGATGAAACCTCCAAACACGAACCGCGGCCAGGCGCCAAATAAACCACCCAACCCTGCACGTTCAATGTCAGTTCAATTTATCCGGGAGCTTCAAATGCAAAACCCAAAAGCAGTCGAAACGAGCAAGCCGCAGCCAGCAAAAACGGTGGATGGTGCGATGGATGCCAAACACACAAACGGTGATAAAGCCGCCCACCCGGACCCCGCTACAACGAACCTAGAACATGACGCCAGCAATCGTTTGGATAAAGCCCGCACAGCAAAGAAGACGCACCAGCAATAGGATGTATTGCTAGCGAGCAATCATTCGTCAACATTGAGGCCACCGTGTACTTTGAGCGGTGGCCTCACTATTTTTGCGTGGCTACCAAGAAACTTCTGCTGTATGTGGTCGGGGATTTGTTTGCAACTGCCAACGAAGCGACTGGCAGTCCCGAATGTCGCTGACATAAGCCTGTCATCCCGGCGAAGGCCGGGATCCAAGTTGCATTGTTGTGGAATTCGACAAGCTTAGACCCCGGCCCGGCGCAACCCGTGTGGTTGTTCGCCGGGGAGACCAACTCGAGGTTGGCGCTGTGAATCACAACTTCTGATGCCGTTGGGGCTGAATTAACTCTTGGGAAGTGCTGTTCTACTAAACGCGTTCAAATTTGGGCGTTTCCAAGCATAAACATCTGAAAATGCTCACCGAATAATGACTTTGGCGACTTAATTTGCATGCGGAATTTAGATTGGAGACCACACCGCAGTCGCCCAAATTAGGCACTGCGCACCAACTCACCCGTTAGTATTTTGCGATCGGCGCTTCTGGCACTCGTTTGTCCTCACGGATCCGGTCCGGAACACGCTCTTTTCAAAAAAAGCGGCAGTGGGACGTCGTCGACGGCGGGCAGGGCATTCTGCCTGCGAACGTCTAAAAACACCGTCGTCTTAGCGCAGTTTGCCCACTTCACTGGTGCCCAGCCAGTCGTGAATCAACCCGCTGCTTTCTTCATTGACTCACAACTCATGCAGCCGATTTTTTCAACGATTCCCGCAGCCGGAACGTGGCGGCATTCAGTTCGGTCTCGAAATCCTTCCAACGTTTCGCCGTGGCCTTTTTCATGGCGGCAAGTTTTACCTCCACCGCGTGCATTTCCTGCTGCAAGCTGGCGACCTCAAGATTGATTTTTATCTTTGCTTCGGCCGTTGCGGTTTCCGCGATTCTCTTCAGTTCCGCAATACGTACCTTTGCGTTGGCAATATCCTGGTCGGCGCGGCTGGTGAATTGATCACGCAATGTGCTGCTGCTGGCGTAGACAAATTGCGGCATGGCCTTGATGATCTCTTTGGTCCCGCCGGACAGGACGATTTTGCCGCCGAGTTCGCGTATTTGTGAGATTGGAAACGCCACGTCGTGGCGGCCGATGCCAACAAAGCCGCCCGCGCCGATGATCACGTATGACACAAATTTATTCGGCGTGATGATGAGATCTTCAACCTTGCCAATACGCTCATTGCGTTCGTTATAAACCACTTTGCCGAGAATGCTGCGCTTGACACTCCAGCCGACGGCAATTTCACTGCGTTCGGCGGCCGTCACACCAGTCGGTGTGGCGCCGGCAATTTGCGCCTGTGCCGGCGCAATGGATCCAACCGTTGCCAGCAGGCCAACAATAATGACGAATAGTAGCGAGGATGTGGGTCGCATTGGAGTTTCCTTGTCGTGTGCTTGACGTGCGCTTGACGTGTGCTTGACATGTGGCCGCGCGGGCGGTTGTGCGGGTTGGCAGGTTGGGCTGGTTGCCTGGTCAATACGACCAATCGGAACGGTGGGTGTTGACAACGCAGCGATTGATTCATCGCCCGTCAAGGTTAAACAGGGCGTTGTTGGCGCGTCAGTGCGATAGCGCACCATTCGCTTGCGATCCGGAGGAAAACATGCATTTATTTTTGCTTATGTTCGCTAGAGCATGGAGCACACCTTGAACGCCGCACTAAATAGCCCATCGACAACCAAGAGGATGCGGCATGTACACAGGCTCAGACGTACAGATTCAACGCGATGTCATGGCCGAGCTGGCGTGGGAGCCGCAAGTCGTGTCGACCGATATTAATGTTGAGGTTAAAAATGGTGTGGTGACGCTGTCTGGTCGCGTCGCGACTGATGTTGAAAAAGCGCATGCCAGCCGCGCGGCACGTCGCGTGTCACTGGTATCAGCACACGCAGCGTGGGGAACGCCCGGCGTGGTGGAAATTGTTGATCAACTCACGCTGCCTTAGTGCGAAAAGCGCGTCAGGGACGTGGCGTCGTTGCGACCGATGGCGTTGATTGACCCGGCACGCCGTTGACTGACCCGACACACTGTTAATTGGTGATCGATTCCAGGCGCAGCAACTCCGCCTTGACCACGCCGTAACATTCACATGCGCTTGCCTCTAACGCACCCCGATCCAACACGGAAATATGCCCGCGCCGGTAGCTGATGATGCCGGCTTGTTGCAGCACACCGGCGGCCTCGGTAATGCCCTCGCGGCGCACCCCGAGCATGCCGGCGATCATTTCCTGCGTAATCACCATGTCGGTGTTGGCGATCCGGTCGATGGTGGTGAGAAAAAGCCGGCAGAGTTGTTGCTCGATCAAGTGATGCCGGTTGCAGGCCGCGTACTGAAAGGTCTGCGTGATCAAGGCTTGGGTATACCTGAGTAACAACCGGCGGAATACGCCGTTGCGTTCAAACTCCGCATTGAATAGCGGTCGCGGTAGTCGAAAACCTTCGCCGCCGGTCTGAACAACAGCGGACCCTGCGGTACTGCCGCCGCTCATGAACAGTGAAACACCAACCACACCTTCGTTACCAACGCTGGCGGTCTCAATCGAGCCGCCCGCCTCGGTCACATAATGCAATGACACAATTGCGGTGGTCGGAAAATAAGCGTAGTGCAGCAGTTCGCCCGGCTCATAAAGCGCCGTGCCAAGCTTCATTGGCACGTGTTCCAGGCGCGAGGCAATACGCGCAAGCTCATCCGGCGGAAGCTGTGCGAGCAGCCGGTTAAGGCAGGGGTTGTTCGCAACCGACTTTTTATCGTCAGTTGGCGTGATGGCAGGTGGCATACGCGGACGTTTTCGTTACGGTGCCGTAGACGGCGTTGGCGTTGGATTCGACGGACGTGGCGGGCTGCACTCAATGCCGATTCCACGATAACCGATAAAGCGTGCACCGCGGTCGAACATTGGTTCACCGCTGACGCGATAGTGCTGCGTCAATCCAATGGCGTTTGTGCGGCTGAACGAAAAATCCAGGAACGGCTGCCGGTCTGCAATCATTTTGTGCAACGCCTCCCGCTCTTCTTGATTCCAGCCGTTGGCTGACTGCAGGTTCGGCGTCCCGTTGATCGATTCGACGCTCAGGCCCAGCATCTCGAGTACCGGCCCCGACGTCTTGATAAATTGTCCCTGCTGATCTTGTTCCCAGTACCAATCGGAAGCGAGCTCTGTCAGTCGGCGAAAACGCGCCTCGCTCTCCCGCAGTTCGGCGGTACGATCGAGCACCGTCTGTTCGAGAATTTCGTTTTGCCGCAGCAACCGTTTGTACAATAAACGCACTTCGAGCATATTGCGGATGCGGGTGGTGACTTCGACCAAATCAAACGGCTTGCTGATGAAATCTTTTGCCCCGGCCTTGAGGGCCGCAATTTTATGGCCGGGTTGCGCCGTCAGCACAATCACCCGCATGTAATCGTCGTTGAGCGTGGCGTTGAGTGCCGCCATGACCTGAAAACCGTCCATATCGGGCATTTGCAGGTCGAGCAAAATCAAATCGTATCGGTGCAAGCGGTGCGCGGCACAAACGGTGGTCGGGTCCATGGTAAAGCTGACATTGCGATAACCGGTCTGTGTCAGTAGCTCCATCAGCAACAAGATGTTTGACTCCTGATCATCAACAATGAGTATGTTGGCATTAAACAATTCATCTTCAGTTATCATCATGGCTCACCACCTTTGTGTTATCCGTGTTGCGATCGCTATCGCGATTGTTTGCGTTGTGTTTTAGTGCCTCATCCAATGCCGACATCAGTTCATTGACGATGATAGGCTTGGTCAAATAGCGTAAGAAGCCGGCTTTCAGACCGCGGTTAATATCGCGCGGCATGGCATTGGCGCTCAGCGCCATTACCGGGATGTGCGCCGTGGTCGGGTCAGCCGCCAGTATTTGTCTGGCTTGAATGCCGTTGGTGCCGGGCAGATTGATGTCCATCAGGATGACGTCTGGCAATATGGCGCGGGCAATCAAAATGCCGTTATCGGCATCGATTGCCGACAGCAGCCTGATATCCGGGCGCCTCGCCATCAGGTCTTCCACCAGCATC
>JANPDI010000082.1:0-4497 GCA_031431435.1 Burkholderiales bacterium
TGCGCGATCTCCCGCTGTTTATCCAGATGCGCAGTCATTATCAACACCGCGAATGGGTGTTTCTAAAGGGTCCCTTTCCAATGTTGTTTCGGGAAGCCGACGGCGAAGCCGAACGCATTGAACGCCATTTGACGCGTGAAGATGAACAACAAACGCAGCGCAAGCGCGGCAAATAGCGCGGCAAACAGGCTGACTTGACACGCCAACACCCAGGCTGCGGCGCCACGTAATGACCGATTGCCGCAATGCCCGGCTTCGCGGTTCAGGGCGTTGCCTACCCTGATTGCCGCTTGGCGGTTTCGGCTCGCTGAATAACCGCCCGCCAACCGCGATTGACATCAGGCGTCTTCAGGACGCTTCAAGTCGTTGCCGCAGAATCCGCTTGCGCGCAAGCTCGGGTGGAATATTGAGCAGTTTGCCAACCTCGATAAAGTCATCCGGTAACGCGGGGTCGTCGCTGCCATTGGCCATGTGGCGTGCAACATGTGCCGCCAGCGTGACGTTGCGTACCTGCGGTGAATCGGCGTGTGAATCGTCAGTTAAACGCTGCAGCAGACTCGGCAGGTTCCACGCCTTGAACAGATCGACCTCAAGTTCATTCAGCGAGATTCCCAGCACGCTGCGCTGTATTTCCTCACTGCGCATGGTCGGAAAATTGCTCCGCATGGTTTTCATGCGCATCGCCAATTCCGGTGCGAACACCCAGGTCAACAATTCCGACAAATCATGTAGCAGTGCGGCTTCAACAATAATCTGGATATCGAGGTCTTTGCGATATGCCGCCCAATCACCGGCATAGTCGGCGGCACTGACACCACGGGTCATCACGCGTAACACGCCCAGCCGCGCCGCCGGCATTTCCTTGAGCCGCCCCTCGACTGTTTCAAACGTGCCGAAGCGACGAAAAAACGGCGTAATGCCCATCATGACGATGGCCGACTCAACCGTTTCAATTTCACCCGACAGGGTATTTTGTTTTGGCGAACGTGCGCGCAGCTTTTTTTGTTCACCAACCCAAATCAGCGTCTTTAGGGTCATCAGTGGATCGCGCACCACCGTGTTGGCGATTTCGCGCGGCGACACACGATCCTGATCGGCGGCGTATGTCGCCAACCGGGATGCGGTGCGTTGCAGCACAGGAAGGTCCGCGCTGGTGTAAAACTGCACCCAGGCGGCAAGATCAGGCAATGGTTGTGTGATGAATGGCATTTAATGTAGATGGGAATAACAATACATCTACGTCATCGGCATTTTCGGGCCTGACTTGACCCTTAGGCGTGCGATTCCTGCGCGGCAGGCGCCAGCAGGAACGATTTCACAATCTCAATCGAGGCCTCATCCTGAAACATCGGGGCGTGGCCGGTCGCGGCAAATTCCACCCCGCGAACGTTCGGTCGTGCGCACATCTGCTCGAATGTCGATTTCAGCAACAGGTCTGAATCGGCGCCGCGCGTGACCAACACCGGGCAGGTGATTTCGTTCCAGAATTCGCCCAAATCAATATCCCCGACCGTCTGGGCTTTCAGCGGAACGGCAATCGCCGGATCATAACGAAACTGCCACTTTCCGTTGGCCACCGGTTTGATCAGCGGCAGCGTGAGTTGATGCCATTGGGCCTCCGTCAACGGGCCAAACGGGCTGACCGACCGCACCACGGTAACGGCCGTGTCAATACTGTCGAACAGCGGGTTGGCCAATGGGTTCATGTATTGGGCGATCCGCTCGAGTGACGCTTTGGGGATGAACGGCCCGATATCGTTGATGACAAAACGGGTGATGGGTGAATGCGGTTGCGCCGCCAACACCATGCCGATAATGCCGCCCATCGACGTACCGAGCCAGTGCACTTTTTTGGCACCCGATCTGGCAATCAGACGCACCATGTCCGAAATGTATTGCGGGACGTTGTAGTCGGCCTTGTTGTCGAGCCAGCTGGATTGACCACGTCCCACCACATCCGGGCACAGCACCCGGTAATGCGGCGACAGCGCCTGCGCCAGCACGTCAAAATCGCGTCCGCAACGGGTCAACCCGTGGACACAAATCAACACATGCGGATTGTCGGCTTCCCCCCAATCGCTGACGTGCATGCGATGCGCGCCGGCGGACGATTGCCCCGTGACATAGAAGTTACGCAAGCATGGTCTCCGGTTTTGCCGGCGAGAGGCGACGCTCTGCCGCACGCAACGTGTTGCCAAGCAGCATGGTGATGGTCATCGGCCCGACACCGCCCGGCACCGGTGTGATGGCACCGGCAATTCTTGATGCCGCCGCAAACTCAACATCACCACAAAGTTTTCCGTCGGGCAGCCGGTTGATGCCGACGTCAATCACCGTTGCCCCGGGCTTGATCCAGTCACCCTTGATGAAATTTGCACGACCGACCGCCGCCACCAGAATGTCCGCGCTTTTGCAAAACGCCGCCAGATCCTGCGTTTTGGAATGACAAATGGTCACTGTCGCACCGGCCTTGAGTAACATCATGGCCTGTGGTTTGCCGACAATATTCGATCGCCCGACCACCACCGCGTGTTTGCCCTCGATCGCGATGCCCTCGTACTCGAGCATTTTCATCACCCCATACGGTGTACAGGGGGGAAACGGACTGTCGCCCATCACCAGCGCGCCCATGTTTGCCATGTGAAACCCGTCGACATCTTTTTCCGCGGCAATTGACTCGATGACAGCCCGGTCATTGAGATGTTTGGGCAACGGCAGCTGTACCAAAATACCGTGGATCGACGCATTCTTGTTCAGGCGGTCGATCTGCTCCGCCAATACGTCATATTGTGTGTCTGCCGGTAGTGTGCAGACCTCTGACACCATGCCGATGGCCTCACACGCTTTTGCCTTGTTGCGCACATAGACGTGTGAGGCGGGATCGTCACCAACAATCACCACGGCCAGACCCGGTCTGATGCCGGATTCGACGAGCCGGTCAACCCTGAGTTTGTATTCGGCACGGAAAAATTCAGAGATGACTTTGCCATCAATTATTTTGGCTGCGGTGGTCATGATGATTACGCTGGCGTGGATGAAGGTTAGGTTATCGATGCGCTGAGGCAGCGTGTGGTGTTTGCGGTATGTGATGTGTGTAAATGAAGCCGGCGCCGGTCACAAGCGAGTGAACTTTTTCATCCGTTGATGAGGTTGGCACGGCCGTGACCAGTTGGCAGGTGAACGCCATGGCCAGACGCGTTGCCGCCGGTGACAACATGCCGAGCAGCCGGTCGAAATAGCCACGGCCATAACCAAGACGGTTGCCGCTGGCATCAAACGCCAGCCCCGGCACCAACACAAAATCCAGATCGGCAACGGCAACCGGGGATGCCGTCGGTAGCGGCTCATCAATGCCCCATGCGCTGCGTTCAAACACACTTTCGGCATCAATCGAAAACAACAGCAGGTCCTTTGACGATGGATCAACGCGTGGCAATGCCACCCGCATGCCACGGGCGAGTGCATCAACAATCAATGGCCGGGTGTCGATCTCGCTGCCGAACGGCAGGGTAAAAAGCAGTTGACTGGCGCTCTGATATTCACGCGAGTCCAACACCCGCTGGTGGCAGCGGGCTGTCTCATCAAGACGTGTTTCGATACGCAATGTGTCACGCAGCGCGCTGACACGTTTGCGCATCGCTGCTTTTTCCGCAACGGTCTGGTCATTGGTGGCTGACATGGGGTGCATCGGCCTATTTTAGAGGTTCAACGGGCCAAATCCACGCCGGCATCACCGTGAACGGCTTTTGCGAGGGTGCGCCACACGTCGATGTCAAAAAATCGCGTTGCCAGCCCGGACGGCGACGGCAATACAAACAACCGGGTTTGGCCGATTGTTTCGACCTGCAAGCCGTAGGCAGGCTGTTTGCCCAATACAATCCGTGCGGCGTTTTTGCTGGTGAAGGCCACCATCGACGGCTGGTAATGCCGGATCTTCCGAACAAACACATCGGCCTCGAAGGCAGTGGCCGGAATTTGTGCGTCGGTGCCACAATGGGACTTGCACAGATCGGTCAGACCAATCGACAACGCCAGCAACTGGCGGTATTCGCCCGGCAAAAATTGGGATGGTGTGATGCCGACCTGATGCAATGTCGGCCAGAACTTATTGCCGCGCTTGGCGTAATAGGCCTTCAGCTCGGCTGATTTTTTCGACGCGGCGGTGCCACAAAACACCAGACGCAGGCCGGGTTGCAACAAATCGGGCAGCAGCGGCGGGGACATAATGCGCAATGGAAATAGAAATGGAATGGTTGATTATTGTGCCGCTGTCGCTGATCGCCGGCACCATTGGCGGCGTGATTGGTTTCGGCGCCGGCGTCATTATGGTGCCGATTTTAGTGTGGGTGTTTGGTGCCAAGGCGGCGGTGCCGATCATGGCCATTGCCGCGCTAGCCTGCATATTTTATGGGGGCACGTTCGAGAGTGGGTGAATGGGCGAGTGATTTTTTGCCTGACCGACCACGGGATAGGATGGCTATCCCACGGGAGGAAGGC
>JANPDI010000083.1:0-8840 GCA_031431435.1 Burkholderiales bacterium
GAGTCCGAGAAAGTCAAGGCGGATGTCGCCGCCCGCGCCGCGGCGTTGATCGAAAAACAAAAACAGACGCGGGTCGCCCAAGACAAACTGGAAGCAATGCTGGTGATCGAACGCGATACCGCAATCAAGGAACAGGCCAAATTGGCCGCCGCCGAACAACTGGCGAACAAAGCACATGCCGATGCGCTCGAAACGCGCAATATTGCCGAGGCCAAGCTGGCGAACGATGCCGAGCAACGCAAGCAGGCGCACGCCGCCGCCAACGCTGCCGCCGCAGAGCGACTCGAGGTGGAACGCCGCCTGGCAAGCGATGCCAACGAGCGCGCCAGAAATGAAGTGTTGCTGTTGAAAAAAGAAAAAGAGCGCGAACAGGCCGAGCGCGCAGCAGTCGATGCGCTGAAAGAACGACAAGCCGCCGAACAAGCGTTGCAGAAAACCAGTGTCGCAAAGGCGGCGGCAATTGAAGAAGCGAGACAGCGTGCGGTCCAAAAAGCTGAAGCCGATCGAGAAGCGGCCGGTGAATTGACGCGGCAGGAAGCGGTTGAGGCCAAGGCGCTACAGGAAGTTATCAATGGCGAATCGTCGAATGGCGACATCGTAGAGAATCCGTTGATGGCCATGCGTGTTCCGACCCAACCGGTGAGCGCGACCGGACTGCCGTCATGGCTGAAGTTCGGGCTGTCTGGCGTGACGATGCTTGCGCTTGGCTTTTTTGCCGGACAACAAATGATTGACCAGCCAATGGTCGCGGGTGAAAACATGCGCGGCAATGCGCCGCCTGCACAGAGCGCCGCCAACAAGCAGGCGACAGCCGGGAACGAAATGCCGTTGGTACTTAAACTTGATCTCGAGCTACGGAAAAAGCGGGAGTAACAGCAGAAACGCCTTTATCGGCGGGCATTTCCAGGCATTTTTGCCCGAAAACGCTTATCCGTCGGTGTGTTCCGTATCCAGCTTTAGCTCGGCAATTTTGCGGGTCAGGGTGTTGCGACCAATGCCCAGCAATGTGGCCGCTTCAATCCGTCGCCCGCCCGTGTGCGCCAATGCGGTGACGATCAAAGCCGCTTCAAACGACCGGTTAAGGCCGTCAAAAATTTCTCGCTCGCCACGTGCCAACGATGCTTTGACTTCGCGCGCCAAAAGATCTTCCCAGTCATCCGCCGCGGCGGATGCGGTTGGTTCAACGGCGCGGATATCCGGCGGAAGATCGGTAACGCCAACCTGCTGACCGGGGGCCATCACCGTGATCCAGTGACAAATATTCTCGAGCTGACGAACGTTGCCGGGAAAATCGAGACGCGTCAGACACGCCATGGTGTCGTCCGACAGCCGTTTGACCTCAACCCCCAAATCGCGCGCGCTCTTGGCCAGGAAGTGATTCACCAACAATGGTATGTCTTCGCGCCGTTCGCGCAATGCCGGCAACCGCAGACGGATCACATTCAGCCGGTGGTAAAGATCCTCGCGAAACAAATGCTGTTTGACCCGTTCATCCAGGTCTTGGTGGGTCGCGGCAATCACGCGCACGTTTGCCGTCAATGGCATATGGCCGCCGACACGATAAAACTGGCCGTCGGACAACACGCGCAACAAACGGGTTTGCAATTCAGCGGGCATGTCGCCAATCTCGTCGAGGAACAGCGTACCGCCCTCGGCTTGTTCAAAACGGCCGCGGCGTGTGGTTGCGGCACCAGTAAACGCTCCGCGCTCGTGACCGAATAGTTCGCTTTCGAGAAGGTCTTTGGGGATCGCGGCGGTATTGATCGCGATGAATGGTTTTGCGGCGCGCGGGCTGTGTCGATGCAACGCATGGGCGACCAGCTCCTTGCCGCTTCCGGATTCGCCGGTAATCAAGACCGTCGCATGTGATTGTGACAAGCGCCCGACAGCGCGGAACACTTCCTGCATGGTCGGCGCGGACCCAAGGATTTCCGGTGCAGGCTGATTGGTGATGGATTCGTCCACGGCGGCAACATGACGTGATTCGTCAATGGCCCGGCGGATCAACTCGACCGCATGATCAACGTCAAACGGTTTCGGCAGGTATTCAAATGCGCCCCCCTGAAATGCAGCGACCGCACTTTCCAAGTCTGAGTACGCAGTCATGATAATGACCGGGGTTGAAGGCAGCTTGGCCTTTAAACGCTGCATGAACTCGAGACCGGATGCGCCCGGCATACGAATGTCGCTGATAACAACCTGTGGGGATTCGTCGCCAAGCGCATCCAGCCCTTCGTTGGCCGCGGCGAACGAACGATAGGCGATACCCTCGCGGGTCAATGCCTTTTCAATGACCCAGCGAATGCTTTTGTCGTCGTCAATAATCCAGACAGGCTTCATTTGATTACCCTAAAAAACAACACATTCACGCGGTTGCAGCGCAGATAAACGATCAATTGCCCTTGACGGGCAACAGCACAATAAATTGGGTGTCGCCGGGCACGCTTTCGAACTCGATCACGCCACCATGCTGGTTGATGAAGTTCTGTGCCAGCGACAGCCCGACGCCGGTGCCGCCATCACGGCCCGTGACCAGCGGATAAAAAATGGTGTCTTTCAGTTTTTCCGGCACACCCGGGCCGGCATCACAAATACGAATTTCGAGCGCAAGTTGAAAGCGTTCACGCACAATTGTCACTTGGCGTGCAATGCGGGTTTGGAAGCGGATCTTGCCAACACCATTGGTCGACTGCGCGGCGTTGCGGGCAATGTTGAGCATCGCCTGGATCAATTGTTCGCGATCACCCATTGTTTCGGGCAGGCTAATGTCGTAATCGCGGTCGATTTCGAGTGTTTGCGGAAACTCGGCCAACACCACCGCACGCACATACTCAAGCACCTCGTGAATGTTGACGGCCTCAATTTTTGGCAACCGGTGCGGCGTGAGCAGTCGATCCATCAGCGATTGCAGACGGTCGACTTCTTTGACGATTACCTGCGTGTACTCCAGCAATGCGGCGTCAGGTAATTCGCGCTCCAACAACTGTGCGGCACCACGAATCCCACCCAACGGGTTTTTGATTTCGTGCGCAAGGTTACGGATCAGCTCGCGGTTCAATTTTTGCTGTTCCAACAGCTTTTCTTCCCGGGCGATCTTGAGATGCTGATCGAGGGGTTGAAACTCAACGACGATCCGCGCATGGTCCGCTGGTGTCGCCATACACGAACAATGCAGCGTCTGGCCGGTTGGTGTGGCAAGCGTCAGGCTCGATTCATTGAAGCCCTGGTCAACGGCCTTGACTTGTTCGAGCATGGCGAACAATCCGCCTTCGTCGCTGCCGTCGGCAATCAGACGCGCCAGCGCAACGCCGGCGGCGTTCTTGCGACTGAAGGCGAATAATGTTTCGGCGGCGGCGTTTGCGTAAATCAATTGGAATTTGAGGTCGATGACAATCACCGCGGTTGCGATTAGTTCAAGGCCCTGATAAAGGGCCGGATTGCCGGCAGAAGGTTGTTGGGGAGATGACATGACGAACGTTACAAAGCCATTAGCAATTTTCTTGCCACAGTTGGTGATTTCGGGATGACGACACAACAATACAGCAACCGCCCATAAAAAAACGCCGAAGGCTCATCACCTTCGGCGTTAACTTCGATCGGACAACCCAATCGAAAGGAGTAATGTTTGCTGTGGCCGCGTCTCAGCGATCCTCTGCCAACGATCGCTTGGGCGTATTGTTCGATGCGGGCTTGAGCCTGACAACCGCCAGCTCGTTGCTTTTGGTTTGTTGTGGCTGCGTGTTTGTGTCGCGCGGTGCGGCCCGGCGCTGTGTCGATGGGTTCGTCCGCGCAACCTGTTGCTGGTACCCCGAGGTGGATAGAAGTTGATCGCGCAACTCGGCCAAATTTTGCTTGTGCATTTCAACCTGATCCTGCAGGTCGCGTACGCGCTCGAAATGCCGTGCGATAAGCGCTTTTGATTCCTTTGTTGTGTCGGATGGCGACGACTGGTTTGCAAGTGACGCGTGAAAGGCGCGGATTGGACCGCTACGGGATTGTTCCGCTGCCAGCGCATTGCCGGCCTCCTGAAGCAGCTGATCTTCTGCCTCAATTTCACCTTCGAGGATGCGTCGTCGTACATCTTCGCGACGCTGCTGCGCCATGGTGGCAGCATTGATACCACCGTTTACCGCCGCGTTGCGTACCGTCGAAACGACGGCTAATGGCGGGATTGGCGCTCGTGTTGTGACGGATTGTAATTGCGAAGGCGCTTGTGTTTGGGCCTGGCCGTCCGAATTCGTACCCGCATCAGGCGTCGTTGCAGGCAGCGGGGATGGCGTTGCAGGGATCGCCGCCGCCGCAACGTCAGTGTTTGCGCGCGGTTTTAATTGGCTTTGCACGTGGGGTGCCGCCGGCATGGTCATCAGCGGCGCAAGTTCAACCACCGTTGCCCCTTTGGTTGGTGAGTTGGAGTAGGTCACCCTGCCGTTTTCGTCAGTATGTTTGTAGACGATATTGGACTGTGCAAACGCATTCGAAAACCCACACGCTAGCGCGCCTGACATGCCCAGCATGACCGTGGTCTTCAAAAAAATGCGTCGAATATTCATGGGGATAACAGAATTCGCAGGCACACGAATGTTGGATATCGGGTCAAATAGTTTGCGACGCAACGGGCGCTTTTTCAATCCAATGGGTAGCGACTTTTCAGCCTTGCACCACTACCGATGGGGGTTGCCTGATATTTCCGGGTCGATAAACCGTGGATCGGCAACAAAAAGGGCGGCCTCCTTGCGGAAGTCGCCCTCTTTTAACTCCCTGATGGACGCTGTAATCAGGACGAATAATACATATCGAACTCGACCGGGTGCGTGGTCATCCGGAAGCGGGTGACCTCCTGCATTTTCAGTTCGATATAGGCATCAATCATGTCATTTGAGAAAACGCCGCCGCGGGTCAGGAACTCGCGGTCATTGTCGAGCGCGTCCAACGCCTGATCCAATGACGAACAAACGGTTGGGATCTTTGCGTCCTCTTCGGGCGGCAAATCGTATAAGTTTTTATCTGACGGATCGCCTGGATGGATCTTGTTTTGCACGCCGTCAAGGCCTGCCATCATCATCGCCGCAAATGCCAAATATGGGTTTGCCGTTGGATCCGGGAAGCGAACCTCGATGCGGCGCGCCTTATCAGACTGAACGTATGGCACGCGAATTGACGCAGAACGATTGCGCGCGGAGTAAGCCAGTTTGACCGGCGCTTCGAACCCGGGAACCAAACGTTTGTACGAATTGGTGCCGGGATTGGTAATGGCATTCAACGCCCGTGCGTGTTTGATGATGCCGCCGATATAGAAAAGGGCAAATTCCGATAGCCCCGCGTAACCATTGCCGGCAAACAGATTTTTGCCATCTTTCCAAATTGATTGGTGCACATGCATACCCGAACCGTTGTCGCCGACAATTGGTTTTGGCATGAACGTGGCGGTTTTGCCGTAGCTGTGGGCAACGTTGTGAACAGCGTATTTCAAAATCTGCGTCCAGTCTGCGCGCTGAACCAGCGTCGAGAACTTGGTGCCAATTTCACATTGACCGGCGTTGGCGACTTCATGGTGGTGAACTTCGACTTCCACACCCATGTCTTCAAGTGCGAGGCACATCGCCGAGCGAATATCCTGCAACTGGTCGACCGGTGGCACCGGAAAATAACCGCCTTTTACCGGAGGACGATGGCCAAGGTTGCCGCCCTCGAATTTTCCCGCAGTTGACCATGCGGCTTCTTCGGAAAACACCTTGGCATAACTGCCAGACATGTCAACGCTCCACTCCACGGCATCAAACACAAAAAATTCCGGTTCAGGGCCAAAATACGCCGTGTCACCAATGCCGCTTGACTTCAGATAAGCCTCGGCACGGCGTGCAAGCGATCGTGGGTCACGATCGTAACCCTTGCCGGTTGACGGCTCAATCACATCGCACGTCAAAACCAATGTTGAGTCATCAAAAAACGGATCAATAAATGCCGTTTCAGCATCGGGCATCAACAGCATATCTGACGCCTCAATACCTTTCCACCCAGCGATCGACGATCCATCGAAGGCATGACCCTCGCTGAATTTTTCCAGGCCAAACGCCTTGACCGGCACCGACACATGCTGCTCTTTACCTTTGGTATCGGTAAAGCGAAAATCAACAAACTTGACTTCGTTGTCTTTCACCATTTTCATTACATCTGCGACAGCCATTGCGTTCTCCTGATAAGGTGTGCGGGAAATTTGAACCGAGTGCGACCGACGTTATCCACTGCGGCGCTTGATCGAGTAGCAATTTACAGCACAAAACATGCCATCCCAAAACCACCGATAACGCACGCAAAAACCCAGAAATGCATATACTTCCCAAAAGGTCGCGCCCGAATTTGGGGCATTTTTTGTACCGAAGCACTAATGTGGTGCATGATCGCGCTAAACCCGGTTGCATGTTAAGTTTGCCATGTAATGCCAAACCGCCACAATCCCTATATGACTGATCGCTACGCTGTTGTCGGAAACCCAATTGGGCACTCAAAGTCTCCGGAGATACACGCCGCATTTGCGCTCGAAACCGGTCAAGAAATCAGCTACGAAAAAATATTGGCGCCACTTGATGCGTTCATTACAACAGTTGACGCCTTCGTTGGAGGCGGCGCATGCGGGATCAACGTTACCCTGCCGTTCAAAGTGGAAGCATATCAATATGCAACATATCGAACGCCGCGATCTGTCGCCGCCGGCGCGGCCAATACACTTCGATTTGAACATACGACTTCAGGCCTTCAAATCACAGCGGACAACACCGACGGCGTAGGCTTGGTGCGCGATATTTGTATCAATCTTGGCCATGCCATCACCAACCGGCGGGTGCTGGTACTTGGCGCGGGCGGGGCAGCGCGCGGCGTGGTTGGCGCGCTGCTCGATGAACAACCGGCCTCCATTTCAATTTCAAATCGAACGGTCGACCGAGCCCATGATTTGGTAAACCAGTTCAAACTCGTTAATTCTCGGGTACGCATGGAAGTGGTTGAAGCCCGGCAATTGGCGGCGAATCAATATGATGTGATCATTAATGCCACGGCTGCCAGTCTGAACCAAAGCTTGCCGCCGGTGCCGGCCAGCGTCTTCGCAAAAGCGGGATTGGCGTACGACATGATGTACGGCAAAGTGGACACGCCATTTTTGATGTTGGCGGCGGATGCCGGTGCGGTTACTGCGGATGGACTGGGAATGTTGGTTGAGCAGGCGGCGGAAGCGTTTTTCTACTGGCGCGGTGTTCGGCCAACAACGGCACCGGTCATTTCCGCAATGCGAAAAGAAGCGTTGCAGTTGAACCGCGACCAGGCAGTCTGAAAGTCATGGTGGAAAAAATTTCAATCTGGTTGTGCATTGTTGCAGCCGCGCTGTTGGTTGCTTTTTTGGGGTATCAAACCTATGTGTTGACCAAGCTGTGCTGGTGGCGAACCCATAACCCGACCACAACAGCATTTATGGAGGCAAGGCTGGGCGTGATTCGCGCAACCAAACCCGCGGCGATTTTGAAACAAGTCTGGGTGCCATATGAAAAAATTTCGACGCAATTAAAACGTGCCATCCTCGTTGCAGAAGACGATAAATTTACCGACCACGACGGATTCGACTGGCAGGGTATCCAAAAAGCGATGGAAAAGAATGAACGGCGGGGAAAGGTTGTCGCGGGCGGCTCAACCATCACGCAACAGCTGGCCAAGAATCTGTTTTTGTCCGGTGAACGATCGTTCCTGCGCAAAGGGCAGGAGGCAATCATTACCATCATGATGGAAAGCGTGCTGGACAAGGAGCGAATTCTTGAGATCTATCTGAATGTCATTGAATGGGGCGAAGGTGTTTATGGTGTTGAAGCCGCCGCCAAACATTACTTCGGAATCACGGCCGCCCAGCTATCCGAGACGCAGGCCGCAAAACTTGCCGCCATGGTCCCGCGACCTCGTTTCTACGACCGCAATCGAAATTCACCCTACCTGCAGAAACGCACAGATTCCATTCTGGAGCGCATGCCGCAAGCGCAGTTGCCTTAGGCAGCGGGACAACAACAAGGAAAAGCTTGAAAATGGATTTACTCGGCTGGATTTTCTTCGGGCCTGCAAAAATGATCGGCCAACTGTCGTATGCAGGATTGCTGATATCCGGGGCGCTCATCAGCCTGCAAATTATCAGGACATTCAGGGCGGGCGATGGTTTTGACAAAGCCTGGTTCCGCAAGGCGCCGGTATTCGCCGGGTTGCTTTGGGCAATCTTTAACTTTTACGAACTGCAGCTTTCCGCTGTGATGGGGTCGGCTATGCCGGGCGCACCTGTGCTGTTGCGACTGGACTTGATCGTGCTGGCACCGCTTTTGTATGTGATGACCGGATTTGCTTTGTACGAATTGGCGAAAAAACAGCCCTAGACGGATAGTCTAGTCGGAGCCCATCGGCGACGCCCGTATTGGGCGCGCGCAAACTCTCCAGAATCAGTTTTGCCCGGCTGCGCCGTCGTGCCAGAGGAGGTAAAAAACTACTTAACCGGTCGATCACGCCGATTGCGATGTGGCGTCCGCGGCCTCGACGTCGAACGGCGGGCGGGCGGCGCGGGAACGTGCGAACGAGTCGTGGCGACTGTGGTTGTCATGGGAAATGTCTCAACCCGGGAAGTGAGCGTCTGTATAAACATCGCGATCACTCGCCGGATTGAGAGAGTCTGAAGCAGGTAGTCTGCTTAGCCCATCGGCTTGATGAGCGGCGTGATAACCGGAGTTACCATTGGCGCAGGCTTTGCTGCGGGGGCTGCCTTTTTTGGAGCAGCCTTTTTCTTCGCAGCAGGCTTCTTTGCAGGCTTACTTACTTTTTTT
>JANPDI010000084.1:0-2651 GCA_031431435.1 Burkholderiales bacterium
CGTGATGCACCCGGTGAAAGCGCGGGCTGACCAGCAAATATTCACCAACACGGCCAAAATCCACACGCAAATTGGCGTGCGACAGGCTCTCAACCACCCGTGACGCCACCACCACGGCGACGAATTGTGCGGGGGGTACACCAATCACCAGCGCAAGCAAGGCAAATACCGCATCAATCAGCAGAACATCGAGCAGGTGATTGCGGTTATCCGACCAGAAACTCATTTGTCGTTGTGCATGGTGCAGGGCATGCAGCGACCACCACCAGTTAAAACGATGTTGCCAGCGATGCAACCAGTAAGCGACAAAATCCAACAACACGAGATAGAACAAGAATGACAAAAACGGTGCGTCGTTAAGCCATGGCATCGCGTCTTCAAGTTTCGGCGGGATCACATCTGCCATACGCAATGCCGCATCCAGTCCGTCGACAAGCGGAAGCAGCAGAAAAAACATCAGCAGCGGGATAAAGCCCAGCCGGTTCAACATCGTATAGATGATGTCGAGCTTTCTGCTGTCGACATCGGCCTGCACTTCAACCGGTCGCCATTTCTCCAGCGCAGTAAGCACAACCGCAAGCAGGGTGATTTCGATTGCACCAATCAAGAAAATCTCGGTGGCGTTGAAGGCCTGCTCTGCCCAGCCGCCGAGCCCGAGCGCGTGCACCAACGGCAACACACCCGATTCGAAGACGTGTTGGTGCAGTTCGGCAAAAAGAGCGGCAAATGCGTCAAACATGATTAATCACTTTTTTGATCCGCCGCTGCGTGTTGACGCGAATTGCGGATGATCAGGAATGGTGGCAAAACAAAACCCGCGCGCCTTCAACGATGTGATTAACCCATCAAGGCGCGGGTATAGCGGCTCCTTGCGCGACCAGATGCCAAGATGCCATAACAGGATGTCACCGTTTTTGATGTCCCGCAGCTGGTTTGCGATCAGCTTGTCGCCGGGAAATTTCTCGCTGGACAACTCGTCGCCCGAGAATCCGGCAGGCGACCAGGCGACATGTTTATAGCCACACGATTCCGCAAATCGCTGTGCGTTTGGGGTGAGCTTACCGCCCGGCGCACGCCAGATGCCGTCAAAGCCGCGGCCGGTCATTTTTTTGAAAGCGTCTTCGCTGGCATTCAGTTCGGCACAAACCTGGCGTTGGTCAAGCACCTCACCTTCTTTTGCGCCCCATGGCACGTACTGCACCTTGTCCGCGCCGATGTCGCGTCGAAAATACCAGTGGCGCCAGGTGTGCGAACCAAATGCGTGCCCCTCGTTGACGCGGGCCTGCCAATATGTCGACCACGACGGGTCCAACGACGTATCGCCGCGCTTGGTTTTTTCGTTGGCCAGAAAGAATGTCGCTTTGACGTTTTGGCGCTTAAGCATCATCGCCATCTCCTCAGCGGGTTCCATGTGCCCCGTATCGATGGTGAGATAGACCGTTGCCTTGCATTGGTTCTCAGCGGCACGTAAAACCACCGGCTGAATTGCCATCAACATCGCCGCCAACAATACAACAGCAATGCGCCCGGGTTCGCCAAACGTCGGGCGATAGAGACGAACACACACCGAAGGCACCGACCTGTCCGACCAATCGTTAATGTCTACGCCATGCATCATTTGCGCGCGGCGTGACCCATAAAATAAATCCCATGGGGTGATTTACCAACCGGAATCTGTTTGGTGATCTTCTTGGTTTCCATATCGATGATGGTCACCTTTTTTGCCCAGCGCGACGTCACCCACAACTCTTTGCCATCGCCGGTCAACTCCATACAGTCCGGGCCGCCGGGGACATTAATCGTGTCGATCACCGTGAGCGTCTGTTGATCAATGACGTTGACGGTATTGGACACACGATTGCTGACCAAGATGCGACGCCCGTCGCCCATCGCAATGAAGTTATGCGCCCCTTTGCCGGTCTTGATTTTTTTGACCGTTTTGCGTGTTGCCAAATCGATCACCTCGACATAATCCTCGCCGGTCATACCCACCAGCACATGCTTGTCGTCTGGCGTTACCCACACGCCTGCCGGCATATTGCCCACCTTGATGATCCATTTGATGGCCTGCGTCTTCAAATCGATGGCGGCCAGTTCGTTTGAATCCTGCAGCGTGATAAAGGCGGTTGCGCTGTCCCCGCTGAAGGCAACGTGTGACGGCGCTTTGGGCGTCGGCAGGCGTTTTACCAGCTTGAACTTGCCATCATAAATATCTGTCCGATCCAGCCGCAGCGACACCGAGACAAACCACTTTTTATCCGGTGAAAAACCAATCTGGTATGGGTCCGAAATATTGTCGATGCGACGCTTGATTTCGCCGGTTTTAGGGTCGAGAAATACCAGATCATTTGATGCCGCATTCGCCACAATCAGATATTGGTCGTCAGGCGTCGCCATCAAATGATGTGGCTCTTTACCAACCGGGAAGCGCTTGATTTCTTCCTTTTTAACCTTGTCAATCAGACTGACCGTGCCTTCACCCGAGTTCAGGACAACCGCCACCTGCGCGACGGCCAACTGCACAACCGAAGCACAAGTCAGGACCGCAAGAACAATTGCCACATTGCCTTTGACACTCACCATTTCTGCCTTTTTCGGTTGGTTTCGCCCAATGGCGAAAAACGCCGTATGCTACCATGCGCCTCTATGAA
>JANPDI010000085.1:0-10511 GCA_031431435.1 Burkholderiales bacterium
GTATTGGCATAGAACAACACGGCGAACACGACACCAACTTGCGCGCCTCAAAAGCGGCACGCGAACTACTGCAGAATGCGTCGGAAAAACACCGCGAGGAGTGCCCGCTGCACGAATTGTGGGTTTCCACCAAATGCGGCGAATCTGATACCACCTCCGGTTGCGGTGCCAACCCGACCGTCGGCAATGCGTTCGACAAACTGTATGACATCGGCAGCACCCTGGTATTCGGCGAAACCACCGAAATCACCGGTGGCGAACAAGTCATCATCAAGCGTTGCCGCACCCCCAAGGTGGCGGAAGACTTTATGGTGATGTTTAACCGCTACCAGGACGTGGTCAATCGCCACAAGACCAGTGATTTGTCCGACTCACAACCGACCAAGGGCAATATCCTCGGCGGGTTGACCACCATCGAAGAAAAAGCGATGGGCAATATCCAAAAAATAGGCAAGAAGTGCATGGTCGACGGTGTTCTTGACAAGGCCGAAGTGCCAACCGGACCCGGCCTGTGGTTTATGGATTCGTCGTCCGCTGCAGCCGAAATGGTGACGCTGTGTGCCGCGTCCGGTTTTGCCGTACATTTGTTCCCGACCGGGCAGGGCAACGTGATTGGTAATGCGATCGTACCGGTGATCAAAATTTGCGCCAACCCACGTACCGTGCGCACCATGAGTGAACACATCGACGTTGATTCATGTGCCTTGTTACAGCGTGACATGGTGCTCGATCAGGCGGGTGACAAGTTGCTCGACATGATGCTGCGCACCGCCAACGGCAGACTCACGGCGGCCGAAGCACTGGGGCATCGCGAGTTTGTGCTGACGCGTCTTTACGAAAGCGCTTGATCCAACTGCACTACTGCCTACCTCGCGCAATCAACGCTTTGGGTAATCCAGTGGCGAACTGCGGCAAGCGGGATTATCTTGCGACTTCTTGGGCATGTCGTCCCGGCGGAGGCCGGGATCCAAGTTTGGCAGCGTAGGCGACCAAGAGAAATTGCGCCCCGCGCAGTTACGTTACGAAGCCGGGACGACAGTTTTTTGGTTGCCTCTGAACGATAACTTCTACTCGGCGGCGTTGGTCTTGGGTAGGACGCATTTACAAATGATCGCCGTGTTCAACTGATGCATCTATTCCGCTGGAGAATCACTTGAAAATCATCATCACCGAATTCATGGACGTGCCGGCGGTTGAATCGCTGAAGGCACAGTTCAACACCACCTACGACGCCACACTGGTGGATCGCCGCGCCGAAATGCTCGCTTCACTGTCTGACTGTGACGCACTCATCGTGCGCAATCGTACCCAGGTAAACGCAGAGGTGTTGGCCGCCGCGCCAAAACTCAAAGTCGTTGGCCGCCTTGGTGTCGGCCTCGACAATATCGATGTTGCCGCATGCAAGGCGCGTGGTATCGAAGTGATTCCCGCCACCGGCGCAAACGCGTTAGCGGTTGCTGAATACGTCATCGGCACCGCGATGTTGCTGCTGCGGGGCAGCTACTTGTCAACGGCGGCAGTCGCCGATGGCAGCTGGCCGCGTGGGCCGCTGTCGAATGGTCGCGAGACGGCCGGCAAAACACTTGGCATCGTCGGTTTCGGCGGCATCGGCCAGCTGACTGCAGGGTTGGCGCACGGCCTCGGTATGCACACCATTGCTTATGATCCGATGATCGCGCCAGACGCCGCCGTGTGGGCTGAACAAGGCACCAAATGTGTTGACCTTGCCACCTTGTTCCAATCGAGTGACGTTGTGACCTTGCATGTACCGCTACTCGACTCAACACGCAATTTGGTTGATGCCGCGCGGCTGGCAACCATGAAAGCAGACGCCATTCTCATCAACACTGCACGCGGTGGGATTGTTGACGAAGCCGCACTCGCCGATGCACTGAACAATAAACGCCTCGGGGGCGCCGCGTTGGACGTTTTTGATGTTGAACCGCTCAAAGCCGGCTCACCGCTCGCGGGTTGTCCAAACTTAGTCCTGACACCGCACATTGCTGGGGTGACGAGTGAAGCCAACACCCGTGTTTCAAGCCTCATTGCCGATCGCGTCTCAACATTCTTAAGCAAGTAGTCACCCGATACATTTGTATCCGCGGCAACCTATCAGAGTCATTCAATGTCGTTAATTTCCCCATCCGAACTCGAAGCGCTGGTTGCACGCGTTTTTCAACACGCCGGTGCAAGTCACGACCTCGCGACCGCAACGGCCAAGGCGCTGGTCTATGCAGAGGCGCGCGCACTGCCGTCCCACGGGCTTTCACGCGTTGCGCAGTATTCAACCCATCTGAAAAATGGTCGCGCCGCACCGACAGCAACACCGGTGATCAAACAACAGAAACCAGCGGCGGTGTTGATCGATGCCGGTGAAAGCCTCGCCTATCTGGCGTGTGACATGGCGATCAAGGAAGCAATAGCCCGCGCCAAGAGTGCCGGCA
Organism: Burkholderiales bacterium; assembly: GCA_031431435.1. GTDB lineage: Bacteria > Pseudomonadota > Gammaproteobacteria > Burkholderiales > Usitatibacteraceae > UKL13-2. The sequence continues at coordinate 2,445 of JANPDI010000085.1, forward strand.
GCTGTATTGCCGCCGTGACCAACAGCCACCACTTTGGGATGGCGGCATTCCACTTGGAAGCCGTTGCCGCGGCCGGTATGGTTGGATTGGCGTTCAGCAATTCGCCGGCAGCGATGGCGGCGTGGGGCGGCAAACGGCCACTGTTCGGCACCAACCCGATTGGTGCGGTCTTCCCGCGCAAGAGCGGTGCCCCCATCATGATTGACCTCTCCTTGTCAGAGGTTGCGCGCGGCAAAGTCATGGTCGCGGCAAAAAAAGGCGAAGCGATTCCATTGGGTTGGGCGCTCGACCGTGACGGCAAACCGACCACCGACGCGAAGGCCGCGCTTGACGGCATGATGATGCCGGCCGGTGGTGTCAAGGGCGCGATGCTGGCACTGGTGGTGGAATTACTTTGTGTGGCACTGTCCGGTGCGGCGTTTGGTTTTGAAGCGGATTCTTTTTTTGTCGATGCGGGAAATCGCCCGCGATTGGGTCAGGCCTTTTGGGTGATCGACCCGGCCGCACTTGCCGGCAGTGACACTTACTTCGCGCGTCTTGAAACACTCATCGCCGCCATGACCGAAGATGAGGCGGTACGACTACCGGGCGCGCGTCGGGTTGGCATTGCGGCCAGCGCGGCAACCAACGGCATCGAAGTGGCCGATGCCATGCTGGCGGAATTACATAAGCTCGCCGCCTAGCGCCCTTGGGGGGCCTCGCCGAAGCAGGGGAACCGTTCCAAGCGCGTCGATCCCGCCCTTCAGTCCGATCTACTGTGGCTTGCCGCCATACAGCATGTTGGGAACCAGTTGGCGATAGTGGGGACGTAACCCGGGCGCTTGCGCCATCCAGATCACCGCGAGCTTTTCTTTCGGGTCGATCCAAAAATTGGTGCCGCCCAGCCCGTTCCAGTCGGCAATCCCGGTTGAACCAAGCGTGGTGGCCTCGCCGATGTCATTGCGCACAGCAAACCCCAGACCAAAGCCATAACCCGGTCGCGGTCCGGTCATGACACTTCCCGGCGGTAAGGAGGCGCGCATTTCGGTAAGTTGATCACGCAACATTTCATCAACCGTTCGTGCCGACAAAAGACGGACGCCATCAAGTGTGCCGCCATTGAGCAGCATCTGTGCAAACCGCAAGTAATCGCCGGCGGTGGAAACCAATCCGCTTCCACCGGAAAATCGCACCGGGGTCTTGCGTACGTTGTTCAAACTGATTTTGCTTTTCCAAACCGGGTCAATCTCAAGCGGTTCGGCAATGCGGGCTTGTTTTGACGGCTCGACATAAAAACCCGTGTCCGTCATGCCAAGTGGCCGAAAAATGCGCTCGGCCAGCAAAACATCGAGCGATTTTCCTGACACACGTTCGAGCAAAACACCCAACACATCGGTTGCGATACTGTATTCCCATTTGCTGCCGGGCTGTGCCTGCAACGGAACCTTTGCCAGCGTGGTCAGCCATTCTGATGCGGGCAGGTCGGCGCCATCGAGGCGATACTTCTTATATTCGTCCTTGACCATTGAACGACCCTCAAAGCCATAGGTCAAGCCGGCGGTATGGCGCAACAAATCGCGCAACGTCATCTTGCGTATCGCGGGTACGGTTGCAAGTACGGCCTCACCGGCCGCATTGCGCTGTTCAACGCCAACCTTTAGATCGGCTAACGATGGCAGGTACTTGGCAACCGGATCGTCGAGAGACAATTTGCCATCCTCGATCATCATCATCGCCGCCACCGCGACAATCGGTTTGGTCATCGAATAGATACGGAAAATCGCATCGCGCGGCATGGCTTGCGGAGACTTGGGGTCCTGCACACCGAACACACGCGCCTGCACCAATTTTCCGTCTTGTACCACCAGTAACACCGCGCCGGGCAATCGACCGTCGCGCACGTCCTTGTCGATTTCGACGCCAAGCATACCGATTCTTGCCAATAGCGTGGCTTGATCAATCGTCGTTTGCGCCAAGACGGCATTGGACAAAAGCGCCAACATGCCAACAATCGTGAACTTGGCAATCCACGAGGGACAGCCACAGATCCTTGCAAACATTCCCACGTTGAGTCCCAGGTCAAATTGACAATGGTGACAATTATGCGATGGATCCGTCACCACGGATGACCGGCGCCGCAATTGTTATGTCACCCGGTTCAGCGAGGCGATGACGTCAACGCCGTACCGGCAGCGTCGTCAGTACGATGTATCAGGCGTGCAACCAGCGCGCCCGCGGCGGCGGTGGCCAATAAATGTTTGATGGTATGCCCGCTGATGACACCAAGCGATGCCAGAATTTGGTGGTCGTACACTTCGGCGGCCTTGGCAAACACATAGAGCAGCAGTGCAACGCCGAACCAGATTCGGTCGAGGCGGGGCGCGGCATAAATTGTCTGCCACATTGGAATCAATGCCAGCGGCAGCAGTTGCAAAATCAAGTATGGCCGCAGGTCGCCCTGTCCGCGGTGGTCCGTGATGACCCACCACACAACACTTGCCACCGCCAGAATACTGAGCAACATTGTGTCACGGGCGACGTTGGTGTTCTTGCGTGATTCCGCGCGCACGGCGGCCAGCAAACCAACACATGCCAACACAATCGGCAATCGGTCCCAAACGAGTCTCGCATTATCCGGCGCAAGGTGATAAAACCCCGAGCCAAGCGCTGTCAATATCACACCAACCAGAAACAGCTGATAGCCAACCCAGCCGGCTTGTATTGCCGCATTGCCGCGTCTTGGACGAAGTACCAGCAGTCCCCACACACCAACCAGCGCAAAACCGGCATTGGAAAGAACATCGGCTGCGTGTGGAATGCCGAGCCATAAAGACTGGTCGGCAAAGTTGTGATAATGGGCGGGCTGTTCAATCGGGCCATAGGCAAGCGCAACAAAACAAACCAGCAACGTCAGACCCAATGGCAGTTTGGAAATCATTCGATTCATGTTGACAGGCCCTTGTTGACGAAGCTTGCAGCTTGCCCGACAATCCGCCGAATGCCCAGCGCGGCGGCAACCGAATCATGTCGACGGGTCAATGGTATCAACCAACAATACGATCTTGTATTTATCGAACTTTTGTGTAGCTCACCACATTGTTTGGTTGCCCGATTTGTGAGGTGCGGAACCCACGGCGTTCTTGCTGAATTTCGTAGCGTTCGGTGCCGAGGTAGAGTCGGTTCGATCGGAAATAGCCGTTCACCCGCAGGTTATCGTCGATGGTCGCCATGGCGGCACCATCCGAATAAATGGCTAAACGAATTTTTGCCTGATAGACCGGGTTGTAGCCTTCCCATGTACCAACAAGGTAGGCCGGCGGCTGGTCTGCATAGTTTGTATTGGGTTGGGTATAGCCGGGTTGTGAATTGTAGTTGGCCCAGCTGGCGCCGCTACCAATGATCTCGATGCGCCATTGTTGATTTTCGTGGCCGTGACATTGCCATTGGTGGACATTAGCCCCATCCTGTTTGCCGCCATTTGATTCATCGACATCCACACATTTGTTGCTATTGACACTCACCAGCTTGAAAAAGCCGCGACTGGCTGGCTCCAGCCGCCAACGCTGTTGATTGCCTTTGTTCCAGATATGTTGTGCGATATTGGCGCCGTCCCGGCTGCTGGCACCATCAACGTCCATCACTTTGTTGCTGGCACGCGCCACAATGGCCATTTCGCCACGGCCGACGTCGAAAAAATCCCACAGCTGCGCATTGGTGCCGTTGCAGGTCCATTGTTGAATGTTTACGCCGGCTTCCCGCTTTGCCCCGTCAACATCGATGCATTTGGCGCTGGCACGGCTGACAATCATGCCCGAGTAAAGTATGCGACCGGTCAACCGGCCGTTGATTTCAGTCAGCGTGCGTTCATCAACACTGTACGGTTTTCCGCCGTAGGACGGTCGGTCGGCGGATGAGCCGCGCGGCCGTTCGCCGATTACGGATGTTGCCGTGCCCGCGCCCGGAAGGATGGCTGGAGAGGGGCTGTCAAAAAAGGCACCTGATCCGCCGGCGCGATTCAGCCGCCATTGCTGATTCTCCATGCCGTGGCACTGCCATTGGTGAATATTGGTGCCGGGTGCGGTGCCCCGTTCACTGATATCAAGGCATTTGCCACTGCGCTGGTTGATGATTTTGAACGCGGCACCATTGGCAATGGATTCAACGCGCCAGCGTTGTGCGGCGCTATTGTTCCAAGTGTATTGCTGCACGTTGGTGCCATCGGTATAACCACCACCGGCAACATCAAGTACGCGCCGGGTCTGGCGGTTGAACAATGCATATTCGCCGCCGCCAAGATCGATAAAGTCCCAGACGCTGGTGCGATTGCTGCATTGACCGAGTTGCACGTTGATGCCGTCATCGCCAGCCGGGCGGGCAACATCCACACACAGATTGCTGGCGGCGTTGGTGATATTGCCGCTATGGGCGGTGCGGCCGGCGGGCAGTTGTGTATTCTGCGCAAACAAAAACACCGGTGCCAGCATGAATGTGGCAATCAAGCTGGGAAACAAGCCGGTCGGCAGAAATTTCGGCGCGGTGTTTGGCGTTGATGATGACATGGCAGCCTCCTTGATATTGTGCGGCACCGGAACCAGACGCCGGTTATTTTGTTGGTGAAATGGGTTTCAGTTGGCGCCAGCCATCGATCAGCCCCAGCCAGAAGACATGGTGCGCCTTCATCTGGCCAAACGCCGTTTTGAGTAGCGGCATTTTGCCACCGTCATAGGCGATGACAACCACCTTTTTGTCGATGGCGTCGCGCCTAAATTTGCCGTCAACAATATCAACCAACGACAATGCGTTGATTTTGTTGACGTCGCGTTTGTCGTCCAGCGCAAACGGGGTCAACGATATTTGGCTGGTTTGGTCGAGTACCAGACGTTTGTTGCCGAATACCACTTCTTTGCCCGGGCGGATCACCAGCGGCACATCATCGAGCGCCACCTGCAGGGCGGCAATGGTGAGTGATTTCACATTGCGATCCAGATAACGTTCGTATGCGGGGACCTTGTCGACACTGACAACATCAACAAATCCAACCGCATGGGCGGCGTTGGCGAGCATTGGTAGAGGCAACCAGCCGGACAGTCCACCAATGGCCACCGGGCCGGCGGGAGCATTAAACAAAAAGCGCGCCGGCAGCGGATTGGGATTTGGTTCGTTATCGTCAATCCGTGCCTGCAGCAACACCTTCACGCCGGCCATCGCCTTGGCCAGCGCAATATCGCTTGCCGGATGATTGGACGGCAGGTCGTAGAAAAACTTCAACACTACCGCCTTCGCGCCCGCTTTCGCCAGGTTGTTGATGGCGTTGGCAATGTGACTACGGTCGATCGGGAACGCACCGAGCCTGGCCTCGGAGGCGGCATCGATCATCACCAATTGAAAAGGGTGGGGTGGTGAAGTTTGGGCGGCGCCTGTGGTGTTGTGCACAGCCAGCAAAATGCCAAGCGTTGTTGTCCAGAAACGTCGCTTGGCGCGAATCACAACACGCCAACCGGGTTGCGCATCACACCGATGCCGGCAATTTCAGTTTCCAGCAAGTCGCCGGGTTTCATCCACTCAGGCGGTGTGCGGGCAAAGCCGACACCTTCCGGTGTACCGGTGGAAATAATGTCGCCCGCTTCAAGCGTCTGGCCGAGTGACAGGTCATGAATCAATCTCGGAATCTTGAAATAGAGGTGTTTGGTATTGGATTGTTGTTTGACCACACCCGACACGCGGCAGGCAATCTCCAGATTGTTGGCGTCCAGCGCATCGGCGGTGACAATACACGGCCCCATCGGGCCGGTGCCGTCGAGTGACTTGCCTTTGTCCCATTGACCGCCGTGGCGGCGTTGGATATCCCGCCAGGTCACATCGTTGATGATGGTGTAGCCAAACACATGATCCAATGCGTCGGCCTCGGCAATATTTTTGCCGCTTTTGCCGATCACCACGCCAAGTTCGACTTCCCAATCAAGTTGGGTTGATACGCTGTCGTCAAATGGGATCACATCGTATGGCCCGTTGACGGCCGTTGGTGCCTTCGAAAAAAACACCGGCCACTTCGGCAACTCGCGCCCGTCTTGCGACATCGACGCGCCTTCCTGAAAATGTTCGAGGTAATTCCAACCAACACAAAATACGTTTTTGCGCGGCCGTGGAATCGGCGCCTTGAGTAACGCGGTATTCAGCATGATTGGTCGTGTTTTTGGCGCAGCTTCAATTTCGCGCAGCAGCGACATCATTGCAGCACCACCTTCGATGATGTCGAGCATGGTGTTGACGTTGGATGTGTTGTTGCGCGCGGCTGCCTCGGCGGCAATATCCAGCACCTCATCCTTTGATATCAGGATGCCGGTCTTGAGGCCGGTTGTATTAAGATCGGTTGTATCCAGCAGTTGGTAGGTGACAAGTTTCATTGACGGACCTTAATGGACTAACCATATTGTGCTTCGAGATTTGCCAGCGGGTGATCCTGCGGCCGCCAGCGCGGCGCAAAAAAGGCGTCGATCATGCCCGGCGTGACATCGCTTAACGCGGCAGGCGACCATTTGGGCTGATTGTCCTTGTCAATGGCAAGTGCCCGAATACCTTCGACCACATCCGGGTGATCAAACACCTGCATCATCATGTTGTACTCACGGCGCAGACAATCTGCCAGCGCCATCTTGCCGCCATTCTCGATCTGGCGTTTGGTGACTTCCATCAGTGTCGGGGAGCGCAATCCAAGATCATGTGCGGTTTTTGCCGCCCATTCACGCTGTTGAGTTGCATTGTTCAAGGCTTCAATAATGGCCAAAACGTTTGGCTTCCCCGTAAAGCTTTGCGCCAGCGTGTCACCCACCGAGGCCAATGGTGATGCCGGGATATTGGCATCGTCAGTCGCCAATTGCTTTGCCAGACGCACCACATCGCCCAGCGGATTGGACGACCAGTCCATCTTGTCGAGTCCGCCGAGAAAATTTGTTTGTGCGTCGCGCGACATGTAAAGATCCGCCAGCTTGGCGTGTATGGCGTCGGCACCATTGATCACATTCGACGACAGGCCGAGATATAAACCGGTGGCATCGGTCGCCCGTGACAGAAAATAGGTGCCACCGACGTCGGGAAACAAGCCAATCTTGGTTTCAGGCATGGCCATCTTGGTACGGTCGCCAACAATTCTCAGTGTGGCACCCTGTGACACACCCATGCCACCGCCCATGACGATGCCATCAATCATGGCGATGTACGGCTTGCCGGTGTTCTTCAAGAAGCGGTGCATCTGATAATTGAGTGTGTACTCGGTCTGGAAAAAATCCTCATGCACATGCGGGCCCGATCCGGTCACACTGTTATAAAGACCGCGCACATCGCCGCCGGCACAATAGGCTTTTTCGCCGCTGCCCTGGGACACAACCGCATAAATGGATGGATCGTTGGCCCAGTCGTCAAACAATGAGCGCATGGATTTGAGCATTTCTAACGACAGCGCGTTGAGCGCGTGCGGCCGATGAAACGTGAGATACGCGACGTGGTTGCGAATATCGACGATGAGTTCGTCGGCGGCTGGTGAGGTCATCGTCAAAAGAGAAAGTCGTTTAGGGGCGGGCGTTTTCAGCACATTGTGTCTGAAAACACCCGTCGATATTGGTGTTTTATTTATTTTTCCAGTTCGGTTTGCGCTTTTCCAGAAAGGCGGCAACGCCTTCGGTTTGGTCTTCAAACGTAAACAAATCCATAAATCGTTCGCGTTCAAGTGCCAATCCGGCGTTGCGCGGCACACCATTGCGCGCGTTGTGAATGAGCGACTTGCAAAACGATACTGACTTGGGAGACAAGCCCGCCACGCGTTCAGCCATGGCCATGGCTGCGTCGAGTGATTTACCTTTATCGACGACTTCTTCCACAAGCCCGATTCGTACTGCGGTTTCAGCGTTGACGCGCTCACCTGTCAGGATCATGCGCTTGGCCCAGCCTTCACCGATCAGCCACGGTAAATTTTGTGTGCCGCAGCCGCCGGGCAACAAGCCAACACCGGGTTCCGGCATGGCCATTTGTGCGTGGCTTTCGGCGATACGGATATCACACGCCAATGCGCCTTCCAGCCCGCCGCCCATGCAG
>JANPDI010000086.1:0-8233 GCA_031431435.1 Burkholderiales bacterium
CGCGTCTGCGCCATGGGCCATACCAATTGCCATTGCGATGCAGGCGATCGACCAAACAGCCGGCAGATTCTTCATATGTTTCATCGGGCTTCCTCCAGATTATTTTTTATCTCAGCTACCCGCCCATTCGGCGCGTGGTAAGTGGCTTTTGCAAAATACCGGTACAACGCTACGGCTTCAGATACACATAACCTTCTCTAGCCTGCAGCTTTGCTAGCTCGGCGACGCCGCTCGGCACCAATCGCGCCTCTTCAATCACCCGCTTTGCATCAATCATGCGCCGCTCGAGAGTGATCCTGCAAACACGAAAATCGACACCACGTTTGACCAGTTCCTGCACATTGGCTGCGTACTCATTGCCCGCCTTGTCCTTGGCACCATCAAGCAAAAAATCGATACCATTTGCGTGGGTCACCACACTGATTTTTGCCGTCGGGTCTGCTGACAAATGATTGCGAATATTGCGCAGCGCCGCGGTAGCCTGATCGTTGCCTTCACTGACGTGGTAGATCACCTTCACCGGCGCGTCGGTTGCAACCGTGGCTTTTGGTGGGCCGCCAACCACCAGCGCGCAACCCGACATCAGCATCGCACCGGTCACCAACCATGCGGTGAACGCCGCACCTCGGGTGGTGTTCACGAAATCACCGCTTCATCGGTTCGTTTCTCGCCCTTGTTGTCGGTCCAGGTGACAACCACTTTTTCACCGGCCTTGCCACCGGTAAAACGAAACGACAGGAACGGATTTTTTGACACGGCCGGGCCCCACTGCGCGGTCAACACCGTCTTGCCGTTGTGCGTGGCGGTGACATTGGTGATGTGCCATGCAGGCACCAATTTGCCGGCACTGTCGCGACGTTGCCCGGTTTCCATCTCATGCGCCATCAGCACACGAACATCAACTGCGTTGCCCATCATCTGGGCGCGAATTCTCATCGGATCTGCCATGGTTTTCTCCTCACTTCACATTCTTGAAACGATTAATCTGACGTGCCAGCTTGATTGCGGTAATGCCTTTTAATGCGCGACATTAGCCGCCGCAACCGCCAAGCGTCACTTTGATTTCTTTGGTGGCGAAATAGAACTTGCCATCCGCCTTGACCACCGCGTGCACGTTCGATGTCTGCCCCATCTTGACCCGTGTTGATACCACCGCTTCGGTACCATCTGGAATCGTGAACATGGCCGCGAGCGAATTCGGATTCTTCTCAACCAGAATTGCGACCATTTCGGTCTTCGGAATCTTGCTCTGCACACCGACCGGCACCACCGCGCCGTTTTCGGCAATATCAGGCGCATTCACAAATGAAATGTCTTTGGACTCGGTGGCAGCTGCACCGCCCAATGCCTTGACCGTGTCATTGAGATTTTTTGCCTCGAATGCGTTTTTGTTCCACTCCTGCGCAAACGCGTCGCCCGGTTTGATCAACCCGGCAGAAACCAACATTGCCATGACGGTGGTACCGCCGCTGGCCTTCAACACATGACGTCTGTTCATCATTTCCCTTTCACCAAATATCACCAAATATCACCAAGAATTACCACGAATAGTACGTTTCAACTCCAGAGTTTGCCACACCTGACGACTGCCTTCGCTTGACCCAGATAAAGAATCGTACCCCTGTCAAATCAACCTTTGCCTATTTTCCGCCACGCAGACTCCATTCGGCCAACAAACGCAATTCCGTCTCGGGCATATCCGGATGCGGCGGCATCGGAATCGCCCCCCAAACGCCCGATCCACCCTTGCGGATCTTGTCAATTAGAAAATTGACCCCGTTGGCGTCACCGGCATACTTTTTGGCAATGTCGGCGTGGCTGGGGCCGACCAATTTGCGGTCCGGCGCGTGGCAGGCGTTGCACGTGTATTTTTTGGCCAGCGCCATTGCGTTTGGTGGCACCTTGCCTACCGCAGATGGGGGCACTGACGAGACAGCGGCAACTGCCGGTGCGATTGCGGCAACACGCGTCGTGATCGGTGCGGTTGGGGCCGGCTTGGTGGTATCGGCACCGCGGGTGGCGCCGATCAGGCGGCTTTGCTCGGCTAGGTTGCCATGTGCATCGCGCGCGTGGTCCGGCAGCGACGACCCAATTTTCATTTCCTGTTTGCAGTTGGCCATACACGCCGCATTGGTGACGTCGCCCTTGCCACGCACATCCCACAGCGGCGACCACTTGATCTTGCCATTGCGGTTTGGCAGGCGTTTTTGCACCTCGGCCATGTTTTCATTCGACAGCACAAAGTCGGCCGGCACAATGTCACCGAGGCTCAAGACATACGCGGTCACCGCATAGACCTCTTCGACGGTCAGTGATTTGGGCGCGTTCCACGGCATGGCGCGGTTGATGTAATCCCATAGTGTGGATAGCTCGGAGAGTTTCATCAGCGTGGTGCGCTGCGGAAAATCCGGCCGCAACAGACTCGCAACACGTCCGGTTTCGATATCATTTTTGGTGATGCCACCGGCAATCGGCGTGAACACCTCGTTGGATTCACCAAACGTGCCGTGGCACGATTCACATTTGGCCTCCCACACCTGCTGGCCTTTTTTCACCGAGCCGGCACCTTTGGGCAGGCCTTTGAAGTCCGGGCGAACGTCGATATCCCACGCAGCCACCTCAGCCGGGGTGGCGCTGCGACCGATACCGGCAAAACGTTCCTGAGCCATCGCCGGCACTGAAACAAGCAGCGAACCAATCAACAGCAACAACATGTTGACGGCCTTCATCAATACACCTGCACGTTCGAGACTTCGCCACTGGCCGCGATTTTCCAGCTCTGGATCGCGTTGTTGTGATAAATCGAACGTGTTCCGCGTACCGCCCGCAGCTGGTTGATTTTTGGTTGGACATAACCGGTGTCGTCGATGGCGCGACTTTGTAATACCGTCTCACGGCCATCCCATTGCCAGCTGATATTAAAACGCGTCAAACATTTCGACAGCACCGGTGACTCAATGCGTGCCGTTTTCCAATTCTTGCCGCCGTCGAACGACACGTCGACACGTTTGATCTTGCCGCGCCCGGACCACGCCAGCCCGCTGACGTTGTAAAACCCCTTGTCGAGCAGCGTTTGTCCGCCGGACGGTGTGGTGATCACGCTTTTGCATTCCTGAATGCTGGTGTATTGCCGCAACTTGCCATCGGGCATCAGGTCAACGTAGTGCAGCACTTCGTCTTTGGTCGCATAGGGTTGGTCGCCGACTTCAATACGCCGCAGCCATTTCACCCAACTCACGCCCTGTATGCCCGGCGCCACCAGGCGCAATGGATAACCGTTTTCCGGCCGCAGCATTTCACCATTCATGGCGTACGCGACAAAACAATCGTCGAGCGCACGGTCAATGGCGATGGTGCGTGTCATGCCGGAACCATCGGCACCTTCGGCGAGAAGGTACTTGCCCTTGAGTTTGTCGTAGCCGCAGTCTTCCAGCAGCACCGACAACGGCACGCCGGTGAATTCACAACAGCTCAACATGCCGTGGCTGTATTGCACCGTCGGTACCGCGACGTTGCCCCACTCCATGCCGGTATTGGCACCACACTCGATAAAATGCATGCGCGATACGGATGGCAAACGCATCAGGTCATCCATCGTATAGACCTTCGGGTTTTTCACCAGCCCGTTAATCATAAAACGATGTTTGGACGGATCGATATCCCACCAGCCTTGATGGTGCCGCTCAAAGTGCAGCCCATTCGGCGTGATGATGCCAAAAAAGCCCTGCAACGGTGCAAACGAAACCGAGCCAGCCGAAACACGTGTCAGGCCCGGGCTTTCGCGCCGCTGCAAATTTTTTTCCCATTTGGACGGGCTGCCGTAACCAATCGACGCCACGCCCTGGCCAAGCCCTTTGGAATGCTCCGGCAGTTCAAGAATATTCGGGTCGCCTTTGAAGGCGCTGGTTTGTGCCGCGGCAGCCATCGCCGCGCTTGCGCCGGTGGCGGCCAACGCCGTCGAAAACGCGCCCCGCAAAAAGTCACGGCGGCCAGATTGCACCTCAATGATCTGCTGCGGCGATAAAAAATTCTCAGGCGCACGCTGGAGTCGGCCTAAAGGGGCATTGACTGGCTGGCGTTTCGACATGCGGTGTTCACTCCTGCAACAACCCAGCCAGTTGCGATGGCAAGGAGGGCTTAAATTAGATTCGGCTAATATTAGCAAATCCTAATAATAAGTAAAGTTGCACTGCAACATAAATGGTTTTCCGCTAGAGTGGGTAAATGGCCACCAAGACAAAATCCAACCCCTCGACCGATATCTTCGACCTGATCGGCAAAACCGAAAATATCGAACAAGCCGCCATGGCGATGCAGGCCATGTCACATCCGCTGCGCATCAAGATCCTGTGCCTGCTCTCGTCAGGCGAAATGATGGTGACGGATATTGTCGAAGCAGTCGGTACCACCCAAGGCAACGTCTCACAGCATCTGGCGATCCTGAAAGCCAGCGCGATGATTGTCTCGCGCGCCGAAGGCAAAAAGACCTACTATTGGATCGAAGACAAACGCGTGATCAAGATCGTGGCAATGACGCGTGATGTGTTTTGTTCGATCTAGGCAATACAATTGGCGACCGCGGCGCACTGCGAAGGATCATTAGCTTGCGGCGCGCTAGCCGCCGTGACGTACAACACTATGTCAAAACAATCTAAACGAGCTTCCATCACGATGCCTACGGTAGCTGAGGACAGGGCGATCACGGCTGCGGCGAAGGCAGATACCGATGCACAGCCGTTGACGCCTAAGCAACTGAAAGAAATGATCCCGATGCGGGTATTGCGCGGTCGGCCAAAGTCCGCAAAAACAAAAACGCTTGTTTCGGTGCGATACAGTTCTGAGGTGCTTGAGTACTTCCGGTCCACCGGGGAAGGTTGGCAATCTCGCATGGATGGCGTTTTACGACAGTATGTTTCTCGCCATTCTCGACGCAGCACATGAAGTAACTTTCGGCGGCGGATCCTGAACTCGATCTGATTACCACGCTGTTGACTATATGCATACCATATGCATAATGTAAGGGTGGACATCGAATTCGACCCCGATAAAGCGCAGACAAACCTCAAAAAGCACAAGGTCAGCTTTTCTCATGCAGAACAGGCCCTGCGCGACCCATTTGCATTCACCATCCAAGATCCCGACTCAGAAGGTGAACAGCGGTTTATCACTTTGGGCATGGATTCACTCGGTCGAGTATTAGTTGTCATCCACACGCCGCGCGGAGAACGAATCCGGCTCATTTCTGCGCGCAAGGCCAGCCGGGGTGAAACGGAGCATTACCATGCGTAAAGAATACGATTTTAGTCAAGGAAAGAGGGGCGCAGTGCTGCCCTCGCCTGGCAAGACGAGGATTACCATCATGCTCGATGACGACGTCATCGAGTACTTTCGTGCTCGGGCAGAGGCAGAGGGCGTCGGCTACCAAACAATGATCAATAGCGCCTTGCGCGCTGCTTTTGAACAGCCAAAAGCCAAGAAGAAGGATGACGAGCCGTTGACGGTGGCAAACCTACGTAAGGTTCTTCGTGAAGAGCTTCATGTTTCATAAAGCACCATATCAAGGCCGACACTAGCCACACGTTCTCGTCGTAACAGGCCATTTAGCTCATGCACTGCACCGCTGCTATCGGGAAAAACAAATGGCCGCAATGGGCCAGGTGCCGCCATACGTTGGCAGTAACCCGCGTCCGACCAATATCATCGCAATGTCCCTCAAACAGAAACACCAACAATGATGCGGATCACCAGCCATTTTTGCTTGAAAACGCCCGCCGGATGGCGAGTTTGATTTTACACAACCGCGCTGGCGCGCAGTTCTTCGAGTGACACCACATCGAGTGCGCGTTCGTGGGTCGCTTCCAACGCAACCTTTGGTGCTTTGCCGACCACAAACGCTTCTTCCCAGCGCGACACACACAGGCACCACTTATCGCCGGCTTTGAGGCCGGGGAAACCAAATTCGGGACGCGGGGTGGAGAGGTCGTTGCCCTGGGACTTGGAGAAAACTAAGAACTCGTCGGTCATGATGGCGCAGACCGTGTGTGAGCCGTGGTCTTCATCAATGGTGTGGCAAAAGCCGTCACGGAAATAGCCGGTCATCGTCGCAAAGCAGCACGGTGAGAGTGGGTCACCGAGCACGTTGCGTGCCTTGGGCGGGGTTTCGTTATTGCCGGTACTCATGTTGGTTTCCATTTTTGTCTTGCGGATTCGTCTGACACGCGCGCATCGACCCAGCGGTTGCCACTTGCGGTTTGTTCTTTTTTCCAAAACGGGGCGTCGGTCTTCAAAAAATCCATGATGAATTCACACGCCGCAAACGCATCCCCCCGGTGCGCCGAGGCGACCATGACCAGCACAATCTGATCCGTCGGTTGCATGGTGCCGATTCGGTGAATGACGGTTGCGTCGATCACGTTCCAGCGGCTGGCGGCATCACCAACAATGTTGGTTAGCGCTTTTTCAGTCATACCCGGATAGTGTTCAAGCGTCATGGCAGAAACGCCCTGCCCGTCGTTGATATCACGCACCACACCGACAAACGACGCGATGGCCCCGACGTGGCGATGGCGTTCACGAATCAACGATTGTTCGTGGGTCAGGTCAAAATCGTCTGCCTGAATACGAATGGTTGGCACCGTCACCACCTAGCCGCCGGTGACGGGCGGGAAAATGGCGACTTCGTCGCCCGCTTTTATCGGGTCGGTCAATTGCGCCATGTCCTGATTCACCGCAACCCGCCAGCGTTTGGTAACAGCCAACACCTCGGCATAAACACCGCCACGATCACGCAGCGCCCCAATCAGCGCACCAACGGTCGCGGTGGCGGGCATTGCAACCGACTCTTCGGCCACGCCGATCGATTCGCGCAGGCTGGCGAAATAAAAAATCTTGATCATTACTTCACCACTTGCAGACTGGATTTACGCAAGCCCAGGTGTTGAACAATAAATGCCGCCACGGCTTCGGCGTCTTCGAGCCCGAATTGCGGCAGCGTGGTGGCGAGGGTTTCGTCGGTCGCAACGGCAATCACATTTTTGTCTTCGACAAACAGCAGGGGTTTGTCGGCGAGCTTGCGATGCACCTCAATCTTCGGGATGTTGTGGTGTTTCCAGCCTTCGACAATCACCACGTCACACGGCGAAAAATGTTTTAACTGCTCTTCAAGGGAAGGCTCGCTGTCACCGCGCAATTCGTGCATCAACGCCCAGCGGTTGCTCGACGTCACCATGACCTCGGTGGCACCGGCCATGCGGTGGCGGTGGGAATCCTTACCCGGCAGGTCGATGTCAAATTCATGATGCGCGTGTTTGATCAATGAGACGCGGTAACCGTCCATGACCAGACACGGGATCACTTTTTCAATCAGGGTGGTTTTGCCGCTACCCGAGTAGCCGGCGATGGCGATAAGTTTCATGGCTTGATTATCAATGATTTTGCAATGTGTCTTTCGACCTAAAAATCACGGCGGCATTTACCTTTTTATGGCTTTACATCAACGCCAAACACGTTCGCCATAAAGGCGAGGATGTCGCTGCGTTCTTCGATAATTTTTGAAGTCGGTTTGCCGGCACCGTGGCCCGCACTCGTCTCGATGCGGATCAATTTCGGCGCGGCACCGGTATCAACCGCCTGCAATGCAGCGGTGTATTTAAAGCTGTGCGCGGGCACCACACGATCATCATGGTCTGCGGTAGTCACCAAAATCGGCGGGTATTTCACCCCGGCGCGAATGTTGTGCATCGGTGAATAGGCGGCGAGCGCCTTGAATTCATCCGCCTTGTCCGACGAACCGTAATCGGATACCCAAGCCCAGCCGATGGTGAACTTGTGAAAGCGCAGCATATCCATCACACCGACCTGTGGCACCGCCGCGCCAAACAACTCCGGGCGCTGATTCACCACCGCGCCGACCAACAGACCGCCGTTGGAACCGCCGTTGATACCCAATCGTGCCGGCTGTGTGTATTTGTTGGCTACCAGCCATTCGCCGGCGGCGATAAAGTCATCAAACACATTTTGCTTTTTGAGTTTGGTGCCCGCATCGTGCCACGCCGCACCATATTCGCCGCCGCCACGGATCGACGCTGACACATAAACGCCACCCATGCGCATCCACGTTGATGCCGTCACCCGATAGCTCGGCGTTTCGGAAACGTTAAAGCCGCCATAACCATACAACAGCGTCGGATTGGTGCCGTCGAGTTTCATGCCTTTGCGGTGCGCAATAAAAATG
>JANPDI010000087.1:0-29007 GCA_031431435.1 Burkholderiales bacterium
GGCAATTGGATTTGGCCCGAACCCTGGATCTGGAGAAAAAACAACTCAACAGCATTGTCGACCCAGGCAATTTCGAGCCCCCTCAGCGGTGAATTAGCCGGATTGATGCCGTCAATTTCGGCGCGGTCGAAATACGGCACAAGTTTGTTGCCGACAACGCGCCCACGCAGCCGCCGGTGCTTTAAATCGGGGTATACGTCGCTCAGATCGACCGTGATCAGATCCTGCGGGGGCGCGAAGATCGGAAATTTATAGATGTTTGTGCGGGTGCGCGAACCGTGCAGCAGCGGCTCATAGTAGCCGGTGACCATTCCTGTTTTTGTATTGTCTGCGTTGACCACCTGATAGGGTTGAAAATTATCACGAAAAAAACTTGCGGCATCCTGCCGCGACGTTTTTTTTGCGACTAGGGCACCTGCTGTTGCGCATACGTTGATCCATTCGACGCGGGCTTTCAACACGCGACAGCCCTGCTCAAATGCGGTCAGCGCATCGGTTGGATCATCCGCCTCCCATCCGGCAAGATCGGTCCATGCACTCTTTTCCAAGCGGCCACGAGGGATTTCTGCAATGGATGCTGCTGACGGGTCATCCGGTGTTTGATCTGGCGATGGTGACGTGGGCATCGTGCATACCGGGCATGCGGCACAAACCGGTGCCGGTGGAACGCAGACCGGCAGCGCAGAAGATGCAGGCAAAACGGGCATTGGCAGCGTTGAATTTGATGCACAACCCGCCAACATTGCGCCAAGCAGCAGGGCCAAAAAAATATTGCAGCGTGTCAGAATGTACTTTTTCAGTTTCATGGTCGCAGTATAAACGTGTGATTTTGTGATTGGCCAGTTGGATTGGCCGACAATACGGGACAAACATTATGGGATGGGTGATTTTTGAGGTGTTCCTTGCCTTCTGTCTGGCGATTTTTATCGTCTGGTGGACGCTACCAAAGGCGCGGAAAGAGACAAAACAGGATTCGACAAGTGTTGCAAGGGGCAAAAGCGCCGCGCCGGGCGACGAATAAACCGTGATGCCCGGTAGATGGTAGATTGCCATTGGTAATGGCTTAGATATTTTGCGTTATTGAGCATCGAAACGACGGGTGGAGCGTGTTTCGAACGACGGGAGGGGGTAGAATTTATTCCCTGCCGAGGCAGGCATGTCAAAAAGAAAAAAAATTCTCTGAACATGAATTTGCCGGAATTGGCGCAACAGTTAGGCGAGGGAGGCTAAATGCTATTTAAACGCGCGTTCGTGAGGGGGTTGGTCGCACAGCTATTGTTCGGCTGTTTGTTTACAAGCGGCGCGCTTGCGGCGCCAGTGACAGAGCAGACGGCGCAGCGGGTGGCGATTAATTTTGTCGCCAATCACGTTGCCCTTCATGGCAGTTGGAATGGTGATGCAGCGCCCGAAGTTGTCGCGGTGGAGCTGGTGAAATTCAAAAATTTGCCATTGGCATACAACGTCACGGTGAAGCCAACCGGGCATCTGCTGATAGCGTATGACGACGATTTCAGTCCGGTTATTCTGTATTCAGACCGATCGGCGTTTATTCCCAGCCGGGTGGTTGAAACCGATTCGGTTGAATCGTGGATCCTTCCCGAAACGCACGCCGTCGCCGAGCATTTCCGGTCGCGTCAAATTGAAATGATGTCGGATGAAGATGTCCGTTCGGCCGGCATTGACAAGGCCGCATCAAAATCATTCAAAGCCTGGCAATTCTACGACCAAGATCCCACCACCTTTGTTGCAATGACGCGTGATGTGGCGGGCAAAACCGCGTTGAACAAAGATGGACCAGTTGTCGGTGCGATTGGCGGCCCGCTTTTGACCACCTCCTGGAACCAGGGGGATCCACGCACCGCACCGTTTACCTACAACCTGTATTCACCGGCCGACTCAGGGTGTTCGCGCACGGTCACCGGATGCGTGGCAACTGCGGTGGCGCAGGTCATGAAGTATTGGAACTGGCCAACCACCGGAACGGGTAGCAAAACGTACACATGGAAGCCACCGAGTGGCGCAGCGTGGCAAACCAGGACGGCGAATTTTAATCGTTCATATGCCTGGTCAAGTATGCCCGCGCGCTTGTCGACGTCGACCCCGTCGAGCCAAATTCAGGCGGTTGCGCAGTTAATGGTCGACGTCGGGGATGCATTTGAAATGACCTATGGCTGCTCGGGCTCTAGTGCCTGGATGGGACACATGACGACCGCATTGCCGACCTACTTCGGCTATCGGAATACCATTTCAGAGGTGTCGAGGGGTGCGCTTTCGGCGTCCGGGTTTTTTGCGGCGATCAAGGCGGAAATTGACGCGTCGCCGCCGCGTCCCGTGTTGCTATCGATCTTTACGCCGAATGCCACCTCGGGGCACGCAGTCGTGGCGGATGGCTATCAGACCGGTGCGACCGACCAAGTGCACATCAACATGGGTTGGGGCGGTTCATATACCGGGTACTATGACATCTCCGGCAACTGGACAACCGGCAGCAATACGTGGAGCGCATTGTCAACCGGCGGCCCCTATTCGCATAAAGCCTACGTCAACATCAGCCCGACCAATACTGTCTCGTGCAGCTACTCACTGGGGTCTGCGGGCTCATCACTTTCGGCGGGCGCACAAAGCGGATTTGTTTCGCTGACGGCAGGATCAACCTGTGCCTGGACGGCAGGCAGCAACGCAAGTTGGTTGAGCGTTGTATCGGCGGCGAGTGGAACGGGCAGCGCAACAGTGAGTTTTTCCGTATCGGCCAACAGTAGCAGCGGAAGCCGTACCGGCACACTGACCATTGGCGGCCAAAGTTACAACGTCGTTCAGGCAGGGGCAGGTTGTAGTTACAGTGTCTCCCCGACCACTATTTCGCTGACGTCCGCAAGCGCCACGACCGCTGTTGTCAATGTGACGACCGGCTCTTCGTGTAGTTGGACGTCGACTGGAAACGGCAGTTGGCTGACACTGCTCAGCGGGGCCAGCGGGACCGGCAGTGGGTCGGCGTCGATTTCAGTCGCGGCAAATCCGCTTGACAGCACGCGCAGCAGCGGTATCACGGTCGCCGGCCAATCGGTGAGTGTCACCCAGGTTGGCGGTTGCGCCTATGTCATTTCGCCGTCAACCCAATCGCTGGGCGCGTCGGGTTCCTCCGGTTCGGTCAATGTCACCGCCGCGGGTGCGTGTGCATGGACCGCCGCAAGTAACGCTTCATGGATTACGGTTTCGTACGGTGCCACAGGCGCGGGATATGGAACTGTTGGTTATGCAGTCTCCGCCAACACCAGCACCGGATCGCGCAGCGGAACATTGACCATTGCGCGGCAGACTTTCACGGTCACCCAGGCCGGTATATCAACCGCGTCAACCTCGTTGCTCAACCCGGGATTTGAAAACGGTCAGGTCAACTGGACCGAAGCCGCCCCATATCCGTTGATTTCAAACAACCCTGCGCGCGCCAAGACCGGCTATTGGTTTGCCTGGCTCGGTGGCTACGATAGCGGAACTGACCGGCTTTCCCAGGAAGTTGCAATCCCAACGACGGCGCAGCAGTCGTTCTTGCAGTTTGCCTATAACATTGAGACGGCTGAAACGGCGGCAACCCCATACGACGTGTTGCAACTGGATTTGTACGACCCGGTTACCGGCGCAAAAATCGTCACACTGGCATCGCTGTCAAACATGAATGCAACGACTGGTTGGGTACAAAGCGCACGATTTGACCTGTCCGCCTATCGCGGGCGCACGGTGCGAATCACGTTCACCGCAACGTTGGATGTGTCGAACTTCACATCATTCTTGATTGACGATGTGGCGATGAGCAGTGTGTCGGCATGTACTTATTTCCTCTCCCCGTCAAGCATGTCTGCCAGCGGTGCCGCAAGTAATGGTACGGTCAGTGTCGGCACGTCGCCCGCGGAAGGCTGCCCATGGGCGGCAACCAGCAATGCGAGCTGGATATCGACCTCAAGCACCGGTACCGGCACCAGCAATGCAACGTTTTCAATTGCCACCAATACCACGGGCGCATCCCGCACCGGCACCATCACGATTGGTGGTCAGACCTTTGGCGTGACACAGGCTGCGCAAAACAGTGCAACCGCCAATTTGCTCATCAACGGCGGCTTTGAAAATGGTGTGACGGGTTGGACGGAAATTTCCACAGCGAACTATCCGATTATCACGACCGACAACGCATTTGTTCCCAACGGTGGCGCCGGTTACGCCTGGTTGAGCGGTTACAACAGTGGAACGGATACACTTTTCCAGGACGTGACAATTCCGGCCAATGCGCAGCTTGCCTATATACAGTTCTGGTACCGCATTCTCACCAGCGAACCCGGCGCAATTGCAAAAGATACGTTTGCGTTTGAGTTGTACAACCCTGTTACCGGTGCCAAGCTCACGACTTTGCTTAACTATACGAATCTCAATACAACCGCCGGTTGGGTTCAGAGCCAGCAGTTTGATGTCAGTGCCTACAAGGGGCAGACGGTTCGGGTCAGCTTCAAGGGTGTGACGGATGCGGCAAATGCAACTTCGTTTTTGCTTGACGATGTGACACTGATTGCAACCACGCCGGGCTCTGGCTCGCAAGATCAGGCAATCACCTTTGCGATGGCGTCCAGCGGCAGGGTTGGCGGCACGGTTTTCCTGACGGGGACATCATCGTCGGGCTTGGCGGTGACCTATTCAGTCGCAACGCCGGCAGTCTGCAGCGTGTCGGGTCAAATATTGAGTCTGCTGACCGTCGGTACATGCAGTGTGACGGCAAATCAGGCAGGCAACGGCAACTTTCGTCCAGCTGCTGCGGTGAGTAGAAGTATCCAGGTTGTCGTGGTTGCCGTGCCGCCACTTTCGATGCGGGGTGAAATTGACCTCGATGGCAACAACAGGAGCGCGATCCTGGTCAGAACGTCAACGCCGCAATTGTACGCAGGCCGGTGGGCAAACAACCAGTTTCAATTCACCGTGATGAATGACCCGGGATCCAGTTTTCGGATAGCCGGGGTTGCTGATTTTGACGGCAACGGCCGGTCGGATCTTGCCTATCAGAACATGACCCAAGGCACCTTTGGCGATGTTCGCACCTGGCCTGACTTCAATCAGGCAAACAGCACCTATTGGCGGCAGGTCAAACAGGTATGGGACGTCCAGGCTGTTGGCGATCTGGATGGTGACGGCTACGGCGATCTCGTCTGGCGCTACGTTGTGACGGAATCGGCCGATACGGGTGTCTCTTATATCTGGTTTACCAACGGCGCGGGGGTTACGCAGGTCCGCAAACGCGGCGGCGCCCCGTTGAACTGGAAGCTGCTTGGTGCGGCCGATCTGAACGGGGACGGTGCCGCTGACATGATTTACATCAGCCCCGACCGGCAAATACGTGTGTTGATGGCAACGGCCAGCCGAACATGCGCAAACTTTTCCTCGGGCGTTATTGTCAACGGCTTCACCGCGCTCAAACTCGCCGATTTCACCGGGCGGCGTTCCGGCGATATTCTGGCGCGTAATGCCGGCACCGGACAGGTCACCATCACATCACTAGATGCAACCGGCGCGGTGTTGCCGCCGCCGAGCGCAAACCCCGACGATCCAAACGCATCCTGCACGGCTTCCACCGCGACCGTCGCTGCCACAACCTATTTTTGGGCGACCGCCGATGCCAGTTGGCAGCTATACGCGACGGGTGACTTCAATGGTGACGGCCTGACGGATATCGCGTGGCTGCGGCCTGACGGCAAGTTGACCGTGTGGTTAATGAATGTCAGCGGTACGGTACCGGTTGCCCCAACGGTCATTGATAATGCCGGAACGCCGCCGGCTGGTGGAACGGTGGTGCAGCCGTAACCAAAGGTTGCGTTGGCAACGCGGCGGAACAGTAAAACGTTCCGTCGGGATTAATGCAAAATACGCGGCACGGAAAGCGTGAATTCCGGCACAATCGCGTCGAATTTAGTGCCATCCTCCGCCACCATTTGGTAAGTGCCGCGCATGGTACCAACACTGGTTTCAAGCGACGAGCCGGACGTGTATTCAAAACTTTCGCCCGGGCCAAGTGTTGGTTGCTCGCCAACAACACCGACGCCCCGCACTTCTTGAATTTTGCTGTCGGCATCTGTGATCACCCAATGCCGCGAAAGCAGTTTTGCCGGCAAGCTGCCGTTATTGGTGATCTTGATTGTGTAGGCAAACACAAATTGGTCGTTATCCTCGTCCGACTGTTCCGGGAGGAAGAAGGCATTGGCGGACACGTTGACCGCGTATTTGGGATCGTCACTCATGCTGAAATGCTACCACGCAGAAGCGGGTGGTCTTCGCGTAAAATCGCGGCATGACCTTTAAAATCGCACCATCAATTCTTTCCGCTGATTTCGCCCGACTTGGCGAAGAGGTGCGCGATGTCATCGCTGCCGGTGCCGACGTCATACATTTTGACGTCATGGACAATCATTACGTGCCGAATCTGACAATCGGTCCGATGGTGTGTGAAGCGGTGCGCCCACATGCCAAGCGTGTTGACGGCAGCAAGGTCCCGATTGATGTGCATTTGATGGTCAAACCGGTTGATCGCATCGTGCCGGATTTCGCCCGGGCCGGCGCCGATATTATCTCGTTTCATCCGGAAGCCTCCGAGCATGTTGATCGCACACTGTCGCTAATCCGTGAGAACGGGTGCAAGGCGGGTCTGGTCTTCAATCCAGCCACGTCACTGAGCTACCTCGACCACGTGATGGGCAAGGTTGATCTTATCCTCATCATGAGCGTCAACCCCGGTTTTGGTGGCCAGAAATTTATTCCGGAAGCGTTACAAAAACTGCGCGCAGCGAAACAGCGGATTGCGCAAGAATTTGAGCGTTCGGGCCGTCAGATCTGGCTGGAAGTTGATGGCGGCGTCAAGGCAGACAACATTGCGGACATCGCCAGGGCGGGGGCCGACACATTTGTCGCCGGCTCGGCAATTTTTGATTCGGATGATTATGCGCGGACCATTTCGGCGATGCGGTTGGCGCTGGCTGGCGTAACCTGAATGACCATGGATTGGCGACAACCGGCAATTGCAGCAGCCTCCCAATCGTCGCAACATACCCTTGCGTTGCCCAAGAATACTTAATATGCAACAACCCAACATGCCAGACAGTTTCGAAGATGCCAGCACTGGCGGGGCTTTCGGGGCTAAAATGCCTGAAAAGGCGCGCCCAACAAAGACTTTACCAGTCGATGGTGAAACTTTGCCCGATGTCGAGGCAAAAAAAATACGTTATCGGGCCAAGCCCAAGTTTCCAATGCCGGTGCCGGCAAAGGTGATTCTGCTTGACCTCGATGGCACGATGCTGGATACCGCCGGCGACATTGCAACGGCGGCAAATCGCATGCGTGAGGTGTTTGGATTTGGGCCGCTTGAGACGGCCACCATTCGCAACTTTATCGGTCGCGGTATCCCACACCTTGTCTCGCTCAGCATGAAAAGTGCGGTCGGGGAATTGGGGGCGGGCGCAACAAAGGTCGCTGTTGCGCAATTTGAAAGGCAATACGAAACATGTCTTGCCGACACCACCAGTGTGTTTCCCGGCGTATTTGAGGGGCTGACGTTATTGCAGGAAAAAGGATTCAAGCTCGGCTGTGTCACCAACAAGGCGGCGCGATTTACGTTGCCACTGCTGGAAAAATCCGGCCTCGCCGCTTATTTTGAGCTGGTACTCTCCGGCGACAGCCTGACCGAAAAGAAGCCGCATCCGCTGCCGATTCAACACGCCGCCAAACATTTTGGTGTCAAGGTTGAGGAGGTCATTTTTATTGGCGACTCAATGCACGATGCGGCGGCCGCGCGTGCCGCAGGCTGTCCGGTTTTTGTGGTGCCGTATGGCTATAACGAGGGACAGGAGTTGCGCGGATTGGATTGTGATGCGTTTATCGACGATCTGCCGTCTGCGTTAAAGTACGCTAAGATAGCGCCATAACAATTATCCTTTCGAAAATCATCATGACGTTTGTCGATAAAACAGTATGGATGTGGCGATGGCAAAACTGGCGTAGTTAGACACGCCTGTCATTTGTTGCATTTTCCGTTCCAACTGTCTTTGTCGAGAGCACCATGAATGAAGCTAATTTCCAGCGGTTCCAACGCCTGGCCGCCGACGGCTATAACCGTATCCCGGTCACACTTGAGACGTTTGCCGATCTTGACACACCGCTATCCATTTATCTGAAGCTGGCCAACAAGCCGCACACCTATTTGCTTGAGTCGGTGATTGGTGGCGAGCGCTTTGGCCGCTATTCGATCATCGGCCTGCCCGCCCGCGAATGGATTGAGGTGCATGGCCACGAGGTGGCGGTGATGCGCACCAAAACGGGCGGCGCGCCGGAAAAGATTGAACATAAGTTCGCCGACGATCCGCTGGTATTTGTTGAAAAATATCGTGGTCGTTTCAAGGCGGCGCCAATCGAGGGGGCGTTGCGTTTCGCCGGCGGACTGGCCGGCTATTTTGGGTACGACACGGTGCGATACATCGAGCCCAAACTCGCCAAACAACTGGATCAAAAGTTTGTTGATAAACCGGATGCAATCGGCGCGCCCGACATTTTGCTGATGTTGTCCGATGAACTGGCGGTGGTCGACAATTTGTCGGGCAAACTCACCATCATTGTTTATGCTGATCCCGCGTTGCCAAACGCGTTTCAGAACGCCCAGCGCCGGTTGACCGAAATCAGAATGCAGCTGCGCAGCCACGCACCGTTGCCGGTTTACGTGCCGTCCGGGATTACACACAAGCCTGTCTCAGAAATTGGCAAGGCGCGTTTTCTCAAGGCGGTCGAAAAGGCCAAACAGTACATTGTCGATGGCGACATCATGCAAGTGCAGATCTCGCAGCGAATTTCGCAACCGTTTGATGCGCCACCAATCAATTTGTATCGTGCGTTACGTTCGATCAATCCTTCGCCGTATATGTTTTATTTTGATATGGGCGAGTTCCATATTGTCGGCGCATCGCCTGAAATTCTGGTGCGACAAGAGGGCAGTAAGGTGACGGTTCGGCCAATTGCGGGAACCCGTAAACGCGGCGAGACCCCCGAGCAGGATCTTGCGCTTGAATTGGAATTGCGTGCCGACCCGAAAGAGCTGGCCGAACACCTGATGTTGATCGACCTGGGCCGCAACGATATCGGCCGTATCGCCAAGGTCGGCAGCATCAAGGTGACGGAACAATACGTGGTTGAGCGTTATTCCCACGTGATGCATCTGGTGTCAAATGTCGACGGCGTCATTCGCGACGGTGTTGGATCGATTGACCTGCTGCGGGCGACCTTTCCTGCCGGAACTGTGACCGGCACCACCAAGGTGCGCGCGATGGAAGTGATTGACGAGCTCGAGCCGTCGAAGCGCGGAATTTATGCCGGCGCCGCGGGCTATTTGGGATTCAATGGTAATTTGGACCTGGCCATAGCAATCCGTACGGGTATTGTCAAAGACGGCGTGTTGTATGCACAGGCGGCAGCCGGCATCGTCGCTGATTCGGTGCCGGAACTCGAGTGGCAGGAAACCGAAAACAAGGCGCGTGCGCTGTTGCGTGCGGCTGAAATGGTCGCAACCGGCCTTGATTCAACCAGCTAGCGGACAAACAAGATGAAAACAATCGATGTGCGAAGTGACACCGTGACGCGGCCGACGACGGCGATGCGCGCCGTCATGGCGGGTGCCGACGTCGGCGATGACGTCTTTGGTGACGACCCGACGGTGAATGCGTTGCAGGAAAAGACAGCGGATATGGTGGGAATGCAAGCGGCGCTTTTTTTGCCCTCGGGCACCCAAAGCAATTTGTGTGCACTGATGGCGCACTGTGCGCGTGGTGATGAATATATTGTCGGCCAGCATGCGCATACCTACAAGTACGAGGGTGGTGGTGCCGCTGTGCTTGGTTCAATCCAACCGCAGCCGATTGAAAACGCAGCCGACGGTACGCTGCCACTCGACAAGATCCGCGCAGCCGTGAAACCCGATGACAGCCACTTTGCCATCACACGACTGATCGCCCTGGAAAACACCATTGGCGGGCAGGTGATTGCAGAATCTTATATGGCCGAGGTCGGTGAATTTGCGCGGCAAAAACAGCTGGCAATGCATCTTGATGGCGCGCGACTGTTTAACGCCGCGGTGAAAACCAAACGAACGGCGAAGGATCTTTGCAAGAACTTTGATTCGGTGTCGATTTGTCTGTCAAAAGGTCTCGGCACACCGGCCGGTTCGGTGTTGTGCGGGACCACCGAATTAATCAAACGCGCACAACGCCATCGGAAGATGCTAGGCGGCGGCATGCGCCAAGCCGGATTTCTGGCGGCGGCGGGCATCTATGCGCTTGACCATCATATTGATCGTCTGGTGGAGGATCATGAGAACGCGATGCGGCTCGCAACCGGTTTGGCGGCCATCAAGCCGTTGATCGTGAATATGCCCGACACCAATATTGTTTTTGTTGATATGCCGGCGTCGGATGTCGAATTACTCCAGCAGCACTTGGCCCGGGCCGGCATCAAGGCAATTGTCGGTCCGCGCACACGATTGGTCACCCACCTCGACGTCACCGCTGCGGACGTCGATCGTTTGATCGGCGAATTTGCGTCATTTTTTGGCCGGAGGAGCTGATCATGCTGCTCATGATCGATAACTACGATTCGTTCACCTACAATCTTGTCCAGTATCTGGGGGAACTTGGGGAAGACGTGTTGGTCAAGCGTAACGACGAAATTTCACTGGCGGATATCGAACAACTGGCACCGTCGAAGATCGTCATTTCTCCCGGGCCATGTTCGCCGACCGAAGCCGGTATTTCAGTGCCGGCCATCACCAAGTTTGCCGGCCGGATTCCACTGTTGGGGGTTTGTCTGGGCCATCAAAGTATCGGCCAGGCTTTCGGCGGCCGGATCGTTCACGCTAAGACGCTGATGCACGGCAAGACCTCGCAAATCAGTCACGCCAATACCGGCGTGTTTGCCGGTTTGCCATCGCCCTATCGGGCCACACGTTATCACTCGCTTGTCATTGAACGTGAATCGTGTCCGGATTGTCTGGAAATCACCGCGTGGACCGATGACGGCGAAATCATGGGGGTGCGCCACAAAACCATGCCGATAGAGGGTGTGCAGTTTCATCCCGAGTCGATCATGACTGAGCACGGCCATCAATTATTGAAGAATTTTTTGAACGCGTATTGAGTCTTTTGACAAATACAAAACCTGGGCCACCAACGATGTTTACACCGCAAGAAGCGATCAGCCGGCTTTCCGACAAACGCGAGATTTTTTTCGACGAGATGGTCGATATTTTCCGGCAAGTCATGGAGGGCAAAGTCTCACAAGTCCAGCTATCGGCGATTTTGATGGGACTTCACGTCAAGACCGAAAGTGTTTCAGAAATTGCCGCCGCCGCCCAGGTGATGCGCGAGTTTTCAACCAAGGTCGAGGTAACCGACAAATCACATTTGGTTGACACTTGCGGCACCGGCGGGGACAAGGCGCACACGTTTAACATTTCAACGACAGCGGCGTTTGTCGCCGCTGCGGCGGGCGCAAAAGTTGCCAAACACGGTGGGCGTTCGGTGTCTTCCCAATCAGGCAGCGCGGATGTGCTTGAGGCGCTTGGCATCAACGTAAATATCACGCCGTCCCAAGTGGCTGAATCGATTGACAAGGTGGGTATCGGTTTCATGTTTGCGCCAAATCATCATCCCGCAATGAAATATGCGGCACCGGTTCGGAAAGAGCTTGGCATGCGGACGATCCTCAATATTCTGGGGCCGTTGACCAATCCGGCTGGTGCACCAAACCAGCTGATGGGTGTGTTTCATCAAGATCTGGTTGGCATCCAGGCCCGGGTACTGAAGCAGCTCGGCGCCAAGCACGTCATGGTGGTGCACGGCGCTGATGGCCTCGACGAAATCACGTTGGGTGGAAAGACGCATGTCGCCGAGTTAAAACACGGCTTTGTCACCGAATTTGTCATCGAGCCGAAGCAGTTTGGGCTCGACGTTGTCTCTATTGAAACGGTTCGTGCAGCCGACAAGGACGCCTCGAAAGCCATGTTATTGGACGTATTGAACAACAAATCGGGTGCGGCCAAAGATATCGTGATTCTTAATGCCGGGGCGGCAATTTATGTTGCCGGGCTTGCCAATGACT
Organism: Burkholderiales bacterium; assembly: GCA_031431435.1. GTDB lineage: Bacteria > Pseudomonadota > Gammaproteobacteria > Burkholderiales > Usitatibacteraceae > UKL13-2. Next base: position 12,163 of record JANPDI010000087.1, read on the forward strand.
TATGGGGCGGTGCAACCCGTGCACGTGAAATGATCGAATCTGGGCAAGCGAAACAAAAACTTGACCAACTGATTGCGTTCACCAAGGCGTTTCAATCTTAGCGGCTGACGTCAAATGGCAAATATTCTTGCAGAAATCCTCGCGACTAAACGGCGGGAAGTTGACGAGGCAAAACGACGTGTTCCATTGGCGGTGTTGCAGGCACAAATTGCCATGCGTCCCGCCACAAAGGACTTTGTCGGCGCGATTATTGCCAAGCAGCAAGCCGGCCGGCCGGCGGTCATTGCGGAGATTAAAAAACAAAGTCCTTCAGCGGGACAATTTCGCGCCGCCGGTGACTTTACGCCCGGCCGTTTTGCGGCGAGTTATCAGGCAAACGGCGCGACTTGTCTGTCGGTTTTGACCGATCTTGCGTACTTTGGCGGTACAGCGGACGACTTGCACGCCGCACGTTCGTCGTGCGATTTGCCGATCCTTCGCAAGGATTTTATTGTTGATCCTTACCAAATCGTCGAGGCACGCGCGATGGGCGCTGATGCCGTCCTGTTTATTGTTGATGCCGCACCAATCGACACCTTTATCGATTGGGAAAGCTTGGCTGCGTCGCTTGGGTTGGCGGTTCTGGTGGAATCACACACCCATTCACAAATTCAACAGGCGGTCAGGTTGAAAACCCCCTTGATCGGTATCAATAACCGTGACTTGACCCGCTTTGAAACCGATCTTGAAACCACGACGCGATTAGCACCGCTTGCAGGCGGCGGGCGTATTGTGGTCACCGAAAGCGGCATTGAGTCTACGCAAGCCATTGATTTTATGCAGGCAAATGGAATTTCCACATTTCTGATTGGTGGCGCATTGATGCGTGCAGCCGACCCGGGTATTGCGCTCGGCGCGCTCTTTCAAGGTAAATTGGCCGGATAACCTCATTCTGGAATGCCGGCTTTCGGGCTTTTTTGCGCCCGTCCGGATTTTGACGGCTTCAAGACAGCATGAAATGCCTGTTGCATTCGCGCAACAGGCACCTGTTGCCAACCTGTTTTTACCCCTATTTGCTTGAGGGAAGGGGGTATTTTTGGCAAACTGTCGGGAGCTTCTCGAAGAATTCAGGCGGAGAAGTCGTATCGGAGCGACTGCATCGATAATTTCGATCAGGTGTGCTCGCGGTGACGTCTCTGGCCCTAGAGGTTTGAGTCAAATGCAACAGATAGAAATCCAATAGCCTTACCGTTAAACCAAAGGAGATTTTTGATGAATAAGAAATTGATCGCACTTGCAGTTGCAGCCGCCACGGCGGCTCCAGTTGCAATGGCGCAAACCGCCAACCCAGTTACGCTTTACGGTCGTGTATATGTGATGTTTGAAAACGTCAAAGCCGACGGCGGCACTGCTGCGCCTGTCGCCAGCCGTAACCGCGTCAACAACAACGGCGCATCGTTGCTTGGCGTTCGCGGTACCGAAGATTTGGGTGGCGGTTTGAAAGCCTTCTTCCAACTCGAAACCGAATTCCGTCCAGACCAAAGCGACACCACCTTCGGTAACCGCAACAGCGGCGTTGGCCTGCAGGGTGATTTTGGTTCCGTGTTGCTTGGTCGTTGGGATCTGCCATTCAAATTGGCTGCAGCAAAATATGACGTGTTTGGTGATACCACCATCGCCGGTTACACCTCGGTCATGAGTGATCGCGGCCAGTTCAGCCGCCGCGACCAGAACGTGGCGCAATACTGGTCCCCAAATTTCTCAGGTTTCCAGGCACGTTTGAGCTACACCGCCAATGAAGGTAAGACAGCGACCGTTAACCCGGTTATCTCCTCCATGAACCTGACCTATGATAAAGGTCCGATTTCGTTATCGTACGGTTACGAAAAGCATAAGGATATTTTCAAGAACTACACCGGCGCATCAGCAAACGTCGCCGGCGCTCAGGAGACAGGCCAGACATTTGGCGGATCCGTAACATTCGGTCCAATGCGTGTTGCTGCTTTGATTCAGCGTTTCAAGAAAACGGGTGGCGGCACAACGGTGACCTCTGATCAAAGATCCGAGATGCTCAATCTGTTGTACACAGCGGGCAAGAGCCAGTTTGCTTTCCAGATGCAGCGTTCGAAAGAAGGCGCAACACGTGCCACAGCAGCAACCCTTGTGACCGAGCCGGATTCAAAAGTTAACTCGGTTGGTTACTTCTATAACTTCTCGCGTCGTACATCGCTTATCGCGGTTTACACACAGACGAAGAATAACGTAACTGGATTGGGTAACTTCGGTGCCAATACATTGGCAATCGCAGCTGACCAAGATCCACGTGGTTTTGCAATCGGTATGCGTCACACGTTCTAATTTCAACGACATTTGTTGAATGTTTTGCCAAACGGGCACCTTCGGGTGCCCGTTTTGTTTGTACAATTGCCCAATGTTGAATATTGCCGATCGATTGATAGATCAAATTGACACCGCTCTCAGGACCGTGTTTGCCGTAACCCCGGCCAGTCGCGCAGTGCCCCGGCCGCCGGCAGATGCAGAAATTGGTTTGTTTTCAGCCAACACTGCTGGCGCGACCGAGAGCGTGAGGCTGATGCGGGTCAATCATGTTGGTGAGGTCTGCGCCCAGGCTCTTTATCAAGGGCAGTTACTGGTGGCGCGCGACAACGCCACCAAGCTGGTCCTTGAAGATGCCGCGCGCGAAGAGCGTGACCACCTTTCGTGGTGTGCAAGTCGGATTGATGAGTTGGGCGGACGAACCAGCGTGTTGAGCCCGCTGTTTTACGCAGGGGCGTGGGGCCTGGGTGTGGTATCTGGTCTGGCGGGCGACAAATGGAGTATGGGGTTCTTGGTTGAAACCGAGCGGCAGGTTGAGGCGCATCTTGATACACACCTCGAAAAGCTGCCCGCAAACGATCTTTGTAGCCGTGCCATTGTTGCGCAAATGCGCGCGGACGAAATTGCCCATGGCGACAGTGGCGAAGCGCATGGCGGCATCCCGCTGCCGCCGCCAATCAGAACGGCAATGCGGGCATCGTCAAAATTGATGACGGCGACAACCTATTGGGTTTAGTGTGTTCGGCAATGCAGGGCCTTGGGCTAATCCGGCGCAAGACGGTAAACATTGGCTGACAACAAACCGCCCAGCCGCGAATACTTGATCAAACGCCGGCCAACCGGTCAGTCGATGCGGCTTCATTAATCTCGAAATCATGGGTGACATTGGCGGTCTTGGCCAGCATCGCCGACGCAGAACAATAGACGTCAGCCGATAGCTGGATCGCCCGTCCAACTTTGACCGGATCAAGCGCAACCCCCGTGACCACAAAATGAAAATGTATGCGAGTAAACACTTTCGGGTCAGACATTGCCCTGTCTGCTTGTAACTCAACATAGCAATCGGTTACTGCTTGTCTGGATTTCTTTAGAATGAGGATGACATCAATGGCGCTACACGCACCGGTTCCGGCTAAAACGGTTTCCATCGGCCGCGCGCCACGGTTTTCCCCGCCAACCTCGGGTGAACCATCCATTAGGATTTGATGACCAGATTCAGTTTGGGCTTCAAATGCGACGTTTTTGAGCCAATTTATACGCATCTTCATCTTGAAATTCCAAGTGTTTCGCAGGGAGATGAACAAGTATAGCGGCGCCCCGGTGAATTGCCCCGGCCATTGGTCAATTGCCGAAACTGAAATCCAAAGTTGACGGCAGGGCATTGAATACATTAGAATTTCAGGTTCTGCTAATCGTTCGCCCCGAACCTGACGAGTGAGCGTTTTTTATTTGCGTTTATCTGCGACGGAACCGTGGAATAAACCAGATAACTCAAAAACCTCAACAGCCGAAACCGATATTTAAGTGAGTAAATTATGAAAACCTTTTCCGCCAAGCCGCACGAAGTTGTACACGGTTGGTTACACGTTGATGCAACCGACAAAGTACTGGGTCGCCTGGCCGCTGAAGTCGCATTGCGTTTGCGCGGCAAGCACAAGCCAGAATACACACCACACGTTGATACCGGTGACTTCATCATCGTCACCAATGTCGAAAAACTGCGTGTGACCGGCAACAAAGCCGAAGACAAAATCTACTACCGTCACACCGGATATCCGGGCGGTATTTACGAAACAAACTTCAACAAGCTGCAAGAAAAGCATCCCGAGCGCGTGCTTGAAAAAGCCGTCAAGGGAATGTTGCCCAAGGGCCCGCTGGGCTATGCAATGATCAAGAAGTTGAAAGTTTATGCCGGCAGCGCGCATCCGCATGCTGCACAGCAACCCAAAGAACTCACGATTTAAGGAACCCGAAAATGGTCGGTAAATATCACTATGGAACGGGTCGCCGCAAAAGCGCGGTCGCACGTGTTTTCATCAAACCCGGCAAGGGCCTGATCGTTGTTAACGATAAAGCGCTTGATGTCTATTTTTCACGCGAAACAGGTCGCATGATTGTTCGCCAGCCGTTGGAACTGACGGGTAATACCGACAGCTTCGATATCATGGTCAACGTTTTTGGCGGTGGTGAATCAGGTCAAGCCGGTGCTGTGCGGCACGGAATTACCCGCGCACTGATCGACTATGATGCAAACCTGAAACCGCAGCTTTCCAAAGCGGGGTTTGTTACCCGTGACGCACGTGAAGTCGAGCGTAAAAAGGTTGGTTTCCACAAAGCACGTCGTCGCAAGCAGTTCTCGAAACGCTAAAAGTTACCAGGCGACATTCGTCCGATTATGCAAAAAGCCGCCTTATGCGGCTTTTTGCACGTTTTGGCCGTGGAATATTTGTCGCGCTGCAGAGACAAAAACAGCCGATATCCATCGCGTTTGTTACCGAATGGTTTGAATACCAGCATGGCTGATGCTGATTTGAGAAATCAACTAAAATTCCCATATAAAAAACTTCCGGATGCTTAGCGAATTCAAATTGCGTGGTTCTTGGCGAAAAATTCGCTCAAAGATCGGTATCCGGTCTGAGAGGCTCGCCATCCGTTCGCACGTGCCTTGGTACATAAAGGTTGGCGGCTATGGCGTTGCGATGGGCGTCGCCGGCGCGATTGCCTGGGTAATCGTTGATAACAGTTATCGTATTACCGGCTTTAGCCGAGAAGAGGCAAAGAAACAAATTGACGCATTGACTAGCGACAATACCAAGCTCAAGCTTAGTTACGAAGCAGCAAAGTCTGCGCTCAATGAAAACGAAAGCAAACTAAAAGTTGAAACGTCAGCACAGGCTGAGCTGACAAAAAATCTCGCACAATTGCAGGAAGAAAATGCCAGCCTGAAAGAAGACCTGGGATTTCTTCGTAATGTGATGTCGTCGGGAAGTGTGCCTGACGGCTTGGCGATACAGAACTTCAAGGTTGAAGCTGACGCCCTGCCAAATGAATTTCGCTACCGGCTGTTGATCACCCAAGGCGGGCAACGAAAACTTGATTTCAAGGGCAAAGTCCAGGTTATTGCGCGGGTACAACTGCCCGGCCAACCGGCGCAAATGGTGCTGAGTTTTCCAACAGATGCCGAAATGCGTGCGTCGGCCGGAACCATCGAGTTTCGTTTTTACCAAAAAATTGACGGCAGGTTTAAAATTCCGGATGGTGCCCAATTGAAGAGTGTGCAAGTGCGCGTTTTGGGAATGCCGGGGCTTGACGTTCGGGCGCAGCGAAATATCAGTCTTTAGCAATATTTCTTCTGAAGGAGTTGACTATGTTTAGTAGCAAATCCAATAAAGCCAGCCCGATTGACAGCTTGATCGGTGCCGGCACAACCATTACCGGCGACGTGCAATTTACCGGCGGTCTTCGCATCGATGGTACGGTCAAAGGCAACATTAAGGCGGTTGGTGACAAGCCGGGTACGCTGGTGTTGTCAGAGCTGGCAAAAATTGAGGGTGAAATCGAAGTTGCACATGTTGTGGTGAACGGCTCAGTGGCCGGGCCAGTACGCGCACGCGAATATTTGGAACTCATGCCGAAGGCGCGGGTCACAGGTGATGTGACCTACAAAACCATCGAAATCCACGTTGGCGCGATCGTCATGGGACGCATGGTTCACGAGGGCGACGGGCGCAATAGTGATAAAGTGATCGAATTCAAGCCGGCGTCTGGCGCGCAGCCGACTTGACTGTCACGCAACCGCCCCCATGTACCAACTGTAATGGCAGTCAGCCGCCTGTTTATGCGGCCAGGAGAATGAAATGAATGATATGTCGATGATGCCGGCCCCGTTACTTTTTACCGATAACGCCGCCGATAAGGTAAAAGCGTTAATTGAAGAAGAGGGTAATAGCGACCTCAAGTTGCGGGTTTTTGTGACCGGCGGCGGTTGTTCTGGCCTGCAATATGGATTCACTTTCGACGAGATCCTTAACGAAGACGATACCGTGATGGAAAAAAAAGGTGTCCAACTGTTGATTGATCCGATGAGCTACCAGTACCTGATTGGTGCGGAAATCGATTATTCCGAAGGTCTTGAGGGTGCCCAATTTGTCATCAAGAATCCGAACGCAACCAGCACCTGCGGTTGCGGATCGTCGTTTTCGACCTAGACTCGATCATTAAGTATGCCGTCAAGACAGGCAATACAGTGGTTCAAAAAGGAGGCTTCGGTCTCCTTTTTTTATGCCAGATTTGCAATGTGAAAACCGGCAAGAAAATTTTTGCTGTATGCGCAGGTGATGCTGTCGGAAAATAGATCAGTCGGTTGCGGGCACCTTTCCAGTGGCATATCAATGGTTTTTCATCCAAATTGTGTAACTCGATGGCAGGTTTGCCGGCAACCCGATAAAATTGGCCGGCGCCTAACATCCGGCCGGTCGCGGTTTTTCGCGGGATTGGGAACCATTTCCGCATTTGGTCGTAATCGACTGGGCAGGACCGCGACGATTCCGTAAATTCACCCTGCCGAATTGCGCCTGAACAACATCCATTCGACAGTGCGCGCCGCACCAACCATACCGACAACAATCCCAAGAGGAAGGTCTTTGATAATGTCTTTTGCCAAGTCATCCCCGCAACAACGATTTATCCGCAAGACAATCGCCGCCGCCGTACTGGCGACCCTGTCCGCATCATTGTTGGCCCAAGCGCCACCCGGGGCGCCACCCGCGGCGCCGCCCGCCGCTGGCGCGCCCGCTGCAGCCCCTGCAGCCGGCGGGCCGGCTGCGCCAACACCAGCTGCGCCGCGTCCGTTTAAGGACATTATCAAGGACGCCAAGATGACCGTTGGTTTCTTTACGACCTACCAGAAGGATGAAAAGGTCTGGCTGGCAATCAAGCCCGAGCAGTTTGATAAGCCGTTTTTCTTCACCTACAACATCCCGCAGAGCGTCGGCGAACGTGGTTTGTACGGCTCGCAAATGGGCGGTGCAGAAATGGCCGTGTTCAAGAAGATCGGCAACCAGATTCAGCTAATTGCGAAAAATACTGAATTTTATGCCACCCCAGGCTCGCCGCAGGCGCAGTTCGTTTCGGAAGGCTTTTCGGATTCACTGCTGTCAAGCACAACGGCCGCATCTGCGGCTGACCCGGAAACCAAGGCAATCTTGATCGAGGCTAACAGTCTCCTGTTTGTCGATATTCCAGGCTATCTGACCCGCCTTGAATTCGCCTACCGCATGCCGTTTTCGCTTGATGCACGTAACACCAGCTTTACCCATGTCAACAATAACGACATGATTACCGGTATGAAAGTACAGGCGCATTTCAGTGTGCCGAAGCTGAACGCGCCACCATTGACACCGTCGCCCGTGCCAATGCCGTCGCCGCCACAAAGCACACCGGATCCGCGCAGTCTGTTTGTGAGTTTCTATTATTCATTTGCAAAGTTGCCCGATGTGCCAATGGCGCAGCGCGTGGCGGATGAGCGGGTCGGACACTTTGTCTCAACACGCACAAACTTTGATGAAGACACGTCGCCGAAGGTCAAACAGCATTTGGTCAATCGCTGGCGCTTGGAAAAGAAGGACGCGGGTGCGTCGATGTCAGAGCCAAAAGAGCCGATCGTGTTCTGGATCGATAAAAATGTGCCGATGAAATATCGCAAGGCAGTCGACGGCGGCATCGTTGAATGGAACAAGGCATTCGAAAAAATCGGCTTCAAAAACGCAATTGTCGCCAAACAACAAACCGACAAAGATTCCTTCGACACAATGGACGCACGCCACGCCTCGGTGCGCTGGTTTGTCGGCGCCGATGTCGGCTTCGCCATCGGGCCATCACACAAAGACCCGCGTACCGGCGAAATTCTCGACGCTGATATCGGTATGTCGGATGTATTTGCGCGCGGCGCACGTCGCCTGGTTGTTGAAGACATCGGCAAGCCAATGGTGTTTGATGCCGCCATGGCCGGCGCAATGTCGCCGAGCTTGAAGCAACAATCACTGTTCATGCAGTGCAATTACATGGCCGAAAAAGCGCACGACATGCACTTTGCAATGGATGTGCTTGAAGCGCGTGGCATCGATATGGATTCACCCGAAGCCGAACAGCTGGCACAGGCATATGTATTCGACGTAATCATGCATGAGGTGGGGCATACGCTTGGCTTCCGCCACAACTTCCGTTCGTCAACCATCTACTCGGTGAAACAAATTCAGGATCCTGCGTTTACCAAGGTCAATGGTCTTGCTGGCTCGGTCATGGATTACAACCCGTTCAACCTGGCGGTCAAGGGCGAAAAGCAGGGCGAATATGTTATGTCGACGCTGGGGCCATACGACTATCTGGCGGTTGAGTACGCCTATAAACCGCTCGACGCAAAAACCGAGAAGGCGGATTTGGCGGCGATTGCGCTGAAAGCAACAACCAACCCGTTGCTGGCCTATGCAACCGACGAAGACGCGGGTGGCGGTGGCGGATTCAACGGTATGGATCCGGACGTAAACCGTTTTGATATGGGTTCAGACCCGATTGAATACTATAAAAAGCGCATGAAGCTTTCGCGCGAATTGTGGGATCGTGTGCAGACGTTGCAACTGAAGCCGGGCGAAAGTTATGAACGTCTGACCCGTTCATTTGCATCCGGTTTCCGCTCGGTTTCGCAGGTGGCACCGTTACTGGCGAAATATGTCGGCGGTGTCAAACACGTGCGTGATCGTGCCGGTAGCAACAATGCGCTTTACACGCCAACCCCGGTCGCCAAGCAACGCGAAGCATTGCAGCTGGTGACGGACGGATTGTTCAAGGTGGAAAGCTTCAAGTTCAAGCCCGAGTTTGTGTCCCGGTTGTCGATTGATCACTTTGATCGCTGGGGTCCGGGTCGTGGTAACCCTGATGTGTCGATTGCAAACAGCGTCATGAATCTGCAGCGTGGTGTGATGGACATTTTGTATGCCGACAGCGTCGCGCAGCGGTTACTCGACAGCCAGGACAAGGTGGCAAAACCTGCTGACGCGATGAAATTGTCAGAAGTCTATGACACCTTGCAGAACGCGATTTGGACTGAACTGCGCACCGGCGGCGATATCAACACCATGCGCCGCAATCTGCAACGTGAACATATCAAGCGTATTTCCAATGCGCTGATTCGTCCGGCGGCAACCACACCGGCGGATGCGCGTAGTTTGATGCGCGACGAGGCGATTCAGCTGCAAGGCCAAATTCGTGCAGCGATGGGCAAGCCGATGAGTAAAGAGGCAAAAGCACATTTGGGCGAGAGCCTGAATACGCTGAGCGAGGCGTTGAAAGCGCCAATGCAACGCGCAGGCGCATAAATTCACGCTTCCCCGGCGATTTGCCGGGGAAGCGTGATGTTGGTCCGATCCGCCGATAGTCGGGACGAAAAAGCGTATTTCCCTTATAATTCAGCGTCTTTGTTAAACACCTTCAGGAGTACACCATGGCAGGCGAACGCAAGCGTACCCGCCGCAACACGCTAGAGCGTCGTTGCTTAGGCAAATATTTCAAACGACTTTTTATCGGTTCGAGCAAATCGACTTTTAAGATGCTCGAAGCAATCAAAAAGAACTAGTCGTTCTCAGGTTAAAAAAAGCCGCTCATTGAGCGGCTTTTTTGTTTCCGCAAAAAGTTGTTATCAGCAGCGCGTTTTCAGGCAAAAATGCTTGAAACAGCACGTCAATAAAGGACTTTGATGCTTTGCGTCGTGGCTGGCAAGTTGCCCGCTCTGCAGCGTCCGATTGCGCATGACGCGTAGCGCATACCGCGTCGCGCAATTTCCCCTGCTTGGTTCACGCGACCTTCGGCTCAACCGTGCCAGGCAAATTCGCCGGCTAATGTCACCATCAATTTGTGCCGAGCAGGTAGTTTGGGTCACCACGACCGGCAGATTTGGTGGCCACGCCGTTAAAAATGGCGGCCAAAACAACCAAAAACGCCGCAGGCAAATGTACTTTTGCTGCACCGCACCATCGATTGTGATTGACACCTAGCATGACCTGGTAATACGCTCATTTAAAACGACTGTTTGAAATTATCTTTTGGCCGCCTAAGCGCCTGTTTATACACATAAAAGCGAATATTTTCTGCATATGAATACTGCGGTTACACAGAAATCCCCACAAATTTCACGGCTCGCGGACATTTCCGCGGCCAAGCCCATCGAAAAAATTGAAGCGGTTGATACCAAATCACGCATCTTGGACGCGGCTGAAGAGTTATTCATGGAACACGGCTTTGAGGCAACCAGTCTGCGTTTGATCACCACCGCGGCAAACGTCAATTTGGCGGCGGCGAACTACCACTTCGGCTCCAAGGAAGAATTGTTTCAGGCCGTGTTTACCCGACGGCTCGACCCGATGAACCGGGATCGCGTCACGTTGTTATCGGCCTATGAGGCTGCCGCATCGGCCAATCCAAAAATAAACCCGCTGACATGCGAAAAAATTATCTCTGCCATGTTTATTCCGGCGTTGAAAATGGCGCGCGATCAGGAGCAGGGCGGAAAGAATTTTTTGCGATTGCTCGGGCGTGCCTACGCCGACCCGGCGCCGTTTATCCGCGAATTTCTCTCCAGCCAATATGCCGAAATGTTGGGACGATTTCGCGCCGCCTTCGGCCGCGCCCTGCCGCACATTCCGCGCGAAGAAGTGTCCTGGCGGCTGCACTTCGTCATGGGCGCACTGTCATTTACGCTGGCCGGCACCGACGTATTAAAAATGATCGCGCAGTTTCACCCGAATGAAGTAGAAAACGACGAACTGTTATTGAAACGGTTGGCCCCGTTTCTGGCGGCAGGGCTGCGTGCGCCGGTCGGGTCGGCGGGGGATGACCACCAATGGTTCAACGAGGCGTAGCACTTTCAAACCTGAACGAACGTCGCATGATTTGTAATTTGATTGAAACTGTAAAAGAGGAAACACCATGACAATCCTGATCTCAATCCTTGTTGTTTTTGCCGTTCTTTGGGTGCTGGCGTACCACGCCGTCCCCGCGCTGGTCTGGTCAGTTGCCGTTGGCGTGCTGCTGATTGCCGGTACCGGAAGCGGCATTATTGGCGGCGTCGTTGCGGCAACGCTGTGGTTCGTTTTTCTGGCGGCGTCGCTCATCGCCAATATCAAATCAATCCGCGTGGCCTTGCTGTCAGTGCCGATTTTCAGCACCTACAAAAAAATGCTCCCGCAAATGTCCAGCACCGAACAAGAAGCGCTGGAGGCGGGCACCGTTTGGTGGGACGGCGATTTATTCTCCGGCAAGCCTGATTGGAATAAATGGCTGAACGTGCCGCGGGCAACGTTGACAGCGGAAGAGCAGGCATTTGTCGACGGGCCGACCAATCAGTTGTGCAGCATGATCGACGAGTGGAAGACCACCCACGAAGACTATGATCTTCACCCGAAGGTATGGCAATTCATCAAGGACAACGGCTTCCTGGGCATGATCATTCCGAAGGAATACGGCGGCAAGGGTTTCTCCGCCTACGGCCACAGCCAGACGGTGATGAAAATTTCCACCAGGTCGGCAACGGCCGCGGTGTCTGTCATGGTGCCAAATTCGCTCGGCCCGGGTGAGTTGTTGATGCATTACGGTACCAAGGAGCAAAAAGACCACTACCTGCCACGACTCGCCAAGGGGTTGGAGATTCCCTGTTTTGCATTAACCGCACCCGATGCCGGGTCCGACGCCGCATCGATGCCGGACGTCGGTATTGTCTGCAAGCAAATGTGGCAGGGTGTTGAAACACTCGGCCTGCGCGTGACTTGGGAAAAACGTTACATCACGCTGGGGCCGATTGCGACCCTATTGGGTCTGGCCTTCAAGGCGTTTGACCCGGAAAAATTGCTCGGCGGGGAAACAGACCTCGGCATTACCTGTGCGTTGATTCCGACCAGCCACCCTGGCGTCAATATTGGTCGCCGCCATATGACCTTGAATGCGGCATTTATGAACGGTCCGAACTCGGGAAAGGATGTGTTTATCCCGATGGATTGGGTGATCGGCGGGCAACCGATGCTCGGACAGGGTTGGCGCATGCTGATGGAGTGTCTGGCAGCCGGCCGTTCAATTTCACTGCCTGCGCAATCAATCGCCGCCGGCAAGGTCGCCAGTTTTGCCTCAGGTGCCTACTCGCGCGTGCGGCAGCAGTTCAAAACACCGATTGGCAAATTTGAGGGCATTGAAGAGCCGTTGGCACGAATTGGCGCGATGACATATCTGATGGATGCCACACGCACCATTACCGCCGGCGCACTTGATCTGGGTGAGAAGCCGTCGGTGTTGTCGGCGATTTCAAAATACCACGCCACGGAACGCATGCGTCAGGTGATTACCGACGCAATGGATATCCACGGCGGCAAGGGCATTTGCATGGGCCCGAACAATTATCTGGGCCGCGCCTATCAGCAGGTACCGATTGCCATCACGGTTGAGGGTGCCAATATTCTGACGCGTTCACTGATCATTTTTGGCCAGGGTGCGATTCGCTGCCATCCGTGGGTGTTGAAGGAAATGAAAGCCGCGCGCGCCGATTCCATTGATGACTTTGATCAGGCGTTTTGGGGGCATATCAAATTCACCATGTCCAATACCGGCCGGGCGCTGTGGATGGGCATCACCGGTGGGTTGGGTCTGCCCGCACCGGCATGCCCTGAGACCAAGCGTTATTACCAACAGATGACACGTTTCTCGTCGGCGTTCGCGTTGCTGGCTGATGTGTCGATGTTTGTGATCGGCGGCTCGCTAAAACGCAAGGAGAAACTCTCCGCGCGACTGGGAGATGTGTTGTCGTATCTGTATCTTGCCTCGTGCGCACTCAAGTTCTATGACGAACGCGGCCAGCAAAAAGATGAGTTGCCGATTCTGAAGTGGGCGCTGTATGACTGTGCATTCAAGATACAAGTGGCGATGGATGGCATCATCAAGAACTTCCCGAATCGTTTTGTCGCCTGGTTCTTGCGCGTGCTGGTGTTCCCAAAAGGTATGACACTCATCCAGCCGTCCGACGACCTCGGACACGAAGTTGCAAAAATCCTGATCACGCCGTGTGCGGCACGTGATCGTTTGATTGCCGGCATGTATCTGCCGGACGACGAGAACGACATCATGGGCCAGTTGAATGCCGCGATGAATGCGGTCATGGCCGCCGAGCCAATCGAAGCCAAGGTGCGCGTGGCACAAAAAGCCGGCCGGATCTCCGCAAAAGCGATTGAAGCGGTGTTTGATCAAGCCAAGGAATTGTCGGTCATTACCGAAACCGAATTGGCGCTGTGGAAGCGTGCACGCGTGTTGACCAAAGAGGTCGTACGTGTCGATGACTTCGACAAGAACTTCGGCTTGACGGTGGCGCAGTCCACCGCCCGCGATCGATATGCAGAAGCGGCAGAATAGGACGTAACGATGAAAAAAGTTTATGTTGTTGATGGCGCCCGCACGCCATTCCTTAAAGCAAAGGGAAAGTTGGGGCCGTTCAGCGGTGGTGACCTCGCGGTCGGTTGTGCACGACCGTTGCTCGCGCGCCAACCGTTCCCGCCGACGGTGTTTGATGAAGTCATTGTTGGCGCGGCAATGCCGTCTGCCGATGAGGCGAATATCGGCCGCGTCGTGTCGTTGAGGGTCGGCTGTGGCGACAAGGTGCCGGCGTGGACGGTGATGCGCAATTGTGCTTCGGGGATGCAGGCGCTGGATTCGGCTTACGTCAATATTCTCGCGGGTAAATCGAATCTGGTGCTGGCAGGCGGTACTGATGCCATGAGTCACGCGCCGCTGCTGTTTGGACCGGCAATGGTTAATTGGCTGGCGGATTGGTACGCGGCAAAATCATTTGGCCAACGCGCCGGTGTCGCCGTCAAATTCCGACCGGCATATCTTGCACCCGTCATCGCGATTCTGAAGGGGCTGACCGATCCGATCGTCAAGCTGTCGATGGGGCAAACCGCCGAAATCGTCGCCAAACGATTTGGCATTACCCGTCAAATGATGGATGCGTTTGCCGCGGAATCACACCTGAAGGTGCTGGCAGGCCACGAAGCCGGGCACTATGGCGAAATTGAGCCGCTGATCGATGCCCGCGGCAACGTGTACAAAGATGACGACGGGGTTCGATCCGATTCAACGCCGGAGCGACTGGCAAAGCTGCGGCCGGTATTTGACAAAACCTACGGCAATGTCACCGCAGGCAATTCGTCGCAGGTGACCGACGGTGCCGCGATGTTGATATTGGCGAGTGAAGACGCGGTTGCCAAGTTTGGATTAAAGCCACTTGGCGCGATTATTGACTCACAGTGGAGTGCGTTGGACCCGGCTGAAATGGGGCTCGGGCCGGTCCATGCCATCACCCCGATGATGCGGCGTCACAATCTCGGTTTGAATGATCTCGACTGCCTTGAGATCAATGAAGCCTTCGCTGCACAGGCGCTGGGCTGTCTCGCTGCTTGGGAGTCGGAAGCGTATTGCAAGGAGAAGCTCGGCCTTGATGGCGCGTTCGGCAAAATGGATCGCAGCAAATTCAACGTTGATGGCGGTGCGATTGCGTTGGGCCATCCGATCGGCGCATCCGGTGCGCGCGTGGTGCTGCACGCCTTGAAGACGTTGGAGCGAACCGGCGGTCGTTATGCCGCTGCTTCACTCTGCATCGGCGGTGGACAGGGCGGCGCGATGCTGTTGGAGCGGGTCTAGACGTTACTCGCAATACTCATCTCGGGCAGTTTGTGTGTCGGCCTGATTTGAAACGTGCCGAATGGCGGGGTGTTTCAGGCAAATTTGCCCGATCAACCGCATGGGTATTGCACCTTGAATTTTTGATATTCGCAGGGAACCATAAAAATGCAGAACTGGAAACACTGGCGTCTCGATCTTGACGAAAACAAGCCTGGCTTTCTCACCTTTGACCGCGCCAAGCCGGATGGCAGCCGCGATTCAACCAATACATTTTCGTCAGAAGCGTTACGTGAACTCGGCGAGATTTGTGTGCATCTGCGTGCCAATCCCGTGAGCGGATTGGCCATTCAATCCGCCAAGGACAATGGCTTTGCGGCCGGTGCAGACATTGACGAATTCACCAGCTTCACCACCTACGCCGAGGCGGCAGCAATGACCAAGCTGGGTCTGGATGTATTTGACCAAGTCGCCGCGCTGCCGTTTCCGACGGTGGCGATGATTCACGGCTTTTGTATGGGCGGCGGCACCGAGCTTGCATTGGCGTGCAAATATCGTATCGCCGACGACGGCGCAAAAACAAAAATGGCGTTGCCTGAAGTGATGATCGGTATCGTGCCGGGCTGGGGTGGCGCGATGCGCATGCCCAAACTGATTGGCGCCACCCAGGCGCTTGGCCTGATGTTGACCGGTCGTGCGGTAAATGGCAAAACCGCATTGCGCATGGGACTGGTTGACGCCGTCACGCCGCGCCGACATTTCGCCAATGCAGCAGTGATGTTGTTAAAAAAGCCGCCCGTGCCACATCAACCCGCTTTCAAAGACGCGGTGACCAATTGGCCGATCATCCGCACGCTGGTCGCCGGTGCATCACGTAAACAAGTCGCCAAAAAAGCCCGCAAGGATCATTACCCGGCCCCCTATGCGATCATTGATCTGTGGGAAAAATTTGGCGGCGATCCGCGCAATGTTCCGGCTGACAGTGACGCATCGATGCAAAAACTGTTTGAGCATCCGACGGCACGCAATTTGATTCGCATCTTTAAACTGCAGGACCGGCTCAAGGCGCTGGGATCGGGTGACCCGGGTATCAAACACGTTCACGTTGTTGGTGCCGGTGTGATGGGTGGTGATATTGCCGCCTGGTGCGCCTTCAAAGGCTTTACCGTGACCCTGCAGGATCTTGATCACGCACGTATTGCGCCGGCCATCAAACGTGCCGCCGAACTGTACAAAAAGAAACTCAAGCTACCGCATCTGGTGCAGGCCGCGATGGATCGATTGATTCCGGATGTGAAGGGCGACGGTGTCGGCCATTGTGATCTGGTGATTGAGGCGATCGTCGAGAATGCCGACATCAAGAAAAAACTCTACGCGTCGATTGAGCCGCGTCTGAAGCCCGGCGCCATTCTCGCGACAAATACATCGTCAATTCCACTGCAAGAGTTGTCGGCGGGGCTGCTGCAACCGGAGCGTCTGGTTGGCATTCATTTCTTTAATCCTGTCGCAATGATGATGTTGGTCGAAATTGTCCAAGGCCCGGAAACATCCGCCGAGGTGATGAAGCGTTCACAGGCGTTTGTGAAAAAAATCGACAAGCTGCCGTTGCCGGTCAAGTCAGCACCGGGCTTTTTGGTCAACCGCATTCTCACGCCGTATATGACCGAAGCGCAGGTAATGCTCGAAGAAGGTATTCCAGCCGAAACCATCGACGCCGCCGCCCGGGAATTCGGTATGCCGATGGGCCCGATTGAATTGGCTGACACGGTCGGACTTGACGTTGGGTTGGCGGTTGGCAAAGAGCTTGCCAAACCCGGCGGG
>JANPDI010000088.1:0-23566 GCA_031431435.1 Burkholderiales bacterium
TTGTGCGAAAAGCGCCCGCCGAATCCAGACGCGGAGCCAACACCGGGAAGGTTTACTTTGCTAAGCAATTTTCCGTCGGGCGCATGCACATTGATTGCCGCAGCGGCATCCTGCAAATACTGCGCAAATATTCTGCCGCCAACCACATTGGCCGATGTCATGGCGTCTTTGGTTTCGGCCACCACCGTTTTCCAATTCGCGCGTTCGCGTTTGGTCAAATCAATGGCGATAATGCGGCCCTTCGGCGCGTCTTTGTCAGACTTGACCCACAGCGTGTTGCCGTTGGCACCAATCGGTGTGTACTCAGCGTCAAAATCGAGTGTGATGGGTGTCGGCACGGCGTTGGCGACCAAGCCACCGTTCTTCAGCGGCATGACCAACAAGCCGTTCTTGCGGCCGGAACCTTTCCAGACAAAAATAATCACGTTGCGGGCATCATCCGTCACCGATGCGCCAAAGCCCCATTCCTTCTCGGTCGTGCTCTGATAAACCAATACGTCTTTCGACTGGTCGGTGCCGACGCGGTGGTAATAGAGCTTCTGGAAAAAATTGCTGCCGGTCAGTTTGGCATCCGATTTTGGCGCGTCGTAGCGTGAATAAAAGAAACCCTTGCCGTCGGGTGTCCATTCAGCGGTCGAAAATTTTACCCACTCGACCTTGTCCGGCAAATCACGTCCGGTCGTCAGATCACGCACCTGCCAGGTCTGCCAATCCGAGCCGGCAGCGGCGGTGCCATAGGCAAAAAAACGACCATCCCGGCTGACCGATGTTCCAGTGAGTGCCACGGTGCCATCTTTCGATAACAAGTTTGGATCAATGGCAATGGTTGGTTTGTCCTTCAACGACCTTGCGGTATAGATAACCGATTGCTGCTGCAAGCCGTCGTTGCGCGACCAGAAATAGCGGCCACCTTCTTTAAATGGCAGGCCGAAGCGTTCAAAATTGTACAACTCGGTGTAAATTTTCTTGACGGCTGCGCGCTGCGGCATGGCCTCGAGGAATTTGTCGGTGACGGCGTTTTGGGCGGTCACCCAAGCCTTGGTTTCGGCGCTGTTGTCGTCCTCAAGCCAACGATACGGATCTGCAACCGTGGTGCCGTGATAGGTGTCGACCTGATCACCCTTTCTGGTATCCGGATACTTGAGTGGCTGGGCTTGCGCGGATACAACGGCGGCAGAAATCAGGCTGGTGGCAGTCATCAAAAGGTGGCTCAGTTTTACGTTTTTCATGAGGAAAGTGTCCGGTTAATCATCAATTCAATTTGCGTCGGTATCAATCAGTCTCGGTACGGCGGGATCGTGTATGGCGGGGGATGCAAGTGACTCAAGCTCAACGCGTTCGATCGATTGGAAACGATCGCTGATTTTTTTGCTCGTCACGGCCACGTCGTCAACATCCTTGTTGGCTTGACGGATGTGTTCGGCGAGCTTGCGCATGCGTTCATCAAAGCGGCCAAACTCCTTGCCAAGTTTGCCCAACTCGTCCTTGATGATGTGCACCTGTTTGCGGGTCTCGACGTCTTTCAACACCGCACGAACGGTGTTCAACACCGCCATCAGCGTGGTCGGCGAAACAATCCACACCCGCCGCTGCTGGGCATATTCAACAATATCGCGATGGCGTGCATGAATCTCGGCAAACACTGCTTCGGCCGGCACAAACATCATGGCACCATCCGAGGTCTCACCGGCAATGATGTACTTTGACGCGATCGCATCGACGTGTTTCTTGACGTCAGCCTTGAATACCGCCGGCGACACCTTGTCGGCCTCGTCTGAAATCATGCGTTCGTAATTTTCCAGCGGAAACTTCGAGTCGATGGCGATCAACCCAACCGGATCGGGTAACTTCAACACACAATCGGCAATCACCTTTTGCCCGCCGTGTGAAAAAGCATATTGAAACTCAAACGAGGTCTCGGGCAGCATATTGCGAATCACCTGCTCGAGTTGCACCTCACCAAACGCCCCGCGTGACTTTTTGTCGCCCAGCAATTGCTGCAGCGAAACCACGTTGGTGGTGAGACCGTCGAGTTTCTTTTGCGCCTCATCAATCGTTGCGAGACGCGTCATCACATTAACAAACGTTTCGTTGGTTTTCTTGAAGCCTTCATCAAGCCGCTCGGTGACCTTGCCGGAAATTTCAGCCAGACGGGTATCGTTGGTTTTGGTCAGTAGCTCTACCCGCTCACTGATTTGCAGGGTCAACAGGCGCATGGTTGATTGCATGGCCTCGGTTTGCACGCGGCTTTGTTCGGCAATTTTTTCCAGCGTCTGCGCAAGCATTTCGCTTTTGAGTGCGTCCTGCTTTTGTGACAAATTCTGCGTGAGGGTGGCGAGGTTCTGCGCCTGATCGAGTTGCAATTTGGTGACCGCTTCGCGCGTCAGGGTCAATTCCTGTGCGACCGCACTGCGCAACCGCTCACCGGCTTCGGCCTGACTTTGGGCAATCCGGTCACCCTGCTTGGCCAGACCATCGCCAAGATCGGTCAGCATTTCACGGTGCCGTAGCGCCTGTTCGGCCGACTGTTGGCTGGCCAACACGTCCGGTAAATCGCGCAACAATGATTGCAGGCGGTGATGTTGCACCAGCACCACCGCCGCCAATATAACGACGGCAAGCAGCAGACACCACAAGACAACGTCAACACTCATGATTGCGCCTCATGTGCGACCAGCGCGCGCAGGTGTTTATTGGCGTTTCCGGCCTTGCGAGTGGCACAGATGCTCATGCCAAACGTCACAGAAAATTCGATAACTGATTGTTTTTTCAAGACTTATCTCTGCAAATTGATCGTTCAGTTTACCACGCGGCCCCGTCACGCGACTTTGTCAAACAGTGTGAAATGTGACGCGTTCCACAGCTGGCAGCCGCATGCGGGCCGAATATAAGGGCGTCGTTGTGAACGCCAGCTTGGCGCATGTCGAAGCCTCAAACTGAACGTTGACACCGGCGTCACTCCAGAAGGCGCATTGCAGCACTAACAAAAATACAATAGGCCACGTGAGCAATCACGTGGCCTGTTTGTTTTGATTTTCGAGCAACCTACCAGAGCATAATGCGTTTCGGCGTATTAACTTTGAAAGTCAGCTAGCAAATACTGTTTTAACTTTGCATGGCCAGCGCGTTTAATTTGACAGACACGAGCTGTTTGCACCCTTATCATTTTGTCGCAGCCAGTTTGGCACATCTTGCCTGAATCTTTTGCAAAGTTTCGCCGACGTTCTTATACTTCGCCGAAACCCACTCAGCATGTCGCCCCACGACAAATTTTTCGCTCGAAAGGGATTGGCAAAGGCGGTTCCAGCTGCTCTTTGCGAACGGCGCGTCGGCTGACAAGAGAAGGGAGTCACCCGTTGTCAATGCCCTAAAAATAATCATGTCTGCTGCTTTTTCAGGTTGCTTTTGTTCGAGAAATGATAATTCAAGAATACTAGAGTGAAAATTCAGCTGATCACCGTTAGCGCCAAGGAATGCAGCATATTCCAATGATGCCGATTCATTTCCGACATAACGACCTGTAAAAAAGCTAATTGAAATAGCAACTGCTGCTGCGATCGTCAATAGCTTGGGTGAAAGCAAATTTGAAATATTCATCTTTATCCTCGGCCTTTCGTTATTCGTAGCATTAGCACTGTTTCATTTCAGCACCTTGGCTGCATTCATTATTGACTGCATGCGCTGCCTGCCCGCAGACTTGGGTGCCTAAGTTTCCTAGCTGGCCCCGGCAAGTCGCGAGCCCGCGCTGCGTATAGTCTGAACACGTCTCTCCCGGCCGTTGGCATACTGCTTTTACAATCGCAACAGCCCTAGCAAAAACCGCGTCTGCTCTGGCCGCAACTGGCAAAGCCTCAAAGGCCGCCCAGTCGCCGGGGAACTCAATGGTAATGATGTCAATCGGATCATATATCGGATCATTGTCAATTATTGGTGTTTCAGTAACGGAGATGCACTCTTCAGGAGTGAGTATGCAGTCGATTTCCCCAGGGGTAGTCTTCCTCAGCAAATCACTACTGGAAAACAATGCATTTTCAGAATTAGTCGGGGCACCCGCTGCGACTTCGCCATCGATGTCATCTTCTATTGATGTTGATTTGGCATACAACGGTGCATTCGAAAACTCTAATACTGTCTTGCCCCCAAGGAACTCTCTCATCGAGATGAATCCATCGCGGTTCGTATCCAATTGGTTGAATCGTCCGGACAATGCTGGTGCTTTGAGGGCGACCTCCAACTGCGAAAGGTACCCGTTGTGATCCAAATCAAACTCTAGAAACGCATAGGCGGCAGAAAAATAATATGACTTGTAGGATTCCTCAAGTTCCACCTTCGTTACGTACCCTTTTCGCATTGATTTTCGCAATATGCCAGCAAGTTTTGGATATTTCTTTACATCTTTGGCGATGACGACGTCGCGCTGCTTTCCTTTAGATAATTCGTCAAACAGCTTGGAAAGGGGGACTTGATTATTGTTATTTCGATTTGGCTCATTTGAAAATACTGAAAATGTGCAGAAAATTATCAAGCAAGCGACGAATATATTTTTGTTCATTTTTAGTTCTTTTCAAATTGAATATAAATACTAACATAGTTATTTTTTGTTCATAAAAAAATAACTTATGAGCAATGTATGGGCTTGGTGACACATGCACACTGGCACTAACCGTTTTTCTTTTCGTGGCTGTGCTGTGCCGTAGACAATTTGAAAGAGTCTGATAAGTAATTGTGTGACCACTTTGTTTTGTGCGGCGTCAATCACTTGACTTATGCTTTGCTTCTCATTCGACCTGATTCGACCGAAAGTGACGATATTTTTGCCGCAGTCAGGAAGAAACTCGTAATTTGGCGGGCACTTTCAGATAAAACCGTGATACGGGCCGATAAGGCTTGCCCATATTGACGATTTACGATTTCACCTATCCTAGGCAAAAAAAAATAGCTCCATTGCGGAGCTATTTTTTTCGAGTTCTGAAGCGTGGCGATGACTACGCCGCTTCGCGTGATGCCCGCTTGCGCTCGTGCTCCAGCAAGAAACGTTTACGGATACGAATCGTCTTCGGTGTGATTTCAACCAACTCGTCATCCTCGATCATTTCGATGGCCGACTCGAGCGTGATCTGAATCGGCGGCACCAGTGCCACGGCTTCGTCGGTACCGGATGAGCGCACGTTGGTCAGCTGCTTGCCCTTTATCGGGTTGACCACCAGATCGTTGTCGCGACTGTGCAAACCAATCACCATGCCTTCGTACAAACGGTCACCGGGCGAAACAATCATGCGGCCACGATCCTGCAGCTTCCACAGCGCGTAGGCGACCGCATCACCCTTCTCGGCTGAAATCAGCACGCCGTTGCGGCGCGACGCGATATCACCACGCAAAGGCGCGTATTCATCAAACACGTTGCTCTTCAAGCCGGTGCCACGCGTCATGTTCATAAAGTCGGTTTGGAAGCCGATCAGACCACGCGCCGGGATACGGTAGTCGAGGCGTACCCGACCACGACCGTCCGGTACCATGTCGATCAAATCAGCACGGCGTGCACCAAGCGCTTCCATCACCACGCCCTGATGCGTGTCTTCAACGTCAACCGTGAGCATTTCAATTGGCTCACATTTCACGCCGTCAATTTCTTTGTACACCACCATCGGCTTGCCGACCGCCATTTCAAAACCTTCACGGCGCATGGTCTCAAGCAGGATGGTCAGGTGCAATTCACCGCGACCGGACACACGAAACACGTCGGTGTCTTCGGTTTCTTCAACCTTGAGCGCGACGTTGACCAACAGTTCTTTATCCAGGCGCTCGCGAATCTGACGGCTGGTGACAAATTTGCCTTCCTGCCCGGCCAGCGGCGAGGTGTTGACCATGAAATTCATGGTCAATGTCGGCTCATCCACACCCATGGTCGGCAAGGCTTCCGGCTTTTCGATGTCAGCAATGGTGCAGCCGATCGACAAGTCGTCGATACCGGTGATCAAGACGATTTCACCAGCTTCGGCGACATCCAGCGCGACTTTGTTCAGCCCCTGAAAACCCTGCACCATGTTGACGCGGGCTTTTTTCTGGGTGCCATTGGCCATCAGCATCACATCTTGTGCGCCACGCACTTTGCCGCGACGGACACGGCCGACGCCGATGCGACCCACATAGGTCGAATAGTCGAGTGCTGAAATCTGTAATTGCAACGGCTCTTCAGGGTTACCGACCGGCTCCGGCACATGCTTGAGAATGGTTTCAAACAGGGCGCGCATATTGTCCGGCTGTTCGCCGAGCACGGTGGTTGCCCAGCCATTCAACGCCGAGGCATAAACCACAGGGAAATCGAGCTGCTCTTCGGTGGCGCCCAGCTTGTCCATCAAATCAAATGTGTGGTTCACCACCCAGTCCGCACGGGCGCCGTCGCGGTCGATCTTGTTGACGACCACAATCGGCTTCAAGCCGAGTGCCAATGCCTTTTTGGTGACAAAACGTGTTTGTGGCATCGGCCCTTCGACCGCATCAACCAGCAGCAAGACACCGTCAACCATCGACAAAACCCGCTCAACCTCGCCACCAAAATCGGCGTGACCCGGGGTATCAACGATATTGATGTGCACACCCTCGTAATCCACCGCGGTATTCTTGGCCAGGATGGTAATCCCGCGTTCTTTCTCAAGATCGTTCGAATCCATCACCCGTTCGGCGATATGCTGGTGGGCGGCAAAGGTGCCGGCTTGATGGAGCAACTTGTCCACCAGCGTGGTCTTGCCGTGGTCAACGTGGGCGATGATGGCGATATTTCTCAGGGCGCGTGGCATGGTCGTGCATTCATTGTGGACAATCCGCAATTTTAGCATTGTGCAGCGCAAAAAACTACGCTAAATCACAGAGTTAGCATCTTTTATGCAAATGGCACCTGTTCATCACCATGTAACAATCGGTTCAGCGGATATCGACGCCTGCGTGCGCCAAATGCGCATCATCGGGTCTCGACTGTCAAAACCCAATGGGGTATAATCGTCGCACAGTATTACGGTATTCGTCTTGCTGAACCACCACTCGTGGCGCTCACCGCCACGCCGGCGACCACCATTGCGGTGGCACCATCCACCACGATCCACCACCTTCCCCAGACAAACACAGGATGGCCACCATGCCTACCATCTCCAAAGTCACCGTTAAGTATCAGGCGACGATCCCGTTGGAAATCCGCGAATTTCTCGGCGTTCGGCAGGGTGATGCCGTCGAGTACCGGATCGTTCGCAATGAAGTCACGATAAAACGTGTGACCACGCCTGATTCCGCCTATTTGGCCGCAATCGAAAAAACCCTCGCCGAGTGGGATTCCAAAGCAGACAATGATGCCTTCAAAAATCTTTGACCGGTACGACGTGGTCGTTGTGCCCTTTCCGTTTACCGATAAGACATCGACCAAACGCCGTCCCGCTGTTGTGCTGAGTGGCACTGCCGGATTTAACGATGCGTCGCAACATGCTGTCATGGCAATGATCACCACCGCAACAGAGCACCCGTGGCCACTCGATATCGGCATATCAGACTTATCCAGCGCGGGCCTGGATGTGCCATGCACCCTGCGCTTCAAACTCTTTACGCTCGATGCGCGACTGATCGTCCGTCAGGCGGGCAGTTTGGGACGCAAAGACCGCACGGCTGTTACCGCCGCGCTGCGAAAATTGTTGCTCGAATCATGAGCGCATATCCAATCATTCGCTGGACGGAACCCAACGGGATGGCCGGTTCGGCGCGCTGGCGCTCGGAAAGCGGCATCCCGCCACATAAGCGGGTGCAGGTCGCCGACGAACAAATGTCGGCTGATACCGCCTACCGTCTTGCCTGTGAAGGCACCGCCTTGTTATGGCGGGGCGACTTTCAGAACGCCCGTCAAATGTTGCTGGCAATGGGCCGCCGTGCCGACGAAAAGGCGCGCAATGCGCGCCGGCCGCAACCTGCCAAAGGGGTCACCAAATCCGGTCGGCCGCCAAAGACAGCCAAACCCGCGGTTGACGTGACAACCGCGCCAGTCGAGGCGTTTAACCAGCATCGTCTGGCGCAGTCGCAACGTGCGCGTACGCTCGGCATGTTGCTGCTGCCGATGGCCGGTGATTACACGGTGCTGCTGCGTCGTGCGCCCGACTTGCAGCGCGCCTGTATCGAGGCATATGGTCTGCCCGGCAACGATGGTACGTCCGGCGACTCGGTGGTGTCGATGCGTGAATTGCTCGGCTTGATCGGTGCACATGAATGGCGCAAAAAAGGCGTGCCGGTTGCGGCACTCGGCGAAAACATCCATCCGCATTACGGGGTGTTTGCGCCAATCCGCAACGAATATGTCGGCTTGGTAGCCGAGGCGCCGTTGCCGGCTGTTACCGGCGCAGCGGCGGGTACGTTGCCATTGGCATTTGATATCGGCACCGGCACCGGCGTCTTGGCGGCGGTATTGGCGCGGCGGGGGGTCGGCCGGGTCATCGCGACTGACAATGATCCGCGCGCCATTGCCTGCGCCAACGAAAATATGCGCAAGCTCAAGCTCGCGCCGAAAGTCCAGGTCGTTGAAGCCGATTTGTTTCCCGAAGGTCGCGCAGCGTTGATTGTTTGTAATCCACCGTGGATTCCGGCACGACCGAGTGCACCGATCGAGGCTGCAATTTATGACCCGGAAAGTCGCATGCTGCGCGGTTTTCTCAGCGGGTTGGCGGCACATCTGGCACCCGGCGGTGAAGGCTGGCTGATTCTTTCTGACATTGCCGAGCATCTGGGTTTGCGCTCGCGCGAAGACTTGCTGGGATACATCGCTGATGGCAGCCTGATCGTCATCGACCGCCTTGACGTACGCCCGACCCATCCCCGCACCACCGATACCGGTGACCCGTTACACGCGGCCCGCGCCGCAGAGGTCACATCGTTGTGGCGCTTGGGCGTGGCAGCATAGCCGTCCAATCACCGCGGCGCCGTCCCGCGATCAGCGGGTGATGAGCAATTGCTGGTAAAGCCCGCCGAACGAGGTTTGTTTTTGTATCTGCGCCGGCTTGATGTCATCCGGTAGCCACCAGCTGATCTCGTGCTGCCACAGATCGAGTGCAAATGGCTCCAACCAACGCAATACCGGGCGAAACAGGTAACGCAGCGGGTGGAAACGCCGCGGCAAATGGTAATCAACCACCACCACCCTGCCGCCCGGCTTGGTCACCCGCAGCGCTTCACGCAACGTTTTACGGCGCACCGCCTCGGGTTGCTCGTGCAACAGAAAGAACACCACCGTTTGATCATAGCGGGCGTCTGCAAAACCAAGCGCGGCCGAATCACACAAATAGGTGGTGAGTGGCATGTCCGGCGTGATTTTCTTCCCCAGATTTTCCAGTTGCAATGGCAGCACATCGACCACATCGAGCGAACCGCCCGGCGCGATACGCGCCGCGAGGCGTGGCGAAAAATCGCCATACACACACGCCACCTGCAGCGTCCGGCCTTCAACACGACTGCCCAGCGCATCCAACGCGGCATCACGCAGGCGTGCGAAGTTGCCAAATAGAATGGTATTCACCAACCACTGCCGTTCAAACAGCCTGATCGCATTCGGGTGCACGTAAGCCCACCAGTAGGTATCTTCCAGATAGCGCGGCACACGAATTGGTTGGGGTAATTCAACCTCGAGATGATCGACGGCGACAGTCATGTGAGAACCCTTTTCTTGTTATTCCAAATCGATAACCAAACAGCGCTCGAACATCGGTTTCAGAATCCAATCATCCACAACGCACGCGCCGCCGCAACCGTACCGATGGTGGCCGCGCCATAACAAACCAGTTTTTCGGTCGTTCCCGCGTGGATACCGATATCGTGCAACGTATGAAATATCCGGTGCGCACTGTGCCAAAAAAACAGTGCGATCACGATGAACAAAAATGCCTTGCCGAACCAGTGTTGCGTCATCGCCATGGCGTTCGGGTACGACAACAAATCACGCGGCAACAGCCAGCCGAGCGGCACCGCGATACCGGTGATAAAGACCAGCATCGGTCCGATCAGCGCGGACAACATGCCACCGGCACCGAACAGCGCCCAGAATATCGGGGCATTCGAGCGCTTCATTTGGCAAGCCCGATCGCGATAACCAAGACGCCGATACAGGCCGCTGCGGCGCTGGCGAGGCCGACGCGGGTGATGATGGCGGCCGACACACGTTTGCCGCCAACCATGATTGGTGGCAATGTGCGCGGCATGATATTGAACCAAGTCCAGGTGTGATACAAAAATGCCACCAACACCAGCACATGTGTCAGCACCGCAAGCGGGCTGGTGAGAAACGCGACCCATTGGTTCCACGCAACCGGGCCATCCGCCAGACGCATGACGCTCACCAGCAGAATCAATGCATACAACGCCACAAACAACGCCGTTGCCTCGTGGATCATATATTCGATAAAAAACGGATTCTTGCGCCACCAGCCGGCCATTGGTCGCATGTATGGTCTGCGCGCACTCATTTTTTCTCTCCCTTTCGGGATATAAACGGAACGAACCGCAAAAAATAATCCTTGGCGCTTTCAGTTTTGTTGATATTCACCGCGTTGGCCGGATCGACTTTTTTCGGGCACACCTCCGAACAGTAGCCGACCGCGGTGCAATTAAACACACCCTCCTCGGCGTGCACCAACGGCATGCGTTGTGCGCTGCCGGCGTCACGCGAATCCAGGTTGTATCTGTGTAACAACGCCATGGCACCGGGGCCGATAAACTTTGAATTCAGGCCGTACTGCGGACACGCGGCGTAACAAAGCAGGCAGTTGATACACGAGCTGTATTGTTCAAACACCTGCAACTCAGCCGGGGTTTGCAGATATTCCCCGTCCGCAAGCGCGCGCGGCTGGTCGGTGATGATGTACGGCTTGATGCTTTCGAGCTTGGTGATGAAGTCTTCCATGCCGATGATCAGATCGCGCTCGATCGGAAAGTGATGCAGCGCCTCAATCGACACGCCGGCGGGAAAATAGTCCCGCAAAAAAGTTTTGCAGGCGAGCTTGGGGATACCGTCGATCATCATGCCGCAGCTGCCGCAGATCGCCATGCGACACGACCACCGGTACGACAACGAGCCATCGAGTTCGTCCTTGATGTACTGCAACCCCTGCAGCACCGACATGTCTTCGGTAAACGGCACCTCATAGGTCTGGTGGAACGGTTGCTCCTCCTCCTCCGGGATGTAGCGCAGCACATCAATTTTGATGGTTCGGATGATATTGACAGCGGCCGTCATTGTTTTGCCTTCGCGGCGGCATCGGCTTGTTCACCGGCCGCACCATAGGCACGCACCCCGGGCGGTAAATGCGTGATCTTGACGGGTGACAGTGTCAGACTGGGCGCGCCGTTGCCTGCATAGGTGGCAAGTGTGTGCTTCAAATAATTGCTGTCATCGCGTTCGGCGAACCCGTCAAGACGTTGGTGCGCGCCGCGCGATTCACGGCGGTTCAGTGCCGAACACGCCATCGCTTCGGCGACATCCAGCTGATAGCCCAATTCGATGGCGAGCAACCATTCCGTATTGAACACACTCGATTTGTCCGAGACGTTGATATGCCCAACCCGCTCGCGCAACTCGGCAAGTTTGTTGCAGGTCGCCTGCATCTCGCCACCGGTCCGAAAAATGCCGCAGCCGCGCTCCATGGATTCGGCCATTTCACGGCGCAGTACCGATATGCGTTCGGTGCCGTGGTTTTTTTTCACCACCCCAATCGCACGCTGCTCGGCAACCTCCGCTTGCTTGCGCAACATCGTTGAGTGGCCGGGAACAACCGTACGGGCATACCTCGCCGCCTCGACACCGGCGACCTTGCCAAATACACATAACTCGGCAAGCGAATTGGATCCGAGGCGGTTGGCGCCATGAATGCCGACACTCGAGCATTCACCGACCGCGTAAAGACCGGGCAGCGGTGTGGCACAGCGACCATTAACTTCAATACCACCCATCGTGTAGTGCACCGCCGGCCGCACCGGAATCGGTGTTTTCGCCGGGTCAACACCGAGGAATTCCTCGGCAAGCTCATAGATTTGTGGCAGCCGCTCACGCAGCTTTTGTTCACCCAGATGTCGCAGGTCCAGATGCACACACGCGCCGTGAACGCCTTCGATGGTGCGGCCTTTTTTTTGTTCATACCAGAATGCCTGGCTGAGCCGGTCACGTGGTCCGAGCTCCATTGCCTTGTTGCGGGGCTGCGGCTCGGCCGGTCCGAGTCCGTAGTCCTGCAAGTAGCGGTAGCCGTCTTTGTTGATCAAAAAGCCGCCTTCGCCGCGACACGCCTCGGTAAACAACAAACCGGTGCCGGGCATACAGGTCGGGTGATATTGTACAAACTCCATGTCACGCAACGGCACGCCATGTCGATAGGCCAGCGCCATGCCGTCACCGGTGACAATGCCGCCATTGGTATTTTCCCGGAACACCCGTCCGGCACCGCCGGTGGCGATGATGGCGGCAGAAGCCTCGATAAGTGTGAATTCACCAGAGGCAATATTGATGATGACCGCCCCCTGCGCCCGTCCCCCCTCGACAATCAACTCGACACAGAAATGTTCGTCAAAGCGCTTGATCGACGGATACTTCATCGAGGTCTGAAACAGCGTGTGCAACATATGAAAACCGGTCTTGTCGGCGGCGAACCAGGTCCGCTCGATTTTCATGCCGCCAAATGCACGCACGTTGATGTGGCCATCCGGCTTGCGGCTCCATGGGCATCCCCAATGCTCGAGTTGCACCATTTCCTCGGTGCAATGCGCCACAAAATAATCAACCACATCCTGTTCACACAACCAGTCGCCGCCGGCGACGGTATCGTGAAAATGATCGTCTAGACTGTCGTGCGCCTGCACCACTCCGGCTGAGCCGCCCTCGGCAGCCACGGTATGGCTGCGCATTGGATAGACCTTTGACACCAGCGCAATGGTCAACGCCGGATCGGCTTCTGCCACCGCAATGGCGGCGCGCAGACCGGCGCCACCAGCGCCGATGATCACCACGTCTGCTTTAAAGACTTCCATCCGGCCGGGTCCCGTCAATAGAGGTAACAGACCATTCGAAGCGGGTATGTCGATCGCATGTCGCAGTCATACCCGCCGTTGCCCTTCCGTCGGGCATATTTTTTTCAGATTAGAAGCGGTAAATGTAGGAGACCCCGACAAACGTCACACTCTGATCGACCTGTTGTTTAACCGAGGTGTTGTCGGAAAAAACAAACAGTGCCGTTGGTGTTCCCCACACCCAATCGTCGTACTTGGATTTTTGGTGTGCCAGGTCCAGCCGGATATCAGATTTGCGGTTGAGTGAATATTGGCCATAAACACTCACCAGGGTTTTGCGAAACGTGACGTCCGGCAGCCCGACGGCGGCCTGCGCCAGATTGTTCGCATTCGGCTGGGTAATGGTCACGCCAACCAACCGGTCACCGGCGATACCCGTTGCGGCGGCCGCACCATACTTATTGATGTCGTTGATATAGGTGAAACTGGCGCCGATCTGCAGCAGGCTGCTGGCCTTGCCGGTCAGGGTCAGACCAAACGCTTCGCTGCGGTTATTCAGATCCCCCACATAGCCGGTACTGTGATTGATGTGCATGGTCTGCTCGCCGACGGAAGCAAAGCCGGTTAACTTCCATGCGTCCGATATGGTGTACGACATGTCGAGGCTATAAAACGAGACGCCGGTATCACGCCAGCCCTTACCACCCGAGGCCGGATCAACCGGCATGACATTTTTGTCTTTGCCGTCTTCGGCCATCAACTGCAAGCCAAATTGTTCCATCGGCGTCCAGTCGATCGACAGCTTCCATTTGTCGCGCTGCACGTCAGCCATGTGCGAAGGAAACGGCGTGTTACCGTTGAGTTGAAGGATCGATGCGGCTGATAATTGTTGGCCGTAACACTCGCGGCGCCCGCAGTAGGTGTTGATCAGGAATGTATTGGCCGCGGTGATGACGGTCGGCACCCCCGGATTGAGCGTGCTCAGATTGGTCCAGTCCGAGCCAGTGCGTTTGCTGCTCGAAAAACCAATGCTGCCGTTGACGGTTTCAGACATGCCGCGGCGGACATCAAATCGATAACCTGTCTCAGTGGTTTTTTCACGCAACGGACCGAGCCCACCAAGCGCCTCTTCAACCCTTGACTCGGGCACCAGATGTTCAATCAGGCGATAGTCAAGTCCGAGCGTGGCGCGATAGCCATCAGGCAGACGATAACTCGCCTCAAGCTTGCCAAGCAAATGCGTGTTTGACGTGTGGTTGTTGTTCCAAACGGCGCCGGGGATGCCGATTTGATTCAGGTTGGTATAACTCGCCGGAACCGTTGCCGGGAATATGGCTTTGGCCTCGACGTTATAGAGCGCCAACGGGGTCTTGTCTTCCTTGCGCGCATAGCTGACATTGGCGAGCATCGAGAGGTCGCGCATGGGTCGGGCGGTGAGGCCAAACTGTGCCGCAACCGAATCAACCCGTCCGCCGAGGTTATCAGCGCCGGGCGCGCTGCCACTTAACCCCATTGCCGCGTAATCGCGGTTTTGGGTGTAACGGCCAAACGCATATTTAAAGGTTGCCCGGGTTGACGGCGTGAACGCGTAGGCACCCGATAACGACAGTTGATGCGCCTGATTGTCCGGCTGTAGCGACATTGGTGACTGCAAAACGTTTTGCAAACTGGTCCCACCACCGGCAATGATATTGGTGCCGACGGCCGGATACAGCGCCGCCACCAGCGTGCCGTTGCCGCCATACAGACTGTTTGGCACCACCGGGCTGATATTGCCGTTGGCGTTGGTATAAAACGAGGCGTAGTAAGCCGCGGTCAGGTTCAACTTCTCGTCGTGGAAGTTTAGTTTGGCGTCGAATTGTTTGATGGTGGAACTGATCGGCTCGGGTACCATCAGGATGGCGTTCTTGAGGAAATTTGCCTGATTCATCGCAGCGGTGGTCGAGCTGCCGCAGACGTAGGCGGCACAGTCGTAACCACGACCCCACATGCGGGTCCCGTCCTTTTCTTCGTTCTTGAAACTGGCATCGAATCGCAAATTGGGACCCAGCCATTTTTCGAAACCCGCCGATGCCGCTTTGCGTTCGAGTTTAAAGTCGTAATCGGTGCCGGACCCGGGCACTGCAATCGGTACCACCACCGGCCGGGTTGAACCAACATCACGCATGCCGGTATTGACGGTAAATGGGCTGTGCCGCGTGATTTCGTTGTATTCGCCAAACACCTTCCAGTCACCCTGCTTTTGCATGCCGACCCGGAATTCGCGGTTGTCGAGACCGAGATTGCGCCCCTGCATGGTGACCCAGGTGCCGGTGGCATTGTCACGCGTGATGTAGTCCAGATCGAGCAGCAGGTAGCCGCGGTCTTTGCGCATCCCGTTAAACATGCCAAATTGTGCGCGGTCCTTGCTATCGCCGCTGACGCCGGAAACACCGACCGTCACGCTGCTTTCCGGCTCGGTCAGCAACTTGATGTCATCGGTTGCCTGGGCGCGCGCCTGACCGATGGCCGCCAACACCGCCAGCGTGAGCAATGCTGGCGAAACGTTACGATTCCGTCTGGAGGTTGTCATTTTGGAACCCTCTTTCTCAGCGCAGCATGAATTGCGGGGTTGGATTGGTCGCGCTCGGATTGTTGCTGCCGTGCACCTCGGTATGGCAGTTCAGACACGAACGACCTTGTGTGACGTTAGTGGTGCCCTTGCCGAGGCCGTTGGGTGTGCTTGGCCTGAGGCCGGGCACTTGCGAGCCAACCACCTGCGGGATAAAGCCGCCGTGCGGGGTATGGCATTGATGACACAAGAACGGCGCGCGCACTTTCAACATGCTCTCGGCGACGGTCCCGTGCGGGTTATGACAGTTCGAGCAATCTTCGCTGACCGGCTGGTGATTGTGTACAAACGGACCGCGCTTTTCGGCGTGGCACTGGTAACAGGTATCCACCACCGTATCACGCTTCATCAATTTTGGTCCCACCGAGCCGTGGGCGTTATGGCAATCCGAACACGCCACCTTGCCCTCGAGCACCGGGTGATGCGAAGGCCGGTTGATTTCAGCGCGCTGTGTTTTGTGACACGCCAGACAAACTTCGGGTTGCGTCTTTTTATCCCGCACCTTGTCGTGTGATGCGTGCACCTGGTGGCATGAACTGCACGCCACATCGCGACTTTCGTGGACACTGCCCGCCCAATGTGAACGCTGCGCATCCTTGCTGTGGCAGGTCATACACGTCGCCGTTTGTGTGGCCGCATCGGTATGGCTGCCGGCTTTAAACATCACGTCGGGTTTCGGCCGCTCCTTGGCGCCAGCGGGTTTGTTGATGTGTTTGTCGCTTTCCCCGTGGCAACTGGTGCAGGTCGGTGTGCGTCCGTCGGCGCGGGTGCCGTGTTTGGTCTTGCCGATCGCCAGCACCGGCGACTCGTCGCCTTCACCGTGGCAGCGGGTGCATTTTGCGTCGCCGTTCAAAACGAGGTCTTTTTTCGCTGATGCCAGTGCGGGTGCGTCGGCGGCGCGGGCCGGCGGCAGGCACAGCACCATCGCGGCAATCAATAAGAAACCGGCAATCCAGTGTCGGGCGGTGTGATGCATTGGGTTCGAATTCATTCGATATCCTTTATGTAGACACTTAGCCATGACCGGATTAACTTGATTTCAGAATATGCGCATCAACGACTGAGAATCCATGCCGCCAGATTTTTGATATCTGCCTCATTCTTGGACTTGACGTCGTCGTGGATTTCGTCCTTGCCGTCAATCTTGACCTTGGGACTGGTCGTCATGTGGGTAAACAACTTTTGCGGGCCATCTGCCTTGCCTTTGTATTTGGCGGCAGTCTCCTTATAGGAGGGACCGTCTTTTTTCTTGTCCAAAGTGTGGCATGTCGTGCATTTGCTCTTTTTTACCAGCGATTCAGCGGCGGCAGCGTCAACGGCTTGCGCACTGGCATTTCCGGTGCACAAAAACAAGAATCCGGCAGAGGCGGCTGCAATGAGGTGTCGTTTCATGTGTGGTCCAGTCCTTTATCAATCGGTGATCGAATCAACCAACATTCCCTTGTTATGTACAGCAGAGAACCGAGCGCTTGCGCACAATCGGCTCAAATGGCAACCAAGCCTGAGGCTTTTTGCGCCCTGTACCACGCCACTCAATCGGAAGTTACTTAGCCGGGCAATGCAAATCTTTGATACATATCAAAGGTGAGTGAATCAAGCCCGCTTTTGTTGTTTTTCGGCGTGTTAGCGCCGCCGTTGTTTGATAAAGATCAAAAGCACCGCGCATGACGCTCGCAGAATCTGCCTATCCACCGACGCAGCAGAAAGAACAACATGGCCTCCCACCTGCAGTTACACGTTGACACACTGGCCCGGTCAAGTGTGTTTAGCGATTTACCAATCGAGACACTCGGCCGGCTGGCCATTGGCACCTCCGAAGCGGCGTTTGCGCGCGGCAGTGTGGTATTCGGGCGTGGTTCCGCCTCAACCGGCATTCATGTGGTTGATGCCGGACAACTCAAGTTGACCATTGAAACCATACAGGGCGACGAACACGTGGTTGAAATCGTGCAGGATGGTGACTGCTTTGGCGAGGCTGCCATGCTCACCAATCGCCTGCACCTGCTGTCGGCGGTCGCGCTATCAGACTGCAAGCTGCTGCATGTATCGCGCAACACCCTGATCAACGAGCTCGAACACAATCACGCCCTCGCGCAGCGCCTGATCGCGAACCTCAGTGACCGGCTGTATCGCCGTACCAGTGACATGGAGAATATCCTGTTGCGCAAGGCGTTGGGTCGGGTGGCACGTTTTATCCTCGACGAATTGGAGCGTGAGTCGACTTCACCCAGCGGTCAAATTCAATTGCCAGCGCGCAAAGGTCTCATTGCGTCAAAACTCAATATGACGCAGGAGCATTTTTCACGAACCCTGCGAACGTTATGTGCGCGCGGCAAGATCGCCGTCAACGGCGCGACGATTGACGTGGTCAACGAAGAGGGGCTGCGCCGGATCGCCGCCTAGCGCCGCCTGCACGGCACCAACATCGCATGGTGTCGGTGCCGCTTGGTGTTTGACCGATAAACAGGCAGGTTGACTGATTACGAGTAGGCGGCAATCAGCATATCGATAAAGCTGCTCGGCGGCAGGAACGCCTTGCCCCATTTTTCGTCGAACTCTCCACTCGGTTTGGCAGCCTTGATTTCGTCCGGCGTTTTGCCCTGTTTGAGCAGCGCCTTGACGCGTCCACTGACGGTACTCAGCATATCCCGGTACACCTTCAGGTCGGCCTTGTTACAGACCGGGCCGTGACCCGGAATAATTTTGGTGGTGTCATTGGCGAGCGCCAGCACCCGATCCGCCGCGGCAATCACGCCGTCGGGATTGCCGCCGCTGGAAACGTCGATGAACGGATACAGGCCATTAAAAAACGTGTCCCCCATATGGATTACGTTGCTCTTGCGAAAATGAACAATGGTGTCGCCGTCTGTGTGTGCCTTCGGCACGTGAAATCCATATATTTCGTCGCCGTTCAGATGAAACGTAACATCGCTCGAAAATGTCACCACCGGCAGCGCGTCTTTGGGTGACGGCGCCACTTTCGATTTGAACAATGCAATGAATTGCTCGGTTGACATACGTTTGCGGACGTTATCGTGCGCCACAATCAAGGCGCCATCCTTGCCCATATTTTCGTTGCCGCCGGTATGATCGCCGTGCCAGTGCGTGTTGAGCACAAACTTGACCGGCTTGTCGCTGATCAGCTTGAGTGCCGCCTTGATTTTTGGCGTCAGCGGTGCATATTGATCGTCAATGATGAACAACGCATCTTCACCGACTGATACACCGATATTGCCACCGGCACCAAACAAAACGTAGGTTGTTGGCGAGAGTTTTTCGGCCTTGATTTCAACCTTGTCGAAATTTTGTTGCGCCTGCGCCGCACCTGACAGCATTGCACACGTGGCCAGGATGGCGGGGATAAATTTTGAGGGGAGAACAAGTTTCATTTCAGTGTCCTTGGAATGGTCTGACCGGTGACGATTGGTAATTATGCGTGAACCATCTCGGCGTGGCACTGCCTTTGAAAAAAATTGCCGGCTCAACGACAAAGTACGTCAATCGAGCCACAATTTCGCCAGCAAACTCGTTTATTGACGTGCTTTTTCAACCATAATGCCCCGAAAACCCCCGCCCTTATTAGGCTTTCCATTTCGGTTCATGTTTTGGGTTTCGGTGATTTTGGTATGAGCGGCTTTGCTTGCGCACGTCGTTGACCGCTGTATGCCTGCAGGGTCTAATTGACGGCGCTGTTGGCAAACGCTGTTGGCAAATAAACACCCAGCGATATCAGCATTCGCGGTCAAAATGCTGAACTCTCTGACGCCCCCGAAATGAAACACAATCAAAAACTGCCATGAGCGAGTCGGCCGCCGCAATGACGCCAAACGCACTTGCACTGCTCGAACAATGGGCACCGCTGGTCGCGCTTAAAGCGAACGCATTCGCGTACCCGATACTCGAGGTGGTGCATCTGGTCGCCATTGCGATTGTCTTTGGCACGCTGTGGATCGTTGACTTACGATTGTTGGGTTTGATGCGGCCGCTTGATGCGCAGGTGTTGGCAAAAAACGTATTGCCGTGGACGCTGCTCGGTTTTTTGCTGGCGTTGTTTGCGGGGCTGACAATGTTCTTGATGCGCATCTCGGATCTGATCGCCAATCCGATGTTCATTGCCAAAATTTGCCTGATCTTTGCCGCCGGCACCAACGCCGCCGTGCTGCACGCACGAGGACCACTCGACCCGCTTCATCCCGCCACACGTTTGCAAGCGTTATTGTCAATCATGATCTGGATCGCCGTGATTTTTTGCGGGCGCTGGATCGCCTACATCTAAAAGGAGCCGCCATGAATCGTCGTCAATTTGTGCTTACCCTGCCACTGCTCAGTGTTGCACCCGCGTTATTTGCCCATCACGGCTGGTCGAGCTTTGACGAAACCAAACCGCTTTATTTCAGCGGCAAGGTCACATCAATGAAGTGGCAGAATCCGCACGTTGAACTGGTGATCACAATGGACGCCAAGGCATCCCTGCCCGCCGATCTCGCCAAACGTGCCGCACCACCGCAGGCGCAGCCGGTTGACGGCGGCAAACTTTTTGCTGCGGCAACATTGCCCAAGGCGCGCGGTGATTGGACCCTCGAACTTGCACCACTGACGCGCGTTGACGCGTGGAAGGTCGCCAAACCAAACGTTGGGGATTCGATTGCCGCCGTCGGTTACACGTTCAAAGACGAAAAGATGCACGACGGCAAACATATTGCGCGCGTTGAATACCTCATCATCGGCGACAAGATGTTTGGCCTGCGGTCCATGCCGGCATAGCTGGGCAAGTCGCGCGCAGGTGCCAGGACCTGCTGCTACTTTTTTTCTTCGGCAGCGGGCTCGGGTTTTTGTTCCATTGAGACCGAAGACGCGCCCGCACTTGCCGGCTCACCCCTTGGGCTTTTGAGTTTGATGTTCAGCCGCAGTTCGTTGGCCGAATCCGAATGGCGGATTGCCTCTTCGTAGCTGATATGGCCCCCGCCATACAGATCAAACG
This sequence comes from Burkholderiales bacterium, assembly GCA_031431435.1. Classification (GTDB taxonomy): domain Bacteria; phylum Pseudomonadota; class Gammaproteobacteria; order Burkholderiales; family Usitatibacteraceae; genus UKL13-2. Next base: position 20,607 of record JANPDI010000088.1, read on the forward strand.
GCGCCCAATCAAAGGTGCGCATGCCGAGCTCTCGCGACTTGGCCATGATGGCTTTGATATCGTTAAATTCCCCCTTGAAAATTGGTTCGGCAATGGCCGGGGTATTGAGCAGGATTTCGATCGCCGCCTTGCGCCCCTTGCCGTCTTGCATCCCACAAACGGTGTATTGCCCTCTGGCTGGTAATGGGCTGCCGGTGGAATCGGCCGCTGTTGCACTAAAATTAGCATATGAGAATCCCCAAACGCCTGGAACCCCTGCTCGAAGACGGCCTGATCACCAGCGTCGTACGCCAATTGATGAGCGGCAAAGAGGCCATGGTGTTTGTGGTGCGCTGTGGCGAGGACGAGCCGGCGCGCTGCGCAAAAGTCTATAAAGAAGCCAACAAGCGGGCGTTTCGGCAGGCGGTTGATTACACCGAGAACCGCAAGACCAAGAATTCGCGGCAGGCGCGCGCCATGGCAAAGGGTACCAAGTTTGGCCGTCAGTCACAGGAGGCGGCTTGGCAAAGCGCCGAGGTCGATGCCTTGTATCGGCTGGCTGACGCCGGCGTGCGGGTACCCAAGCCCTACAATTTCCACGAAGGCGTGTTATTGATGGAGTTGGTCACTGACGCTGACGGCAACGCGGCACCACGATTAAACGACGTCCAGTTCACACCGGAGATTGCCGTGAAGTATCACGCTGCGCTGATTGGCGAAGTGGTACGGATGCTATGCGCCGGCATCATCCACGGCGACTTGAGTGAATTCAATATTCTGGTCGGTGCGGATGGACCGGTGATTATTGATTTACCGCAGGCGGTTGACGCCGCCGGTAACAACCATGCCGAAGCCATGCTCGAACGCGATGTTGGAAACTTGCGCAACTATTTCGGACAATTTGAACCGGCGCTGCTAAAAACAGCTTATGGCGCCGAAATTTGGGCGCACTACAAGGCCGGCAAATTGACCAATGAAACCGCCCTCACCGGGCAATTCAAACGCAGCCACAAGAAAGTCGATATGGAAGGCATGTTGCGCGAAATCGAGGACGTGCAGTTGGAGGAAAAAGCGCGCCTGATGCGGATGCACGATGCCTGATCGGGTCGGCATCGTCGCACCGCCTGCCCGACTATTCCGCGTTTATCGAGCAGCAAATCTTACGCCGGGCACCGGTCATCAAGGCCGCGGCGGTACAGTCGGAATGACGAGGCCGGCATCGAGGATACGACGCGCCAAATACCGGCCGGACGGGCGTACTAGAGCCGTTTTTTCTCTTCTTTTTTCAACTTCTTTGCGTCTTTTTTCTCTTTTGGTGATTTGGCCGGCTCTTTCTTTGTCATCTTTTTCTGGTCTTTGCTTTTGCTCATGGCGAGGTCTCCGGTAAGTTGAAATTCCAGTACGTTTGCAAAAATCGCGCGGACATCAGACAAAACCACTTCTGTTGTTCAGCCGATAGCTGATTTAATCATGTCGCCCGCCACTTTGAAAACAGTTTCTTAAAATCACCAACTGTCGGCTGGTCGATGTGGACACCGGCAGCACGGCAATACGGTACTTTTTAATCCCCCCCCATGAAAATCGACCCCGCCGACCTGGCAAAAATTGTTGACACCACACTTGCGCATTACGATGGGCGGGCGGAGGATTTTTGGCAAGGCACCCGCGATCACGATGTCAGCCAGAATATTGATGCGCTATTGGCGCACATCGTGGCGACCGCGCCGTTCACCATCCTTGATTTTGGCTGCGGGCCGGGGCGTGATTTGATGACATTCACCGTGCGCGGCCACATCGCGGTCGGTCTTGACGGATCGCCGCAGTTTGTTGCGATGGCGAAGCAAAACAGCGGTTGTGACGTTTGGCATCAAGACTTTTTGCAACTCGAGCTACCGCCGCAACGATTTGACGGCGTTTTTGCCAATGCGTCGTTGCAACATATCCCGCGACAAGAGTTGGCGCGGGTGCTTGGTGCGCTTCACCAATCGCTCAAGCCGGGCGGCGTCTTGTTTGCGTCGATTCCCCGTGGCGACAACACCGAAGGCTGGAATGGCGAACGTTATAGTGCGTATCACGATCTTGAACACTGGCAGAACTACTTGTCCCAGGCGGGGTTTATCGAATTGACCCACTATTACCGGCCGCCGGGAATGCCGCGTGAACAGCAGCCGTGGCTGGCGAGTGTCTGGCGCAAGGCATGACAACGAACATGACGGCGTTACCGGCTCAATATCGACTTCAGCCATAATCTGAGCGATTGACAGCCAAAACCAGTGCCCGATCGCCAACCAAAATGATGTCCGACCGCATCACGCCCGATCTGAAACTGCCAACCGTACCGGTCACGCGCTTGATGGTGTGGCTACGTTTGGGTTGGCGTGACCTGCGCCTGTACCCCGCGGTGGGGCTTGCCCATGGTCTGGCCATGGCACTGTTCAGCGTGATCATTTTTGTGGTCGCATATGACAGGTTCTGGTTTTTAGCTGGCGCTTTTTCCGGATTTTTGCTGGTGGCACCGGTGCTGGCAACCGGCATCTATGCCATCAGCCGCGCACATGAACGTGGCGAGACCGCCGGTTTCGGTAACGTGTTGTCAGTCTGGCGGTCGGGCAATATCCGGCACATCAAATTTGGTTTGTTGCTGGCACTGGCAGGCACCGGTTGGGTGCTGACCTCGGCGGCGATGATCACACTTTGGGCACCGCTGCCGATCAATGCGCCGGCAGATTTTGTCAAATACGTGATGCTCGGCGACAGTTGGTTGTTTGAAGCCTGGGTGCTGCTCGGCGGCTTATTGGCCGCGCCGGTGTTTGCCTCAAGCGTGATCGCCATGCCCATGTTGCTTGATCGCAACGTCGGCGTGCTGACGGCGGTGCTGACCAGCTGGCGGGTGGTGATTGCCAATCCGCTACCGATGGCGGCTTGGGCGGGTGTGTTGATGTTGCTCACCTCGCTCGGCATGGCCTCGGCAATGCTGGGGC
>JANPDI010000089.1:0-27790 GCA_031431435.1 Burkholderiales bacterium
GGGGATTGTTTGGATAGGAATTTGCAAATCATCATTGCTCCTCAAAAGTAATGGGGCGGGTAGGTGGTGGTTGCCCGACTACGGTCGGTGTCGGCGACACCATTGTAGCGATTTACAAATACGCTGTCGCGGCCACCTCCAACGAATTGAAGGCGTTGAAGGGGTCAGCGTCGATTATTCCGCGCGATCGCGAATACTGCGCCGCCCGTTGGCGACCGTTGGCGTTTTTACACGGCGGATTCTGCGCCGTCGCGAGGCTGGCGTCTAATCACGACCGGTGGCCTGCGCCCGAACTTCGCCCCCCGGAAACGCGGCACTGTGCACGTTGTAATACATGCCGCCGGCGGCAAACGCCGCCGCCTGGGTGGCCGTGAGCGTTGCCGTTGCGGCCGAGGTCCATGTCCCCGGGCTGCTTTGGGTGAAGCCCACCGTGACGCCGCCGTTGGCGCCGGCGGCACCGGTATGTATATGCGCCGCAGTCGGGCTCACCACGGTCGATGTCACCGCAAATGTCGCCGCCAGTGTCTCAGGATTAAATTGGCCGGTGCCACGCCCGGTTGCGGTGGAGGTATTCGCCGGGACCTCCTGCGCGCCGCTCAGATTGCCATTGCGAATCACGTTGCCAATCTGGCCGCGCACTTCACCGCCCGGCAATGCCGCACTGTGAGCATTGGTATACATATCACCAAACAACAGCGACTGATATTGCGCCGTCGTCATGACCGTTGGTGCCATGCTCCAGACACCGCTGCCGGCGGTCGCTTCGGTAAATGGAAATGTCACGCCACCGTTGACACCAAAGTTGCCGGTATGAATATGCGCCGCCGTGCCGGTCATGCCGGTGGTGGTGATGGTGCCGGTGAGGTTGAGGCTTTGCCGGTCGACCACAATCCGCGCCCTGCCGCTTGCCGTTGATGCGTTCGGCGGCACTTCTTGCGCACCGCTCATGGCGACGTCAAAAACCCTGACGCCAATCTGCCCGCGTATTTGGCCGCCTGGGTTTGCGGTGCTGTGCACATTGAAGTAGAGATTGCCCGCCAACAAGCTGGCGTATTGCGCTTCCGTGAACGTCGCGGTTGCTGCGGAAACCCAAACACCGCTACCCGCAGTGGTTTCGGTCATCGGCACAATCACCGGACCGTTCACACCCAACACACCATCGTGAATATGTGCCGCAGTCGCGCTGATGCCACTGGTGGTGATACGCGCCACCAGCGCACGTGTCGCCGGGTCAACCGAGATAATGCCGGTCGCCGATGCGGTCGTCGCAACCGGCGGGTTTTCCTGACTGCCGGTGAGGGTCGCACCGCGCACGACAAGTCCGATTTGACCGCGAATCTGTCCGCCCGGGAATGCCGCGCTATGCACATTCGCGTACAGCGTACCTGCCACCAACGCGGCGCGTTGTTCAGTGGTCAGGACGGTTGACGCCGGAACATTCCAGATGCCGCTGCCGGCGGAAGACTCGGCAAGTGGTAGCGACACCGCACCATTTACACCGGTCGCGCCGATGTGCAAATGCGCCACCGTGCCAGTCATGCCGTTGGTGGTGACCGACCCGGTCAAGCCGCCGGTAAGCGTGTTAAGCACGAACGATCCGCTGCCGGTCGCAACGGTCAACACCGGCGGGTTTTCCTGGTCGCCGGACAGGCTGACGGCATAGCTGAGCGGTTGTGCGCTAACACTGTCGTCGCTGCTGCCGCTGCCGCAGGCGCTCAGTAGCATGGCAAAAATGCCGGCAAGCAGTATCGCGCCGCAGGCACGCAGGGAGGGATTTGAGATCGTGAGTCGCATGAATTCTCCTTCGAAACGACCGCCTGGGGAAACGATGCGGCGGCATCATCGTGAATCGTCCTGTGGTGCGGCGGCGCGCTTTGCGGCGCACAAATGAAGCGAACAAATGACGCGAACAAACACTTATACGGGGCTGGCGAAAGGCCGGATGTCAGAAGAGTATGCCTTTTTGCCGGCTTGCGCAATTGATCTGGGCAAAGCGCCCGACCGGCAATCCGCGGCACAAAATGCCAGCACGAGGGGGCCCCGGCTAGAGCGTCAGAAACAGTTGCATACGGCCGATCTCGTCGTTGAGCGCGCGCTTAAAAACGCGCTCCTTCGGCGCGCGGCCACTGACGTAACCAAACTCGGTGGTCAGCGCGCCGTCCTGCATCGCGACGTTTGCCCAGCCGATGATGTATTCACGCCACAACATCGGCAACGCGTAATAACCGAGCTTGCGTTTGGCCGGCGGCGTGTAGGCTTCAAACCGATACGCCCAGCCCCACAGCAGCACAAAACGTTTGCGGTCCCAGACAATCGGGTCAAACGGTGCGAGTAGCCGCAGCGTATCGTCCGGCGCGTGATGACGCGCGCCCACCTTTGCGCTGGACGGCCAGTACCAATCAACCCCGTCGATGCGGGTATGCTGCAATCGCGTTTTAGCGCGTTGCACGGCGGCTTTGATATCACCGCGCCATTGCGGGGCACCAAAACACAGCCGCCCGACCAGCGACGAAAACGCACTTGCCGGTAATGGCGCGTATTTTTGGATCACCACATCGACCAACACATCGAGCGCGGCGCGTTGTTGCGCCTGGGTTGGTGCGGCCGATTGCGCAATCACCGGCGGCGCGTACAGCCGGATGCCTTTTTCGCGGCGCGCCACGCGCAACATGCCGCGGTAATGCATGCCATCGAGTAATTTGGTGGTGGCGTTGGAAGTGCCGCCCCAGTTGTTGGCGGCGCGGCCATGGTCAAAATGTGCATCAACATCACGCGGATGCGCCATGCCACGCGTCGCCACAAAATCGAGAATGGCGGCAGCGCGTTTGTGGGTGGCGGCATTCCAGATGGTGCGCGGTGTGCGCGGATGCATCAGCGCGTGGATGTCGCGCGGCAAAAAGCCGTAGTTCACAAAAAAATCTTCTTCGATGGCGAGTGTCGGGTAGCGCTTTTCCAGATCGCCGGCACGATAGTCTTTGACGCGGTGTCGCAGCGTCAAATCTTGTGCGCGCGCCGGCGCACGAATCGGGTCGGCCTGCACAAAGCCAAGCTTCTTGATGGCGCGCGCCAGCGTGGTTGGTGCAAATAAGGTATTGCCGACCGCGTAACGACGCAGATCATCGAGCGAAATAGCGGGCGGTGTTGGCACGGGTCAGCCGAAGTAGGCGGGTTTTAATTGTTTGGGCAATTTTTTGACGGCGGCCTCGGCCGAGGATGCGCTACCGCGGTCTGAAAAGGTTTTGATGGCGAGCACACGTGTCGGGGGGTTGGCGCGGGTGTAGCGCGCACCGACGCCGGCAAGATGTTCGTTGAAGCGGCGCTCGAGATCGGTGGTGATGCCCGTGTAGTACGCGCCGCTTTCACATTCGAGCAGATAGAGGATCCACATAATCTATGAGCGGCAATAGGGGCGGGCGGTTTGGGGCACTTTGGTCTGAAAATGCGCGCGGAATAAGGCGTTTGCTTTTTATTCTTGGTGGTAGCGCGTCACACGCTCAACTTCGTTTTTTGAACCCAGCACCACCGCGACGCGTTGATGCAAAGAGGTCGGCACAATATCCAGAATACGTTCGCGCCCGGTGGTGGCGGCACCACCCGCCTGCTCGACAATCATCGCCATCGGGTTGGCCTCGTACAATAATCGCAGGCGGCCCGGCTTGGCGGGGTCTTTGTTGTCACGCGGGTACATAAATATGCCGCCGCGGGTGAGGATGCGAAACACATCAGCGACCATTGAGGCGATCCAGCGCATGTTGAAATCTTTTTCGCGCGGGCCGGTTTTGCCGGCGAGCAATTCTTCAATGTAGCGTTTCACCGGCGGCTGCCAATGCCGCAGGTTCGACATGTTGATGGCGAATTCACCCGTGTCGGCGGCGATTTGCATGTTTTCCTGGGTCAACACAAACGAACCCAACTCACGATCCAGCGTGAAGGTGTGCACGCCGGCGCCGATGGTCAACACCAACACGGTCGACGGGCCGTACACGGCGAAGCCCGCGCACAGTTGGCTGGTGCCGGGTTGCAAAAAATCCCGCTCGGTCGGTGTGACCACGCCTTCCGGACATTTCAACACCGAGAATATGGTGCCGACGCTGACGTTCACATCAATATTCGACGAGCCGTCGAGCGGATCAAACAACAACAAATATTCGCCCTTGGGATAACGATGCGGAATCGGGTGCGGGTGTTCCATTTCTTCGGATGCCATCGCCGCCAGGTGTCCGCCCCACTCATTGGCTTCAAGCAAAATTTCGTTGGCGATCACGTCAAGCTTTTTTTGTGCCTCGCCCTGTATATTGCCGGCGCCCTGATCACCCAGATTGCCGGCCAGGTCACCTTTGCCGACGTTGATCGAAATGGCTTTGATCGCACGCGACACGACTTCAATCAATAAACGCAAGTCGGCGGGCACCACGTTGCGGTTGTATTGTTCATCGATCAAAAAACGGGTCAGCGTGACGTTTTTCATGGGGCGGTTTTGATTATTTTGCGACGGTGTTGGGTGGGTTCAGTCTGGCGACCCGCGCTTCCAGCCTGGCGACATCATCACGCAGGGTTTCGTTTGCGCGTGCCAGCGTTTCAAGATCATCCTGGGTGATAAATGCGTTTCGTTCGTGCACCAAATATTCGGCGACGTTTTCGGTGAAGCGTTGGCCGGCTTCATCACCCAGCGCCGCCAACGATTTGGCCCCGCCTACAATGCGGTGCGAAACGATGTCGGCGTTGCGGCCGCCACCGAGCAGCCGGCTCAAGTCTTCTTCGATGTCCCACTCGACATTGCGCGCGATGGTCGACAGCAGCTGCGCCAATTCGCTGTCGCCATCAAATGCGATCTCGCGATAGCTGGCTTCGTCTTTTTTTAATAACCGCGGCAACGTGGCGAGCGGGATGCGAAAGCTGACATTGGCGGGATTGGTTGCGGCCGCTGTTGCATCGGTGGATGCGGCCGACGGTTCGACGCCGCCCGTCGCGGAGATACGGAACGAGACTGCCAGCGGCCCCACCGCGACATCGATGCACGCACCGGCATGGCGGGCGAGCTTGTCACCCGCCATCGGGTAATCACCCAACACTCGGTTGATGATTTTTGCGGCCGCCGTGTTGGTGGCGTTTGTGGTTGCGTTTATCGCAATCGCGGTGGCGTTGGTGGTGAAGTTCGACATGTTGCCATTATGACAAAGACTGACATCGACCTTTCGTCCAACCCCTTCCATAAACAAAAAACCCGTTCACGTTGCCGTGAACGGGTTTTGCGGTTCGTGAAACGTATTAGGCGAGCTGCTGAATGCCGGCAAGTTTCCAGGTGGCGTTGTTGTCCGACAAATCTTTGACCACATGCCAGACCTCGTCAAAGCCCTCGGCCTGTTCGCTATCTTCGCGAATAACACCGGTGTATCGCACACTGGCGACCGCCTGATTGTTTTCAATAATGACTTCGATCACGCGTGCATCAACCGACACCACCTCGGTTTTTTGCGTGTCGGCGCCGCGCTCCTGAAGCTGCAACGAAATTTCACCGAACATTTCCGGCGTGGTGAATTCGCGAATGTCGTCGAAATCCTTGGCGTCATTGGACGCTTGCAAACGGATAAAGGCGGCTTTGGAATTGCGCTCGAATGGTGCCACGTCAAAATCGGCCGGAATACGCGGGTTGGCGGTGGCGGCATTGATCGCTTCCGGTGACGCGTCGCCCGACGACAAACGGCTGCCGATTTCGGGTGTGGCGGTGCGGGCGCTGGCCGTCTCAATCGGGGCGGGGGCGGGATGATTTGGCGCGCCCGGTGCTGCACCGGCGTATTCCATGTTGTTGCCCGCATTTCCTGCCTGTGCCTCGGCGAGTTTTTTGCGCATGAACATCCGCACCAGCATGAATACACCAATGGCCAGGCCGATGATCAACAGAATGTCGAAGAATTTGATGCCGTCAAACGCGCCGCCCATAAACATGGCCGCGAGCAGTCCGCCTGCGGCGATCCCTGCCAACGGGCCAAGCCATCGGCTCATGCCGGCTGCCGGTTTTGCGGCGGCGGCAGCGGCGGTAGCACCTGCGGCGGGCGCGGCGGTAGCCGAGCCTGGGGTCGCGGTTGGTGGTGCCGGGGTCGCGGCGGGCGGTGTCGGGTTGTTCTTCACCGAATCGCGCTGCATGCCGGTTGACTTGCCGCCGCCAATGCGTTTGCGTGCGTCTGCGTCCGGAACATAGAGCAGGCTGCCAATGGTGAAAATGGAGATGATGATTGTCGCCAGAAGTGATTTCATGGTGCGCCTTAATTGTTCAATGTGGGGCAACGGGAATACGATGCAAATCAATGCAAGGGAATGACGGTGAAACACTCTGCGCCATTATGACCATTCTGGCGAAAAAAGATTCGTGAATTTCAGGATATCTTTTCGCCAATCCCCCTATGAAAAACAGGGTTGATGCACGGCATGAGGGCAGTGCTGCGGTTGGCCGCTAACTTACGCCTTGACGCCGCGATGCAGCGCCACCACGCCGGCGGTCAGGTTCCAATACTCAACGTTGGTCAGCCCGGCGGTTTGCATCATGGTCTTTAGCGTTTCCTGGTCCGGGTGCATACGAATCGATTCGGCCAGATACTGATAACTTGCCTCATCTTTGGCGATGAATTTGCCGAGTTTTGGCAACAAGCCAAATGAATACAGGTCGTAGGCTTTTTCAAGCGACTTGTGCACTTTCGAGAATTCCAGCACCAGCAAACGTCCGCCGGGTTTCAACACCCGCGTCATTTCGGCCAATGCAACATCTTTGTGCGTCATATTGCGCAACCCAAAGGCGACGGACACCAAATCAAACGACTCGCTGGCGAATGGCAATTTTTCACCATCGGCCAACGCGTTTGGTGTGGCCAGGCCTTTGTTGGCGAGACGATCGCGCCCAACCTTGAGCATGGCTTCATTGATATCGGTTTGCCAGACGTTGCCGGCACCGGCGCGCGCGGCAAAGGTGATTGCCAGATCCGCAGTGCCAGAGGCCACATCCAGCACTTTTTCGCCCGGCTGCACATTGGCCAGATCAACCGTAAATTTTTTCCAGACACGATGCATGCCACCCGACATCAGGTCGTTCATCAAATCATAGTTGGATGCGACCGACTGAAACACGTCGCGCACGCGGCCGGCTTTTTCGGCTTCGTCGATTTGTTTGTAACCGAAATGGGTTTGACTCATTGGTGTACCTTCGCGCTGGTGCGCAATACTTCGCTGTAGGCGGTCACGTGTTCGATTTTCCATTCTGATGCACCGCCCGCGATGGCGCGTCGCACCAACTGGTAGGTGGTATTAAATTGCTGCGGCGCGCCGCTGTTGGTTTCGATGGTCCAGGCGAGGTCGGCGAGGTAAAAGTGTTCGCCTTGTTCAAGCGCGATATTTTCCGTGTAGCGCGCGGCAACAAAACCACCCTCGCGGTAAATCCGACAAAGTGCGTCGTTGTTGGCAAGCAGCGCGTCGATATCCTGAAACAAGCCCGCGCTGGCGTGGTTCGAAATCATCGACGGCACTTGATAGTGGGCGGTCACGGCGCGGCCATCGAGGCGGTTAAACGCATCGCGGTAGGAATCAAAGAAGGCGCGGATTTCGGCGGGCATGGTGTTTTTTGACGTGGTCACGCTTCGCGATGATTAATCACGTTTGGCGCCGGCGCGCTCGAGGCGTGCCAGGTAGGTCTGCCAATAATTGTGCTGGTTGACGCCAAGGTCGTGCAAATAGTCCCACGAATACAGGCCGGTGTCGTGCCCATCTGAAAAGGTCGGCTTGATGGCGTAGGTGCCAACCGGGTCAAGCGCCGTGATTTCCACCAGCCGCTTGCCGATTTGCAGTACTTCCTGCCCGGGGCCGTGTCCGCGCACCTCGGCCGAGGGCGAATGGACTCGCAAAAACTCACAGGAAAGCCGGAAACGATTGCCGTCATCAAACACGATTTCGAGTTCGCGGGACTTTTGGTGCAGGGTGAGTTCGGTTGGGCGGGGCGCGGTCGACGACATGGGCGTTGGATAGATTGAAGAGGTTGCAATGATACCCGCTCGGCAGAAATCGACGCGCACCTTCCGAATCTGTCACATAAGCTTCACAAACCTGAAATATCATGTCGACATGAATCCCACCATCCTAGTCGTCGAAGACGAACCCGCCATTCAGGACCTCATCCAGATTAATCTTGAAATGGGCGGCTATCGTGTGTTGGTCAAATCGTCGGCGGAAGACGCGATGACGCTGGTGCAACATGAGCTACCCGACCTGGCGTTGCTCGACTGGATGCTGCCGGGGATGAGCGGCATTGAATTGACCCGCAAATTGCGCGGCGATTCACGCACCAAGTCGCTACCGATTATTTTGCTGACGGCGCGTGGCGAAGAAGAAGACAAACTGCGCGGGCTGGAAACCGGCGCGGACGACTACATGGTCAAGCCGTTTTCGCTCAAGGAACTCGAAGCGCGCATCAAGGCGGTGTTGCGCCGCCGCGCACCCGAGCTGACCGAGGATACGATTGAGTATCACGGCCTGAAACTTGACCCGGCGTCGCACAAGGTCACCGGTCACGGCCAGACGCTGGTAATGGGTCCCACCGAATTCCGCATCCTGCACTTTTTTATGACCCATCTCGAACGCGTCTATTCACGCACCCAGCTGCTCGATTTTGTCTGGGGCGACCACGTGTTTATCGAGGAGCGCACGGTTGATGTGCATATTCGCCGGTTGCGCGCCGCCATCACCCCGTCCGGGCACGAGGTGTTTGTGCATACGGTGCGCGGCAGCGGCTACCGGTTTGCCAAAGACTGATGCCAAGCCGGCCAAGCCGGCTCGTGAAACTGCCTAACGCCGACAATTTTCCGCTGGCGTAATATAACGACCATGGCGCCAAGACAACACCCCGTCAGACGACTATTTATCACCGCGGTTTTGCGTGTGATGGTGTTGGCCGCGCTGATCGGTTGTATTGGTTTGATCGCAGGTGGATGGGCGCTGGCCTTTGCCCTGGCGGGATTGGTGGCGCTATTTTCATTCGCCTACCACGCGTGGAAGCTTGCGCAGCTATATGCATGGCTGGCGACCGAACACACCGCCGCAACGGTACCCGACGGCGCCGGCACCTGGGGCGAAGTGCTGACGGATCTCTATCGGTTGTTGCGCGAGGCACGGGTTAATCAGCAGGCGCTGCAAGATTCGCTGGCGCGTTTCCAACAGGCGGCCTCAGCCTTGCCGGATGGCGTGGTGATGCTCGACACCGAAAACAACATCGTCTGGTGCAATCCGACCGCCGAAACCCATTGGCGCATCTCACTCGACAACGACCGGATGCAGACCATCACCTATTTCATTCGTTACCCCGAGTTCAACGCCTATCTGGCGGCGCGCAACTTCAATGAGGCGCTGTCGTTAAAGTTCAACCGGCCGCTCGACTCGGGTGGTGGTGAAGATGTGACATTGACCGTGCAATTGGTGGCGTTTGGCAATGATCAGGCGTTGTTGTTGTCGCGCGATATTTCCGAGCGCGACCGGCTCGAGCGCATGCGCAGTGATTTTGTCGCTAATGTTTCCCACGAATTGCGTACCCCGCTGACCGTGATGGCGGGGTTTCTGGAAACCATCGCAAAAATCGGCGCCGACCCCGACAAGGCCGATCTGATGAAGCGCTCGCTTGACCACATGACGGCACAAAGTGAACGCATGCAGCGCCTGGTCGACGACCTGCTGGCGCTGTCGCGGCTTGAGGACGCGCAGAACAAGTTGAACGAGAGTGTCATCGACATGCAAGCGCTGGTGCAGGCCGCGGTGAGCGACGCCAAAATCATGTCGGCCGGCCGCCACGTGATTCAGGTTTCGTTGACCCCATCTTGGCTGGTCGCCAATCGCGAGGAGATTGGCAGCCTTGTGTCGAATTTGATCGGCAATGCGGTGCGACATTCGCCCGATGGCAGTGAAATCAACGTCTTACTTGCCGAGAACCAAGCCACCGAGGAATTGGTGTTTTCGGTCAAAGATACCGGCGAGGGTATTCCAGCCGCGCATCTGCCGCGACTGACCGAACGGTTTTATCGGGTTGATCGCGGTCGCTCGCGTGCCGTGGGTGGCACCGGCTTGGGGTTGGCGATTGTCAAACACGTGTTGGTGCGGCATGGCGGGCGTTTGGAAATCGAAAGCGCGCAGGGCTCGGAAGATCACGGCTCAACCTTTCGTGTGACCTTCCCGTCGAGTCGCACATTGATGTCGCAGCCACAACCGGTAGCGGTTGCCGCATAGGTTGCGGTGGTGTTTTGTGCGCGGCCGCACCAAAGATCGCGTCACAAAATAGCAGATGCTCGGTTTGCGGTTTGTTTTGCTACACTCATGCCATGCGCAAAACTTTTATGCCGGCCAGTTATTCACGCCGCTTCACGCTCGAAAATCTCGACATCCGCGGTCAGGTGGTGCGCTTGGGCGACGTTTGGCAATCACTCATGCAAGGCCGCAACTACCCCACTGATGTCACCCGCTATTTTGGCGAGCTGGCCACGGTTGCGGTGATGGTCGGTACCGGGCTTAAACATCCCGGACGAATCACCATACAGATTCAGGGCAAGGCCGGCAACAGCGTGGGCCAGGCGGCGGCAAACGACGCGACCGAAAATTTTCTGGCCAAACGCGCCGCAAAATTGGTGGTGATTGACTGCACCCACACACTGGGATTACGTGGCATGGCCTCGTCGGCCACCGACGATGTGGAGACTGAGTCGAGCGGGTTTTCTGATTGGGTCGGCGGTGGCACACTGGCGATGACGGTGGCCAACAGTGATTCGGCGCACATGTATCAATCGATTGTGCCGATTTCCGGCTTGAGTGTGGCCGAATGTTTTGAACATTATTTTGATCAGTCCGAACAGCTGCCAACCCATCTCTGGCTGGCGGCAACGCCGCAGGGTGCGGGTGCGCTGATGCTGCAAAAATTACCGGGTGCCGACGAGCGTGACAGCGACGGCTGGGCGCGGGTCGAGATGCTGGCGTCGTCGGTGACCGAACAGGAGTTGATCGCGGCACCGGTCGATGTGCTGTTGAAGCGCTTGTTTGCCGAAGAAGACGTGCGGCTGTACGAGCCGAAGCCGGTTCACTCGGATTGCACGCGCGACGAGGAGAAAGTCAAAAACGTGCTGCGTTCGCTTGGTCGTGAGGAATTGGAAACCACGCTTGCTGAATACGGTGAAGTGATTGTCAAAGACGATATGTGTAATCAGGAATATCGTTTTGATGCCGGCGCGATTGCGGCGCTGTTTGACGCGGCGGCGTAGCCCGCGCCCGATACACGATCACCTGCGTCGCACACGCTATTTGAGCCGGGTGCGCGTCAGGATGCCATCAAGGTGTTCAAAGCCCATAAACGCGATGGTCACCGTCCCGTTGTTTTTTTTGTCGACCTTGATGGTCACGGTGGTGCCGAGTTTGTCGGACAGATCGGTTTCCAAACGGCGTGTGTCAGCGTTGTTGCTCAACCCGGCTGCGCCGCCCGCCTTTTTATTTTTTACCGGTGCCAGCGCGGCTTTGACCAACCGTTCGGCGTCACGCACGCTTAGATTTTTGTGCACAATCTGGTGCGCCAGTTCAACCTGTTTGGCCTTGCCCAGCGGCAACAGCGCACGACCGTGACCCATGTCGAGCTTTTGTTCCATCACCATGTCTTGCACCGGCTTGGCCAGCTCCAGCAGCCGCAACAAATTGGATACTGCCGAGCGTGAACGGCTCACCGCCTTGGCGGCTTCGTCGTGGGTGAGTTTAAATTCTTCAATCAACCGGTGAATGCCGGCGGCTTCTTCCATCGCGTTTAAATCCTCGCGCTGGATGTTTTCAATCAGGCCGATACCGAGCGCGGCGTCATCGGCGATTTCGCGCACCAACGCCGGCACATTCTGCAACCCGGCGAGCTGCGCGGCACGCCAGCGGCGTTCACCGGCGACAATTTCATATTTGCCCGACAAACTGCCGGTCAATTCGCGCACCAGAATCGGCTGCACAATGCCGCGTTGTTTGATCGAGTCGGCCAACTCTTGCAACGTCGCCTGATCCATGCGGGTGCGCGGCTGATACTTGCCGGGACGCAAATCGGCAACGGCGAGTTGCCGCAACTCGCCGTCGTTGTTGTTGGCGGATTTGTTGCCGCCCAACAGCGCGTCAAGCCCTTTGCCCAAGCCTTTGTTTTTCATCATGACGGTACGGTTTCCTTGATCGGTATGCCATGGCGCCCCAACAACTCGCGGGCAAAGGCAAAATGCGCCTGCGCACCTTTGCTCGACGGGTCGTGCAGGATCACCGGTTTGCCAAACGACGGCGCCTCGGCGATACGAATGTTGCGCGGGATGACGGTGTCAAACACCTTGGCACCAAAGTGGTTTTTGATTTCGTCCGACACTTGGATGGTGAGTGACGAACGCGGGTCGTACATGGTGCGGACCAGCGCTTCAATTTCAATTTTTGGATTGAGGTTGGCTTTGACTTTTTTCAACGTGCCGACCAGATCACTCAGCCCTTCGAGTGCGTAGTACTCACATTGCATCGGGATGATGACCGCATCGGCGGCGGTCAGCGCATTCACGGTCAACATGTTCAACGCCGGCGGACAATCGATCACCGCAAAATCGTAGTCGGCGGCAATCGTCGCCAGCGCCGTCTTGAGCCGGAACTCGCGGTTGTCGATCGAGACCATTTCAATTTCAGCGCCGGCGAGCTCACGATTGGCGATCAACACATCGTAGCCGGCCTCGGTTTTAACGCGTGCATCGGCGGCGGCATATTCACCCAGCAACACGCCGTAAAGTGTTTTGCCGAAACCGTTTTTGTCGACACCACTGCCGGTGGTCGCGTTACCCTGCGGATCCAGATCGATCAGCAACACGCGCTGGCCATAGTGCGCAAGCGTCGCCGACAAATTGACGGCGACCGACGTCTTGCCGACACCACCCTTTTGATTGACGACCGCATAAACTTTCATACGGCTTCCATGATGACGAGGTGGCGCTTGCCGTCGACTTGCGGGACGGCAAGCGTGATCACCTCAACCACACGGTGCGACGCCGGCAGCCGCGCGATTTCGTCGTGCGGATAGACGCCCTTCATCGCCAGCATGCGTCCACCGGCGGCAACCAGATGTGCGGCACCGTTGACAAAATCGGCCAGCTCGGCAAATGCGCGCGAGGTCACCACATCAAATTTTGTCGCAGGCTGCCAGGCTTCAACACGTTCACACACCACGCTGGCATTGGTCAGACCGAGCTCGCCGATGGCTTGCCGGACAAAGGTGGTTTTTTTCTGCAGCGAATCCAGCATGACAACCTCTATTGTTGGTGCGGCGATTGCGACACACAGACCCGGAAGCCCGCCACCAGAGCCGACATCCAAAACTGATTTTGCATTGTGTAGATGCGCCATCAACGACAGGCTGTCGAGAATATGCAGCCCGATCATGCGCGCCGGTTCACGCACGGCGGTGAGGTTATAAACCTTGTTCCATTTGTCGAGCAACGCGACGTAAGCGAGCAATTGTTCTTGTTGCGGCAATGACAGCGACAGACCGAGCGTTTGTATCCCCGCGGAAAGCGCTTGCCCAAGAGCGGTCGGTGTGGTCGGCCCTAATTGCCCGACAGGCGCGGCTGCAACCATATTCACGCGTCGTGTTCGCTTTGTTCGCCGGCGTTTTGTGCGTCCAACTGTGCATCCAACCGCGCCTCGGCAAAGCCGCGCTTCAAATACACCTGCAACAACGAGATGGCGGCCGGCGTAATGCCTTGCACACGTGATGCCTGACCGAGCGTTTCCGGTTTGTGCTGGTTGAGTTTGAGTTGCACTTCTTTTGACAGGCCGCGCACAAGTCGGTAATCGATATCCATCGGCAGCGCCAATGATTCCTGGTCGCGACTCTTTTCAACCTCATCCTGCTGGCGATCGATGTAGCCCTGATATTTGGCGGCGATTTCAACTTGTTCCGCGACGGCGGGGTCGCTGACGCCAACACCAACGCTGTCACCAACCGGCAGGTTAATCAGTGCGTCGTAGCGCACGTTCGGCCGGCGCAACAAATCAAACAACGAATAGTCGCGCTCGATGTCCTGACCGATCGCGTTTTCCATCAGCGCGCGTGGCACCCGGCCCGGCTGCACCCAGGTGGCCTTGAGCCGCTGGGTTTCGCGCGCAACGGCTTCACGTTTGATATCGAAAGCGGCCCAGCGTGCATCGTCAACCAAGCCGAGCTTGCGGCCCATTTCCGTCAGACGCGCGTCGGCGTTGTCTTCACGCAGCTGCAGACGATATTCGGCGCGACTGGTAA
This sequence comes from Burkholderiales bacterium, assembly GCA_031431435.1. Lineage (GTDB taxonomy): Bacteria > Pseudomonadota > Gammaproteobacteria > Burkholderiales > Usitatibacteraceae > UKL13-2. The sequence goes on from JANPDI010000089.1 coordinate 14,303, forward strand.
ACATGCGATACGGCTCGGTGACACCACGTGTGATGAGATCATCAACCAACACACCAAGGTAGGCCTCATCACGGCCCGGGCACCATCCCGCCTCGCCCTTGACACGCAACGCCGCGTTGACACCTGCGAGCAAGCCCTGCGCGGCGGCTTCTTCGTAACCGGTGGTGCCGTTGATTTGTCCGGCAAAAAACAAACCGTCGATCGCCTTGGTTTCGAGTGAGGCTTTGAGTCCGCGCGGATCAAAATAGTCATATTCGATGGCGTAACCCGGCCGCAGGATGTGCGCGTTTTCCAATCCCGGAATTGACTGCACCAGCTTGAGCTGCACATCAAATGGCAACGATGTCGAAATACCGTTTGGATAATATTCGTTGGTGGTGAGGCCTTCCGGCTCGAGAAAAATCTGGTGGCTGGCTTTGTCGGCAAAACGATGAATCTTGTCTTCAATCGACGGGCAATAACGCGGACCGACGCCCTCGATCACACCGGTGAACATCGGTGAGCGATCCAGTCCCGCGCGAATCGCGTCGTGGGTTGCGGTGTTGGTGTGGGTCATCCAGCATGAGACTTGGCGCGGATGCATTTCACGGCGGCCAAGATATGAAAATACCGGTGTCGGATTGTCACCGGGTTGTTCGGTGCATTTTGAAAAATCAATGCTGCGCCCGTCGATGCGTGGCGGGGTTCCGGTCTTGAGACGCCCGACCGGCAGCTTTAATTCACGCAGACGTGCCGCGAGCGTGATGGCGGGGGGGTCGCCCGCACGACCGGCTGCATAATTTTCGAGCCCGACATGAATTTTGCCGGCGAGGAAAGTGCCCGCCGTCAGCACCACCGCCTCGGCGGTAAAGCGAATGCCGGCCTGGGTGACCGCCCCGATCACGCGTGGCGAACTGGCGGATGCGCCGCCGGATTCGGACAGGATCAAATCATCAACGGCTTGTTGGAACAACCACAGGTTTGGTTGGTTTTCGAGGCGCTGACGAATTGCCGCACGGTACAACACCCGGTCGGCCTGGGCGCGGGTGGCGCGTACCGCCGGCCCCTTGCTCGCGTTCAGCGTGCGGAATTGAATGCCCGCTTCGTCGGTGGCAATCGCCATCACACCGCCGAGCGCATCGATCTCTTTGACCAAGTGCCCTTTGCCGATCCCGCCGATCGACGGGTTGCATGACATTTGCCCCAACGTCTCAATTGCATGAGTGAGTAGACACGTACGTGCGCCGGTCCGTGCAGCCGCGAGCGCGGCTTCGGTGCCAGCGTGTCCGCCGCCGATCACAATCACGTCAAATTTTGTCGGGAACTCCATGATTCTTAGGGAAAATTTCGCTGAATGGGCAAATGTTTCGAAGTCCGCCAGTTTACGGCAACACACCAAAAAAGGCGAGTGTCCGCGCCGCGCAAAAACCGGTCCGCCGCCTTGCCTGCGACGATAACCGATTGCCGGTACACGAACTATTTCAAGCGTTTTTCGAGAAAGGTCCTCACATCTTTCATCGCTGCCGCGCGGGCATTATCGTTGCCGCCAACGTGTACACCGCCGGCCAGCCCGGGGCGATTGGCCATCCGAACATCGGACCGAACGCGCACCTTACTGCCGGGCACGTCGAAGCCATGATAGGCGCCCGGATAGTCAAAAAAGGCGGCGTCCTGATCGCGCGACTTGTTCAACGCGATCAGTTCGCGGCAGGGTTGCGCCGGTGTCCAATCGTCGTCGGCACCGATGAATATCGCCACTGGCACGGCAAACGACGTGCGCACCTTGTTTATCGTGGTGCACCCGGGATAAAACGCCATGACCGCCCGAAACGCGATATTGCTCTTGGTCGCGAGGGTTTGTGCCCTGCCGCCAGTTGCAACCGCATAAAGACTGCCGGTTGCACCATTCGAAAACCCCATCAGGAATACGCGGTCTTTTTTGACGTAGGGTTGCGCCGTCAAATACTTGAGTCCGCCATAGGCATCATCCGGGCGCTCCCGACTTTCGCGTATCGGCCGGTCAGATTTGGTACAGACCTCCTTGTGACCGCGCGGGTTAAAACTATCCACCGCCAACACGACAAAACCCTGCGCGACAAAATGTGCCGCCCAATACGCGATACCCGCCCGGATTTCGCCTTTGGCATCGATCATGCCGCTGCAGCCGTGCGCCAAGACAAACGCCGGCACAGGCGATTTCTCATCAAACTTGGCGGGCTTATACAAGTAGCCGGTCAACGTGGTTGGATTTGCCTCCTCGAGGCTGGGGAAAACTACTTTTTCCGGCGCGGCCGCAAACGCTTGACCCGATGAAAAAATGAGCGCCGCAAGTCCGGTTTTAAGTTGTTTCACGTGAAACATGTTCTGCTCCGTCATTGGTGGCAACTGCCGCCCATTACGAACGGCGCGAAGCCATCCTGAATGGATCCCGGTGTTTGCGCACGTTGCGCGCAATCATCCGGCCGAATGCGTCACTTGCCGATACAGAATTTGCCAAAAATCTCGCCCAAAAGATCATCCGGGGTGAATTCGCCGGTGATTGCCGTTAAGGCCTTTTGCGCCAAACGCAGCTCCTCGGCGAATAAATCGTATTGCGCGCCCTGCCCGGCGGCGTTATCAAGGTGTTTTCGGGCAAGGGCAAGCGCCACAAGATGCCGTTCGCGCGCCAGAAACACACCCTCGCCGGTTGGTCGCCAACCGGCCGTTGTCAGCAGCCAGTCACGCAACAATGGTACGCCCTCACCGGTGAGCGCCGAAACACCAATCGACACATGCGACCCGTCGTCGTTGAATTGGGTGGGTCGCGCATATAGATCGGTCTTGTTCACCACCCACACCATTGGCATGCCCGCCGGCAGGCGCGCGGCAATCGCCGCCTCGGCCGCGCCGATTCCCACTGTTTCGTGCTCACCCGCCTCCAAAATCAGCAACGCCGCGCCGGCTTTTTCAACCGCGGCCCAGGTGCGTTCAATGCCAATTTTTTCAACGACGTCGTCTGTCTCGCGCAACCCGGCGGTGTCGATTAAATGCACCGGCACGCCGTCAATATGAATCGTTGCCCGCACCTGGTCGCGGGTGGTGCCGGCCACCGGGGTCACAATCGCGACCTCTTCGCCGGCCAGACGGTTCAACAAACTTGATTTGCCGACATTGGGGCGACCAATCAACGCCACGGTCAGCCCATCGCGAAGCACCGCGCCCTGCTTGGCTTCGCGCGCTAAAACATCCCAAAGTGCGCGTATTTGCGTGAGTTTGTCTTGTTGCGCCAAACGATCCGCCGGATCAATTTCTTCTTCCGGAAAATCAATACATGCCTCAACGTGCATCCTCAGCTCTGTTACCCGATCCACCAGCGCGTTGACGCGCGCTGAAAACTCGCCCGACAGCGACCGCGCGGCAGACTTTGCCGCCTGCTCGGAGGCCGCATCGATTAAATCGGCAACCGCTTCGGCTTCCGCCAAATCCAGTTTGTTGTTGAGGTAGGCCCGCTCGGTGAATTCACCTGGTCGCGCGATGCGGCAACCAAGCGCAAGACAGCGCTTGAGCAACGATTGCATGACAGCCGGGCCGCCATGGCCTTGCAGCTCAATCACATCCTCGCCGGTATACGAGTGCGGCGCGGGGAAAAACAACGCCAACCCTTGATCAATCACCGCGCCATCCGCGTCGCGAAACGTTGCCAACGTTGCCACTCTGGGTGACGGGGTTTTCCCGGCAAGGCTTGCGGCGAGCAACGCTAGATTGCCGCCAGAAACACGCACCACGCCGACGCCGCCCCGCCCCGGGGGGGTGGCAATGGCAGCGATGGTATCGGACGGTGGTTTCATGGCGGGGTCAAGGTGCGGGCCAATACGGCGGCCAAATTGATAAACGAGGCTTATGTTTCACGTGAAACAATCTAGCAGGTAATGGTCGACTGGTTATCGGTTGGTTTTTTGACCACCTGCGCCGCGCGCCGCACACAAAAAAGCCGCCCACACTCGCGCGCAGACGGCCTTTTGCCCCAAGCCTACAACTAACGCTTGGTGTTGGCCGGTTTTGCGTTCGCCGGCATAAACGTCTTATTGATATACCACTGCTGGGCAATACCCAAAATGTTTTGCATCGTCCAATACAACACCAACCCCGACGGGAAGAAAAAGAACATGATCGAAAACACGATCGGCAGAATCGTCATCACCTTGGCCTGAATCGGGTCGGTCGGCTGCGGGTTGAGCTTGGTCTGGACAAACATCGACACACCCATGATCACCGGCAGGATGTATAGCGGATCAGGTGTGGAAAGATCGTGAATCCACAAAATCCACGGCGTGTTGCGCAATTCGACCGCGCCCAACAGCACCCAATACAATGAAATAAAGAATGGGATTTGAATGATGATCGGCAGGCACCCGCCGAGCGGATTGACCTTTTCGGTCTTATACAACTCCATCATGGCCTGATTGAGCTTCATCTTGTCATCGCCGTAGCGGGCTTTCAACGCCTCCATCTTTGGCATCAACGTCTTCATATGTGCCATCGACTTGCCGGACTTTTGGTTCAGCGGGAAAAACACCAGCTTCAGCAAGATGGTGAAAATGATGATGGTCCAACCCCAGTTGCCCACCAGATTGTTGATGAATGACAGCACCACAAACATTGGGTAGGCCAACACCGTCAACCAGCCATAGTCGACCACCAGCCCCAAGCCGGGCGCCAGGTTGTTGAGCTTTTCCTGCTCCTGTGGGCCCAAATACAGCGGCATCGACAAGACCGCCGAGGTGTTGGCGGCAATGGTGCCCACCGGTACGATCACGCCTGAGGAATACAGCTTATCGTTAACCTGTTTGGTGAAAAACTCGCGCGCGGCCGCGCCCTGCGGCAACCATGCCGACACAAAATAATGTTGCACCATGGCCAGCCAGCCATCGCTGGCATCCTTGATGTGGTCGGCCTTGTTCTTTTCAATATCCGAAAACGCCACTTTTTGGAATTTCTTGGCCTCGGTATAGATTGCCGGGCCGGTAAAGGTGGCGATGCCGGTAAACGGGTTGCTGCCAGTGCTCTCACCTTCTGGTGGGTTGGCGTCGCGCAGGAATTGGAAATATGCCTTGGGTGCCAGCACGGCCGCGCTGTCGTTCTTGATCTCGTAGCGCACATCAACCACATAGCTGCCGCGTGTGAAGGTGAATACCTTGTTGACGGTGATACCCGCCGTGTCCGCGTTGCTAAAAACCACGCTCAGCGACTCGCTGCTGCCCAAATCAAACTGACTGGTGTTGCCAACCAGCGCCCATTTACTGGTGTGGTTTGGTAACCCCGGGCCCAACAGGCCTGATTGTGCAATGAAGTAATGGCCCGCTTTTTCCTGCATGAGGATGAACGGCTTGGTATTGTCGCCGCGCGCAAAGTGCTTGCGTAATACCGCTTGCCGGATGTCACCGCCGGTGGCATCAAGATCAAGATCAAGTGTATCGGTGCGGACTGCCACGCGTTGGGTCGACGCTGCCGGCGCAGCGGCCGAAGGTGCAATCGCGGCAACGGGCGCAGCCGGCGGCAGGGTTGTGGTCGGCACGGCATTGGCACCGCCAGGCGCTGTCACTATGTTTGTCGGCGGCGCGACAATACCGGCTGTTTGGGTCGTCGCTGGCGCGTTTGGTATGACTGGCGGTTTGTTATGTTTTTGCCAGGCCTCCCAAAGCAGCAAACTGGAGAAGGAAAAAATGATCAGCGCGATAATGCGTTGGGTATCCATGGTGCGCGGTTTCAGACTTAAAAAGTTGTGCGGTTAAGGAACGGGGTCGTAGCCGCCGGCATGCCAGGGATGGCAGCGCAACAGCCGTCGGCCCGCCAGGTAACACCCTTTGAAGGCGCCGTGCTTTTGCACAGCGTCAATGGCGTAGTGTGAACAGGTTGGTGCAAAACGGCACTGCGTCCCGAAATACGGACTCAGCACATATTGGTATACGCGGATCAACATCAAGACGCCGCGGGCAAGCGGCGACATTAGCGGTGCCCTTTATTGGCAACCGTCGCGGCAATTTTGCCAAACATCGCGTCAGCCGACCGGCGTAACGCCAGCATACTGGCGCGGCGGTTGGCGGCCGCAGGCTTGGGTGTATTCGAAAGCGTAATCAGGGTGTCGATGCCAGCCTCACGGATGGCATGAAGTCGAAACGACTCCCGCAACACACGTTTGGCACGATTACGGTCGACCGACCGTTTCAGCAGCCGTTTCGGTATCGACAGCGCAATGCGTGAGACGCCGGCTGGCGCTTCTGCGATCGGCGGTGCAACCTGGCTGGCGGCGGCCATATCGGCGCGCACCAGCGTGCGGCTGGAAAATGTGGTGCCGGCGAGACCCGCTGTTTCGCGCTTGCCGCGCGCGAGGAGTTGTTTCACCCCGACCGAGGTGAGCCTCATGATTCGCTTCAGGCTGTTGGTGCGAATGAATTAAACAGCCAGACGTGCGCGACCTTTGGCGCGACGGGCTTTAATCACCTTGCGGCCGCCGGCGGTTTTCATACGGACAAGAAAGCCGTGGGTTTTTTTACGGCGGGCGACGGAAGGTTGATAGGTGCGTTTCATGATGTCACTCTGTTTCTACAAGTTAAAAAGAGATGCAGTTTCAGTTGATGTTGGGCCTCTTCACAAAGCCCGTTCTCGCGTCCGGGCGTCCAAACAACAGACGTTTGTCGCGGCGCATTTGCCGGCGCGACGTAAAGGCATTTACATCGAACCCGCAGAACCTCGCATTATCTTGTTTTTGTTGGGGTTTCGTCAAGTCAACCGGTCTTTTTTTCGACCGTGCTAAATCCGCTGTCAAGCGTTTTTTTTGCCTTTTGGCCTGTGGATAAGTCGCTTTTTTTTGCTATTTTCGCGTAAAATGACGCTTGTCCAAAACCGGCGTTGACGGTCGTGTTAGCGGTCGTGTTAGCGGTCGATACCCGTGCTTGGTTTTCACGGTGACGGCCACCCGGAAATATTGCAAGATTTTGACTCAATCGTTGTGCGTCCCGCCGATCATATGCTTGCCGTTGGCGGCCGGATGTAATTGTTCTGATGTTTCTGCCGTATTCAGCATCACGCTGTTTCCCTAACCTCCTTTGTCCCGAATCGATATTTCATGCATCCCTTTTGGCAGGCCAGCGTTGAGGATTTCCAGCGCGAGCTATCTCAGCATCAGTTCAACACATGGATCAAGCCCCTTCGTTTTGAGCAAGAGGGTGATAGCTTTGTGTTGATTGCGCCAAACCGGTTTGTGTTGCAATGGGTCAAGGATCGTCTGCTGTCGCGGATTGAGCAAGCGGCTGAAAAACATTTCGCCCGCTCCATCATGATCGAGTTGGCCATGGAAGAAGGCGCCGACGCCGCAGTCGCGACCGACAACCTCACAACGGGCGTAAATAGTGCAAACGCCGTTAACGATGACTCCGCGCCTTCGCGCAGCCATGTTGGCAATAACACCAGTAGTAATAACCAACCCGCGCACCGCCTTAACCCTAATTTCACATTTACGAGCTTTGTTGGCGGTAAAGCCAACCAGCTAGCGCGCGCGGCGGCAATGCAGGTTGCGCTAAACCCCGGGCAGGCCTATAACCCGCTATTTGTTTATGGTTCGACCGGTCTTGGTAAAACCCATTTGGTGCAGGCGATAGGCAACCATTTACTCGAGCAGCGTCCGGCCGCCAATGTACGTTATATCCATGCCGAACAATTTGTCACCGATGTTGTGCGGGCATACCAACATAAAGCCTTTGATTCATTCAAACGCTCGTACCATACGCTTGATCTATTGTTGATCGACGATATCCAGTTCTTTGGCAACAAGTCACGCACCCAGGAAGAGTTTTTTTACGCTTTTAATGCGTTGATTGAAGCGGGCAAACAAGTCGTTATCACATCCGACCGTTTTCCCAAAGAAATATCCGGCATTGACGACAGGCTGATTTCGCGTTTTGGTTGGGGCCTGACAGTGTCCGTTGATCCACCAGAGTTGGAGATGCGGGTCGCCATTCTGATGAAAAAGGCCGAGTCTGAGGGCGCGGTGATTGACGAAGATGTTGCTTTCTTTATCGCCAAACACATCCGCTCAAATGTGCGTGAACTTGAAGGCGGGTTAAAGAGGGTGCTCGCGTTTTCACGCTTCAATAATGTACCGGTGTCGATACTATCGGCCAAGGAAGCGTTGAAAGATCTGCTTGCCGTATTAAATCGGCAGATCTCGATCGATAACATTCAGAAGACCGTCGCTGACTATTACAAGATCAAAGTCGCCGAAATGTATTCAAAAAAGCGGGTGCGGTCGCTTGCCCGCCCGCGCCAAATTGCCATGGCGCTGGCAAAGGAATTAACGCCGATGTCGCTGCCGGAAATTGGTGAAGCATTTGGCGGCCGCGATCACACCACAGTGTTGCATGCATGCCGTAAAGTACAGCAATTGGTAGAAGCAGATCATGTGGTTGCGCGTGACCACTCGTTATTGATGCAAATCCTGCGCGGTTGATCAAATGGGCAATTTGTCTCGTGTACTAACCAGCTGACAATGCCTGAATGAGCACTTGATAGATTGTGGATAGTTTTGATGTTTTTAATGAAGATGCAATGTATCCACAATCAATGAAGCGGCATAAAGTGATTAATCCTGAGCTATTTGTACCACCCAAGTCGTTGAGTCATAAACAGTTTTCCCAGTTGTACATAAAAACACGTATCTCCTATTACTACTACTAGGTTTGTAATATGTTTACTATAAAAGCTAAGAACAGCACCCTGTTGGGACCGCTGCAATTTGTCACCGGCATTGTTGAACGCCGTCATACCCTGCCAATTCTGTCCAACGTGTTGATCGAGGTTGAGGAACACGCGATGCACTTCCTTGCGACGGATCTCGAGGTGCAGATTCGCGCGACAGCGAAGCTCGACGCACCGCATAAGCCGGGCAGTCTGACGGTCGGGGCCAAGAAGCTGCAGGACATTCTGCGTGCGCTGCCCCCCGACGCCGATACAGCGCTTGAGACCAAAGAGTCACGATTGACGGTCAAGGCCGGAAAAAGCCGCTTTGCGCTACAAACCCTCGCCGCCGCGGACTTTCCAAAGATTGCCGAATCAAAAGACGCCGCGACCGATATCACCATCCCGCAGCGTGATTTCAAACGCGTCCTTGGCCTGGTGCAATTTGCGATGGCGGTGCAGGACATCCGTTATTACCTGAACGGCGTGTTGATTTCCTGTGACGGCAACACCTTGCGTGTGGTGGCCACCGACGGCCACCGTTTGTCGATGGCCTCCTACAAATTGCCGGAACCGATTGCCAAGATTGACGCGATTCTCCCGCGCAAGACGGTGCTGGAGTTGATCAAGCTACTCGATGAAAGTGACGACCCGATCCACATGGCGATGCATTCCAACCAGGTGAAGTTCACCTTTGCCGGGATTGAAATTGTCTCGAAAATTGTCGAGGGTAAATTTCCCGACTATACGAAGGTGATCCCATCGGGTTACACAAATCACGTGCATCTCAACCGCGCTGAATTTCAAAGCGCACTACAACGTGCGTCGATCTTGTCAAATGACAAGATCCGCGGCGTGCGTCTTGTCTTCACCAAAGACTCCCTGTCGATCATCTGCTCAAACAACGAGCAGGAAGAGGCCGAAGAAAACCTCACCATCGAATATGCGCACGACGCAATGGACATTGCGTTCAACATCGCCTACCTGCTCGACGCACTCAGCCACATCTCTTCAGAGTCCATCCAGTTGTCGCTGGGAGAAGCCAACATGTCGAGCGCGTTGATCACACAACCCGGTAGCGAAGACTTCAAGTATGTTGTCATGCCGATGAGAATCTGACGCGCCGCCTGACCGCCGCCCAGATGCAAGTACAACCAGCCTCAACAGAAAAAAATAAATAGGAAGCAAATGGTACCGCCAAAAAAGTCCGACCCCGCCGCATACGATTCTGATTCAATCAAGATTTTGAAAGGCCTTGAAGCCGTCCGCAAACGCCCCGGCATGTACATCGGTGATACGTCCGACGGCAGCGGTTTGCACCACATGGTGTTCGAGGTGGTTGACAACGCCATTGATGAAGCGCTCGCCGGCCATTGTGATGACATCAAAATCATCATCCATACCGACAACTCGATTTCCGTCTCTGATAACGGCCGCGGCATTCCAACCGGCATCAAGGAAGACGACGAGTTCAAACGCTCCGCGGCTGAAATTGTTATGACCGAATTGCACGCCGGCGGTAAGTTTGACGCGAACTCGTACAAAGTCTCCGGCGGTCTGCACGGCGTTGGCGTCTCGGTGGTTAACGCGCTATCCGAATGGTTAAAGCTGCGCATTCGGCGCGACGGCAAGATCCACGAAATGGAATTTCGTCACGGCGAACGCGTTGCCCCGCTGGCGGTGGCGGGCAATACCGACAAGCGCGGTACCGAGGTGCACTTCCTTGCGGCAAAAGAAACATTCACACACATCGAATTTCATTATGAAATTCTGGCCAAGCGCCTGCGCGAACTTTCATTTTTGAACAACGGCGTCAAGATTGAGTTGATTGATCAACGCCACAACAAGAGTGAAAATTTTGCCTATTCGGGCGGCGTAAAAGGGTTTGTGGAATACATGAACCGCACCAAGACGGTGTTGCACCCGAAGATTTTCCATGCCATCGGCGAAAAAGACGGCATGACCATCGAAGTGTCGATGCAATGGAACGACTCATATGGCGAGTCGGTACAGTGCTTCACCAATAACATTCCGCAACGAGATGGCGGCACCCACCTTACCGGGTTGCGCACCGCCATGACACGCATTCTGAATAAATACATTGAGGAACACGAGTTCGCCAAAAAGGCCAAGGTAGAAACCTCCGGCGACGACATGCGCGAAGGACTCACCTGTGTGCTATCGGTGAAAGTGCCCGAGCCAAAGTTTTCGTCGCAAACAAAAGACAAGCTGGTGTCATCAGAAGTGCAGCCGGTTGTGTCTGAAGTGGTCGCCGCCAAGCTCTCCGAGTTTTTGCAGGAAAATCCGGCCGACGCCAAAATCATTTGCATCAAAATCGTTGAAGCCGCCCGCGCGCGCGACGCCGCCCGCAAGGCGCGTGAATTTACCCGCCGCAAAGGTGTCATGGACGGCGTCGGATTGCCAGGCAAACTCGCCGACTGTCAGGAAAAAGATCCATCGTTGTGCGAAATCTATATCGTCGAGGGCGACTCGGCGGGCGGATCCGCCAAACAGGGTCGCGACCGCAAATTCCAGGCCATCCTGCCGTTGCGCGGCAAGGTGTTGAACGTTGAAAAAGCGCGCATCGACAAAGTGATCGGCTCCGAACAAATCGCCACATTGATCACCGCGCTCGGCGCCGGTATCGGCAAGGACGATTTTAACCACGACAAATTGCGTTACCACCGCATCATTATCATGACCGATGCGGACGTCGACGGCGCGCATATCCGCACACTGTTGCTGACCTTCTTTTATCGGCAGATGCCGCAGTTGGTTGAGAACGGTTACATCTACATCGCGCAACCACCGTTGTTCAAAATCAAAAGCGGCAAGGAAGAGCGGTACGTCAAGGATGAGCTTGGCCTCAAAAAGGCGCAACTGAAAAAAGCCATGAGTGACGCATCACTGAACCCCGGTGGCGGCAGCGCCTGGATTGATGGCGCCGCCCTGGTCAAGTTGGCGGATGACTATCTGGTGACCGACGCGATCATTGATCGTTTGTCACGTTCGTTTGATCCCGATGTGGTGCGCGGCATGTTGTCGTGCCCGCGCATTGAGCTAAGCAACGCGGAATCAGCGTCCAAGGCCGCTGTGTGGCTGACTGGCGCGATCGGCGTGGGTACATTGGTGGTGAAGGTTGAGCAGGATGAAGTACACGACGGTTATCGTCTGCGTTGCACCAAAACCCTGCACGGCAACAAGCGCGACACGATTATCGATTCGACCTTTATTGAAACCGGCGACTACGAACAAATTGTCGCGACCGCACAAATGCTAAACGGCTTGATTCGTGAAGGCGCGGAAATCAAGCGCGGCGAAAAAATGCTCGCGGTTAAATCGTTTGGTGAAGCGTTGGCATGGTTGCTCGAACAAGCCAAGGATGGCATGTCGATCCAACGCTACAAAGGGTTGGGCGAAATGAACCCCGAGCAGCTTTGGGAAACCACCATGGACCCGAAGGTGCGCATCCTGAACCGGGTGCAAATCGAGGATGCCATTGGTGCCGATGAAATCTTCACCACACTCATGGGTGATGACGTCGAACCCCGCCGCGCTTTTATCGAGAAGAATGCGTTGGTGGTGCAAAACCTGGATGTTTAGTAAAAAATAATCGAACAGAACAAGCCCGGTTTATCCGGGCTTTTTCTTGTCTTGAAAGCGATGCTGAATAACCAGGCCCGCCGGTAGTTGTAGCGACGCGTGACCAGACTAAAAACTGTAGGACATCGATACCTTGTCGCGCTTGACGCTCATCCCCTCTTTTTTCATGCCGGGCATGTCAGGCATCAAAGACTTGCTCATCGGTACCACCGCGTGCCGTCGCCGATAGTCATAACAAACAAACAACGCATCGGCACGACAAGCATTCGGTGCGCGTTTAAAATCGCGTCCGTCAATCTGCGGCGAACCATTTAAACGATCGATTGATGCGAGCAGGAATTCCTGCGGCTTGGGATCATAGGCAATCACCGATGTCGCGGTGGTCGAGTGGATCGATTGTGCGGTCAACAGCGGCGGCAGTGAGGCCGGGGCGCGCGTTTGTGCGGCCTGCGCCATCACCCAGGCGGGCAGCAACACACTCACAACAGCAATCAAGCTGCTGCCTCGAATTACCCGTGCAGTTAAGTCAGACCCCATGCCGGCCTCCGCGGGAAGTGTTGATTCCGCGCATACAGAATAACAATAAGCGGCGTGTTGAATCGCGGCAAGAGCACCGGATAAGCGGCGTTATCCGTCGTTTAGGCGTAACAAAATTTGCGGCGGCCAGCGATACAAATCTAGCCAAGCCGCTTGCGCGCGCGCGCAATTGCCGCCTTCACCTGGGCGGGCGCGGTGCCGCCGATGTGGTTGCGTGCCGCGGCGGAGCCTTCCGGCGTCAACACCGCAAACACATCTTCGCTGATCAGCGCTGAAAACGCCCGCAGCTCGGTGATCGACAATGCCTCCAGCCCGCGACCGGCTTTGCCGGCCACTCGCACCGCGGTGGCGACGGCTTCATGCGCATCACGAAACGCCATGCCTTTCTTGACCAGATAATCAGCCAGATCGGTGGCGGTGGCAAAGCCCTTCATCACGGCGCGGCGCATATTGTCCGGCCGGACAATGATGTTGGCTGCCAAGTCCGCCATGATGGTCAGCGAATCACGCACCGTGTCGACGCTATCGAACAGCGGTTCTTTATCTTCCTGATTGTCCTTGTTGTAAGCCAGCGGCTGGCCCTTCATCAAGGTCAGCAACGCCACCAGATGGCCATTCACGCGCCCGGTCTTGCCGCGAATCAGTTCCGGCACATCG
>JANPDI010000090.1:0-1501 GCA_031431435.1 Burkholderiales bacterium
GCTAGGCGGGCTTTGACTATAGCCAATGCTCAGCCATGGAAAACCAGTTAGCAGGTTTCCACGCAGCCATTCGCTCAGCGTCCACAGCCCGGCGAAAAGCAAAATGTCCCGCAGATTTGAAGTTGCGTCGGTGCTTCGCCAACGAGCGAACAACGCGCCAGCGAATGCGGGATATAGGGCGAGATAAAAACAGAATAGAAATGTCGCAGCGACCGACAAGGTGGGCGCTAAACCAGAAAATTGCGACAGGCTGACATACACCCAAGACACGCCGACACCAAAGCAACCTAGCCCCCAGGCCAATCCAAAAAGCGCGGCGATGCGGGCTGACGATGCTTGTCGCCACAACAAAAATAATCCAAGCAGTGCGCCAGTTGGTGCTGGTGACACGCCGTTGGGGGCAAAGCCGAGAACGCAAAATACGCCAAGCGCGAAAGCCAGCAGCAGTCGCGTTGCCAGGGCTTTAGTACTACTCATTCGCCGGCGTTTTCGTGGTTCGGCAGCGGCGCTTTAGGTGGGTCGACCAATAAGGTGTGCACGCGGCGACTATCGGCGCGCATCACCTGTATGCGCAAGCCGGCGATAGTCACAATTTCATTGCGCTTGGGGAGACGACCGAGTTCGTGAATCACCAAGCCGCCAATAGTGTCGCAGTGTTCATCACTCAACTCAGTCTTGAAGGCTTCGTTGAAATCGGCGATTTCAGTCGCCGCCTTGACCCGAAATCGACCACTGTTGTCGGCCACGATATTGGCCTCGGTTTCATCGAAATCAAACTCATCTTCAATCTCGCCGACGATTTGTTCGAGCACATCTTCTATGGTTACCAAACCAGCCACGCCGCCGTATTCATCGACCACGATGGCCATGTGATTGCGACTGGCGCGAAACTCGCGCAGCAGCACATTGAGCCGTTTGGCTTCGGGCACAAACACCGCTGGACGCAGCGTGTCGCGTAAATCAAATTCCTTGCCGGCAACGAATTGCAACAAATCCTTGGCCAACAAAATTCCCAACACGTCATCGCGACTGGTGCCGACGGCGGGGAAGCGTGAGTGTGTCGCGGCGATGACGGCGGCGACGATTTTCTCGGGTGGATCATTAACGTTGATGACATCGACCTGCGCACGCGGCACCATGATGTCGCGCACCGCCATGTCGGATACCGCCAACGCGCCTTCGATAATCGAAAGGGCATCGGCATCCATCAAATGATGCTCAAACGCGCCGCGCAATATCATGGTGAGCTGTTCGCGATCTTTGGGTTCGCGTAAAAGCAGTGCAGTGATGCGTTCGAGAATGCCTGTGTGACCAGTAGTACGTTTAGAGGAAGGATCCATGTTTATTGGTAGGGGTCAGAAATTCCGAGGTTGGCGAGTATCAGTATCTCGCGTGCTTCCATAATTTTGGCGTCCGTCGCACTGCGTTCGTGATCAAAGCCCTGCAAATGCAATAAGCCGTGAACCACCAGATGCGCATAGTGTGCGCCAATTTCTTTACC
>JANPDI010000091.1:0-2231 GCA_031431435.1 Burkholderiales bacterium
AACGAGCGTGCGCTGCGGTTTTTTGAGCTGGCGGGTTTCAAGCGCGAGATGTCCACCGCCAAAACGGTGCCCCTGGGCAGTGGCAAAGTGGAAGAAGTGCGAATGCGGCGCGATTTGAGTTGATTTGCTGTTTGTACTCTAAATGCGTGAAAAATGAACCTGCAGGTTCATTTTTTCGTCAGATCAGCTCAAAATCGGCGTTTTCTTGACTAAATACACTTCTAGCCCACGAATAATATACATAAATAGCTATTTATCTTGTAGCGTTTTTAGATTTCAGTTAATGCATCCAAAGGGCTGGCTGTGCCGCCTGCTGCCACTTTCAAAACATGGGTGTAAATCATCGTGGTGCTGACGTCCGAATGGCCCAGCAGCTCTTGCACAGTGCGAATGTCCGTGCCTGCTTGCAGTAGGTGGGTGGCAAATGAATGGCGCAAGGTGTGAACTGAAACTGGCTTGTGAATGCCGGCCAGCGGCACGGCCTTCTTGAGCGACCTTTGTAGGCGCTCTTCAAACAAATGGTGCCGCCGCTCGACACCACTGCGTGGGTCAATGGAAAGCGTTGGCGATGGGAACATCCAGAACCACCCCCACGTATTGCCCACCTGGGGATATTTCTGCTCCAGCGCGTGCGGGGTTTCCACACCGCCGCGCTGTGCCAAGCGGTCTGCCTCCCACTGTGCCCGCGCCGCCAGCATTTGCAAACGCAAGGCCGGTGCAAGTGAATGCGGCAGCATGACCACGCGATCTTTGTTACCTTTGGCCTCGCGCACAATGATGACATGGCGGTCAAAATCCGCATCTTTAACTCGAAGGCGCATGCCCTCGATCAAGCGCATGCCAGTGCCGTACAGCAACTTGGCCAGCAGCGCGGTAATTCCGTCCAATTGGGCTAGAAGAGCTGCTATTTCATCTTTCGTCAAAACGGATGGGATACGCTTAGTTTGTTGCGGCCGCCCAATGTTGTTCAACCACGGCAAATCAATGTTCAGCACTTCACGGTACAGAAAAAGCAAAGCACTCAGTGCCTGGTTATGGGTGGAAGCAGACGCTTTTCGTTCTGTGGCCATCATGGTGAGGAAGGCCTCCACCTCGGTCACTCCCATGTCGCGCGGATGTCGCATGCCTTCCCCGTGGGTAGCAATCCAGCGGATGAAAAAACGTATCCAATAGAGGTAAGCCTTTTCGGTCTTAAGGCTATAGTGCAGGTAACGAGCCCGCTCTTTTACTTGATCGAGCAAGCGGGCCGATTTCAACGGAGGAGTGCTGGGTTTCATGAGAAATTTATACCTGTACGTCTATACAGTATATTGGCCATCTGACTTTGCTGCAAGCGGCTTGCAGGGTTTTTATACAAAAGATGTATCGTCAACAGCCGGATGTATCGACCGGCTCTTGCCGTCTACATTACGTTAAAGCTCATATGAATTGGCTCCTCCTTTCGGCCGCCTTAGTCTTCGCATGGCTTGCCTACGACGCGTGGAAAATCGCAGTCCCGGCGGCTGACGTGCCCTATTCAGTTACAGCGAAAGGTTTGGGGCAAAGTGTCGACGGCGTACCCTTGCAGGAGCAAGAAAGGCGAAAGGATTGGAATTCTCGCTACGGCCTAGGAGATCTAAGTCAGACAGTTTGGCTCTGGACCATCCTTGCGCTGGTATGTGCCGTTGCCTCCGCCGCAGGATTTTTCGCATGAACCGCTTTAACTGGTTGCTCGGCACGGACAGGCAATCTCAGAAGGCCGCTTCGCGGCAAATGTTGCCCGCCGGGCAGCGCCAACGTTATAAGGCTTGAACCAAGTAATGGAACTCCACGATCTTCTTGAATCCGTCTCGGACGAGCAATCGTTCTTGACGTTCGTGAACGCGCTGCGAGAGGATCGCGAAACAGACGTTGCCGCTGAAAAGGCATTGCCCTCCAGTCCATATGGACCCACCCAGGGTGGTTGGGAAAACGTAACGATCGAGTCTTTTCTCGATGCGGCATCTTCTTGGGCGGAAAGCACCGGCTTTGGCGAGTCGCAGAATCTTCGAGGTGCATCTCCTTGGAGGAAGTTCGCCACGTTCTTGTACCTGGGGAAGATCTATGAGTAGCGAGCCTCATAACCTGTTGATCGATTGGACCACCAACGGCGGCCAGCGCTTCGGTCATTCTTCGGCAGCGGTAACGCCGTTGTCGCCCAATCATCGCCGACGTTATGCCTAGAACTTCGCTCGTTGCCGCAGGCTTTCTTC
>JANPDI010000092.1:0-7677 GCA_031431435.1 Burkholderiales bacterium
GACTTTCGAGACAACAGAATTGTTTGGTGATTATTCCGGCCAGTTTTTGATGTACTGCTTTAGGCGTTGGTTCGAGGAAGGCGGCGGGAGGCGCGGAGCAGGGCCCCGCTTGCGGGATGCGACCGACGATACGCCGCAGACTTTCGAGACAACAGAATTGTTTGGTGATTATTCCGGCCAGTTTTTGATGTACTGTTTGAGAAGCTGATTCTCGAAAGTGGCGTCCTTGATCGCACTTCTGGCGATATCGTGGAAAGACAGAATGCCGGTGACGACGCCATGTGTCATCACGGGAACATGGGTGATGTGCAGCTCGGTCATCAACTGGCGCAAATGATCGACGGTGTCATCTGGTTTTGCGGTCGGCGGGTTGACTTTCATGACATGGCGGCACTTGGCCTGCATGATCGCGCCGCCACGGGTATTGAGCGCGGCGAGAATTTCACGCAAGGTAATAAGACCCTGCATATGCTTTTCTTCCATGACGATGACCGAGCTGATGCCCTTTTCGTTCATCAGCGCGACCGCTTCGGCAACGCCGACTTCCGGCCCCACTGTGAACAGCGTTGATGCGGGGGATTGTCTGGCTTTGTCTGCCAGGAGTTCGGCAACGCTCATGCTCACGGCAACCCTCCAATCAAATAATTTCAACAAGCATAACAAACATGGCGGGTCAGTGGCACGAAGGCGTTATTTGATGATGCGCAGGTTGCCGCGCGGCGGGCCTCTGGGCTTGTCGGGGTTGGTGCCGGACTCGTCGCCATCCTCCCCGTCGGGAACCATTACTGGCGATGGTGTCACGGTCGCTGCCGCATCCGCATGATCGGCTGCGGCATCACCGACGGTGGCCGTCGTTGCCGCGGTGCGCACCGACTGCAATATCGGAACGCCTGCGTGGACGGACTGCAATACAGGTGTTGACGGACTGGCGGGCAATCCATTTGCCGCCGGCGCCGGCGGATCTTCGGGCTCGAAGAAATAACCGCGACCGTTCTCACGCGCAAATATCGCCTGCACCGCGTAGACGGGTATTGAAATTTCACGCGATACGCCGTTAAAGCGCGCCGAAAATTGAATCCGGTCATTACCCATGGTCAGATCGCGTGTCGCCTGTTGCGCCACCGACAAAACAATTTCGCCGTTCTTCACATACTCGATGGGAACGCGAACGTTTTGATCCACCTTGACGTTGAGATACGGCGTGAACCCGGCATCATTGCACCATTCAAAAATGGCGCGGATCAGGTAAGGTTTGGTTGAAATTTCAGACATGGCCGCGCGGCGAATGCGGAACTTTACCAACAGGCTTCCCGCAGGTTTGGCCCGCGCGTAGAGCTGACCAGCGTTGAAATTTTTTCAAGTCAGCTCCGCCGATTTGACATCTTATCGGCGCATCGCTTTTTCGGAAGCCGTCATCGAATCGATGAATGCCTGACGCGAGAATAGACGCTCGGCGTATTTGAGCAGCGGTGCGGCAGTCTTCGGGATTTCCACCTGATAGTGGTCGAGACGCCAAAGTAGCGGTGCAATGGCGACGTCGAGCATGGAAAATTCGTCGCCAAGCATGTGTTTTTGTTTGACAAAAATCGGCGCAAGCTGGATCAGGTTTTCGCGGATGTAAAGGCGCGCCTTTTCAAAGGTCGCCTGTTTACCGCGCTCAAGCGTATCAACATGGTTAAAGATTTCATTTTCCATGCGATACAAAATCAGTCTCGCACGGGCACGCATGACCGGGTCGGCCGGCATCAATTGCGGGTGCGGGAAGCGCTCATCGATGTATTCGTTGATGATGTTTGATTCGTAAAGAATCAAATCGCGTTCAACCAGCACCGGTGTGCGGTTATATGGGTTCATCACCGCCAGATCTTCCGGCTTGTTCATCAGATCCACGTCAAGGATCTGGAAGTCCATACCTTTTTCGTACAACACAATGCGGCAACGATGGCTAAAAGGGCAGGTGGTTCCTGAGTACAAGGTCATCATGATGCGTACCTATTTCTTTTCTGAACTGCCTGAATCTTACACTTCTGATAAACGTCAGGCCGCGCTCTCGGCGCGGCCTGACGGGGAATAGAACACGTTGCGCTAGGTGACGTCTTTCCAATACTCACGTTTGACGATTAGCGCAGCAAAGAACGCGATGACCAGAAAAAACAGCACGCCGACACCCATCTGCGTGCGCTTGACACGGGCGGGTTCACCCATAAACGTCAGGTAATTCACCAAGTCGCGGACATACAGGTCGTATTCCTGCTGCGTCATGGTGCCGGTCCGTTCAATGGTTAGCTTCGTCACAGCGTCCGGCTTGCCGTGTGATATTTTCTCGCCGACCTTAATCTTGGCAGCAGCGCCCTGCATGTCGTGCAACACATGCGGCATGCTGGTGCCGGGGAACACGTCATTGTTCCAGCCTGATGGCGAGGTTGGGTCGACATAAAATGAACGCAGGAACGTGTAAATCCAGTCCGGCCCGCGGGTCCGCGCAACGAGTGTCAGGTCTGGTGGAACGCCACCAAGCCACCCTTTGGCATCCTTCGGATCCAGCGCCGTGGTCATGTAGTCGCTGAATTTTGTGTCCGGGTTGAACATCAGATTTGCCTTGATCTGGTCTTCGGTCAGGCCGATCTGTGTCAAATGGCCCCAGCGCATAAATTGCGCGTTGTGGCAGGTCAGGCAATTGGTCACAAAGCTGCGTGCGCCACGCTGCAACGACGCCTGATCGTTCAAGTTGATGTGCGGGTTATCGAGATGTACCGCGACACCTGCCGCAAAAATCGGCGCGGAGATGATCGCGGCAACGGCCGCAATGGCACCCGCGAACTGTCTAATCATGGTCGTTTTCATCAGTGCGTCACCCTTTGTGGCTCAGGCAATTCGTTCGGGATGTCCTTTTTTGTGTACCAGGGCATCAACAGAAAGAACGCAAAATAAACCGCCGTCAGGATGCGCGAGGCCACCGTGGCGGTATCGACACCGCCGATGACCGGAATGGCCGGCGGGATTTGTCCCCACACGGTGGTTGGCACCACGCCCAGATAACCGAGCACCACAAAACTAATGACAAAGCCCGCCAAGAATTTTTTGTAAAGAGGCCCGCGATAACGCACCGATCTGACTTTGCCGCGATCAAGCCACGGTAGCGCAAACAGAATCAACGTTGCCGCGCCCATCACCATCACACCCCAGAATGCCGAGCCAAAGAAAGACGGTACGGCGCGCAACATCGCGTAGAACGGCGTGAAGTACCAGACCGGCGCAATGTGTGCGGGCGTCTGCAGCGGATCTGCCGGAATGAAATTAGGCGCTTCCAGGAAATAGCCGCCCATCTCCGGTGCAAAAAATACAATCGCCGAAAAAATCGCCAGAAATACCACCACACCGACAATATCCTTGACGATGTAATAAGGGTGAAACGGGATTGCGTCTTTTGGAATACCGGTCTTCGGGTCCAGATTTTTATTCAGGTCGATGCCATCGGGATTGTTCGAGCCGACTTCGTGCAGCGCCATGAGGTGCGCCGCCACCAGCCCCAGCAACACCAGCGGCAATGCAATCACGTGAAATGCAAAAAAGCGATTCAGGGTTGCGTCGCTGATGTTGTAGTCGCCACGAATCCATACTGCTAAATCCGGCCCGATGAATGGCACGGCGGCAAACAGGTTGATGATCACCTGGGCGCCCCAGTAGGACATTTGGCCCCAAGGCAGCAAATAACCAAAAAATGCTTCGGCCATCAGCGTCAGATAAATCAAACAACCAAAAATCCAAATCAATTCACGCGGCTTGCGGTACGAGCCGTACAACAACCCGCGCATCATATGTAAATAGACCACCAGGAAAAACATCGAGGCACCGGTCGAATGCATGTAGCGGATCAACCATCCCCATGACACGTCGCGCATGATGTATTCAACCGACGCAAACGCAAGCTTCGCATCCGGCTTGTAATTCATGGTCAGGAAAATGCCCGTGATAATCTGCATCACCAGCACCAACGTCGCGAGTGCACCGAAGTAATACCAAAAATTAAAATTCTTCGGCGCGTAATATTCCGAGAGGTGCCCTTTCCAGAGCGACATCAGCGGGAAACGCTGGTCCACCCAAACGATCACTTGTCCGATCGGGCCGCTGACGGGTGGTGCAATTGCTTCTTTTGGTCCACTTGCCATGATGGTTATGCTCCTTTGCTTTCGATCGCTGCGCCGACCTTCGCGTCAGACTTGGCATCGGCATCAATCACGATGGTGTTGTCATCGGCAAATTTGTACGCCGTGACTTCCAGATTCTTCGGTGCGGGCATGCCTTTGAAGACGCGCCCGGCCATGTCAAATTTTGATTGATGACACGGACAGAAAAAACCGCCGGGCCAATCGGCACCCAAATCATCCGGGGCGATATCTTTGCGCAGCGTTGGCGAGCATCCCAAATGGGTACAGACACCCTTGACGACAAAATATTCGGGCTTGATCGAGCGGTGCGCATTTTTCGCCGTTACCGGCTGCAACGACGATTCCGATTGCGGGTCGGCGAGCAACGCGTCATTCTTGGCGAGCTGGGCAAGCATTTCCGGTGTGCGGCGAATCACCCAGTGCGGTGCGCCGCGGTATTCGATCGTGACCAATTGACCGGGCTCCATTTTGTCGATTGCAAACTCGACCGCAGAGCCGGCGGCCTTGGCGCGCTCGGAAGGAAACATGCTCGCAACAAAAGGCACGGCGGTGGCCGCGGCGGCGGCACCACCGACAACACACCCACCAATGACAAGGGTACGGCGTTTTTTGGGATCAAGATCAGTCTGGACAATGGCGCTCATAGCTCAATTAGGCCTAGCAAGTGAGGAAGAATTTGGTACCGGCATGCCCGCGCCTCAAATCAGGTGTTGGCGGGATTGGGGACATCATTTCAGGATGTTTCTCATTTTAATCTATTGCGCACTCGAACTTAAAGCCCCACGTCAAAAAGAGCTTCCTTTCGGTTGGTAGGTATTTGTTTTAATTGGACTTTTTTCGGCATCACAAAATTTCACGTTTGGCGCTCATATAGGCGTTGACAGCGCTTTTCGACAAACATACAGTGCCAATGCCCCCAATCCGGCGGGGTCGCATAATTCAAAAGGGGGTAGCGATGGGAATGATCAGTGAATTCAAGGCATTTGCGGTCAAGGGTAACGTGATGGATCTGGCCGTCGGCGTGATTATCGGCGCTGCATTCGGCAAGATTGTTGATTCCGTTGTCGGCGACCTGATCATGCCGGTGGTTGGCAAACTAACCGGCGGGCTGGATTTCAGCAACATGTACATTCCGCTCAACGGCCAAGCTGCCGGCCTGGTGTTGGCAGAGGCGAAAAAAGCCGGCGCGGTGATTGCTTATGGCAATTTCATCACCATCGCGATTAATTTTGCGATTCTGGCGTTCATCATTTTTCTGATGGTCAAACAGATGAATAAATTGAAAAATGAGGCGCCGCCGGCTGCCGCGCCCGAAGACGTGTTGTTGTTGCGTGAAATTCGTGATTCACTAAAAAAATAGGCTGGTAGTATCGGCAACGGGGTCGTCGATGGGTTGCTCAGTGGAGCAGCCCGTCGGCCGCCCCTTTGATTTTTGGCAGGCGGCCCCCATACTTCCAACTTCCAGCTTGCCCATTCATTCTTGAAGTTGATATCCGCCATGCGCCGTCTGTGGTTAACCTTTGCCGAATTTGTCACCGTCACCCTCGCGGTGGTATTTGTTGTCACCCTGATCCGTCCGGACTGGAATCCGTGGCGCAAGAATATCGTTGAATTTCGCGAGGCCCCGGCGGCGGGCGGTCTCATCGGTGTTGGCAATTCCCCGTCAGCCCGAACCTCCTACGCCGACGCCGCCAGCCGGGCAAAAGTATCGGTGGTCAACGTCTCGTCGTCACGTAACGCCGCGCTGCCAAAAGGTCACCCGCTGTCGGGCGATCCGTTGTTTCGTCGCTTTTTCGGCGAACCGGATGGTGAAAATGAAAATGGCGACAACGAAAGCGGCCCGCAGGCCAGTCTGGGGTCGGGCGTCATCGTCAACGCCGATGCCAAGGGCGGCTATGTGTTGACCAACGATCACGTCGTCGCGAATTCACGCGATATCAAGTTGTCGCTGGGTGACGGCCGCGTGTTGCCGGCCAAGGTGGTCGGCACTGATCCTGAAACAGACTTGGCCGTGTTGCGTGTTGAGGGCACCGGCTTGAAGGCGGTCACTTTCGGCCAATCCGAAAAGGCGCAGGTGGGTGACGTGGTGCTGGCCATTGGCGACCCGTTTGGTGTCGGCCAGACCGTGACGATGGGCATCATCAGCGCATTGGGTCGCAACCGTCTCGGCGTGAACCGCTACGAAAATTTTATTCAGACCGACGCGGCGATCAATCCGGGGAATTCCGGCGGCGCACTGGTCGATATCAACGGCAACCTGCTTGGCATCAATAGTGTGATTTATTCGCGCACCGGCGGCTCGCTCGGCATCGGCTTTGCCATTCCGGTGTCGATGGCCAAGGACGTGATGGAGCAAATCATCAAGGACGGCTCGGTCACCCGCGGCTTTGTCGGCATTTCACCGCAGGATGTCACGGCCGAATTGGCCGAGTCACTAAAGCTTGACTCGGCACGCGGCTCGCTGGTGTCATCGGTCAATCGTGGCAGCCCGGCCGACAAAGCCGGCATGAAGTCTGGTGATGTCATCGTCCAAATTGACGGCAAGCCGATTCAGGACAGCGTCGCCGCGATGGCATCCATTGCCGCACTCAAGCCCGGCATGGTCACCAAGTTCGGTGTCATCCGCAGTCAAAAACCGCTCACACTCAGCGTCGAAGTCGGCAAACGTCCGCGCGCACAACGGGTCCGGCAATAGACTTGTCTTGACCATTGGTGTTTGGGCGACTGCTGCCGCAAACCCTGCGAGGATCGGTCGGCTTTATCGCGCTTGTGTGTTGGCAACCAGTTGCAATGCCGCGTCGAGTGACGCAACCAGATTCTCCGGTCCAAGTTCCTCCGAAAAACGGCTACGGCTGATCAATGACGACGGCTGTTCATTCAGGCCCGCGAGAATCATGCGGCCATCGCGTCTATGTATTAGTTGATACAAGCTCTCCAATGCGTCCAACCCGGTGGTGTCCAGATTAATCATTTGATGCATTTCGAGTATCAGCACGTCGGGCAATTGTCGCTTTGGATCAAGCAAATGCTCGAGCTTGCTGACGCTGCCAAAAAATAGCGATCCAAACAAAGCATACGCGACCACCCGACGGCCGTCATTTTGCACGGCGACATGCGCCGGTAAAATGATCTGCTCGATCTTGGTGAGTGAGGAAATACGATAGATAAAAAACAGGCTCGACAGAATCAACCCGACCTCGATTGCCACCACCAGATCGAACACCACCGTCAGCAAGAATGTCGACAGCAGGGTGACGCGATAAAAAACCGAGTACTGCCGGAGCTTGGCAAACTCTTTCCAGTCACCCATCGAGTACGCGACCCACAATAAAATCGCGGCCAGTGACGCCAATGGAATGTGTGCGGCCAGTGGCGCGGCCAACAGCACAATCAACAGCAATACGAATGCGTGGATGATGCCGGCCACCGGTGACGCCGCGCCTGCGCGAATGTTGGTGACGGTGCGCGCAATGGTGCCGGTCGCGGCAATACCGCCGAACCACGGCAC
>JANPDI010000093.1:0-11153 GCA_031431435.1 Burkholderiales bacterium
GGACGGCGAATACCAAAACTACAAAGCGCGCGACGGTGCCTATGTGCGCAAAGAGTTTTTTGGCAAGTATCCTGAGCTCGAAAAAATGGTTTCGACAATGTCCGATGAGGACATCTGGCGGCTCAACCGGGGTGGTCACGACCCCTACAAGGTGTACGCCGCGTACTCGGCTGCGGTCAAACATAAAGGGCAGCCAACCATCATCTTGGCCAAGACCGTCAAAGGTTACGGCATGGGCAAAGCCGGTGAAGGGCAAAATATTACCCATCAACAGAAAAAGATGGATCTGGCTTCACTCAAACAATTCCGTGATCGCTTTAGCATCCCGGTAGCGGATGACGTGATTGCTGATGTTCCGTTTTACAGGCCGCCGGAGAATTCGCCGGAAATCCAGTACCTCAAAGCCGCGCGTGAAAAGCTCGGCGGCTCGCTACCGGTTCGTTTCCCGAATATTCCGGCGCTGAAGATTCCAGACCTGTCGATTTTTGAAGCGCTGCTGAAATCAACCGAAGAGCGCGAAATATCGACCACCATGGCGTTTGTCCGCGCATTCACAGCGCTGATACGTGACAAGGAGCTGGGCCCGCGGCTGGTGCCGATTGTCGCCGATGAATCGCGCACATTCGGCATGGAAGGCATGTTTCGTCAGCTGGGCATTTATTCGTCGGTCGGGCAACTCTACGAGCCGGTTGATTCAGGCGAACTGATGTTCTACAAAGAAGACAAGGCCGGTCAGATTTTGCAGGAAGGCATCAACGAAGCCGGCGCGTTCTGCTCGTGGATGGCGGCCGGTACCAGCTACGCCAATCACGGCCAGCACATGATTCCGTTTTTCATTTTCTATTCGATGTTTGGTTTCCAGCGGGTGGGCGATCTGGCATGGGCGGCGGGCGACATGCAGGCGCGTGGCTTCCTGCTTGGCGGCACATCGGGTCGCACCACGCTGAATGGCGAGGGCCTGCAGCACGAAGACGGCCACTCACATTTGATGTCGGCAACGATTCCAAATTGTATTTCCTACGATCCAACCTTCAGCTACGAGCTTGCAGTGATCATGCACGACGGCCTGAAGCGGATGTACGAGAAGATGGAGCACATCTACTACTACATCACCGTCATGAATGAGAACTACAGCCACCCTGCCATGCCGGACGGCGCCAACGACGGCATCATCAAGGGTATGTACCTGTTCCGCGAATCCAAAGAAGCTAAAAAACCGCGTGTACAGCTGATGGGCTCGGGCACCATTCTGCGCGAAGTCATTGCCGCCGCCGAGCTGCTCGAACTCGACTGGGGCGTTGTTTCGGATATCTGGAGTTGCACATCGTTTACCGAACTTCGGCGTGACGGCATGGCAGTTGAACGTCACAACCTGTTGAACCCCGAGGCAACACCAAAAGTCTCACACGTGGCACAACTGCTGAAGGGCCGCAAAGGGCCGGCGATTGCCTCGACCGATTACATGCGGGCGTTTGCCGATCAGATCCGTCCGTACATTAATGACCGCAAATTTACGGTGCTTGGCACAGATGGTTTTGGCCGTTCGGATACACGCAAACAACTGCGCAAGTTTTTTGAGGTGAACCGATACTACGTGGTGGTCGCATCGTTGAAGGCGCTTGCCGATGAGGGTCAGGTGCCGTTGAAGCTGGTGAGTGAAGCGATCAAGAAGTACGGCATTGACGCATCCAAGCCCGCACCATGGACGGTTTAGCATTCAGTTGAACCGGCCCAAACGCCGGCTGAAGTTGAAGGCGCGGTTTCCGTGTAATTAACCATCTGCCGCGGCGCGACAAACGCCGTGGCAACCAAACAAAAAAGCCTGAGGAGAGATTGCGTGGCAAATCTCGTTGAAGTGAAAGTTCCCGACATCGGCGATTTCAAAGACATTCCCGTCATTGAAATTTTGGTGAAAGTCGGCGACACGATTAAAAAAGAGGATTCGCTACTCTCTCTTGAAAGCGACAAGGCGACCATGGAGGTACCGTCTCCGGTCAACGGCGTGGTCCGGGAAATCAAAATCGCCCTGGGTGACAAGGTCTCGGAAGGCGCCGTGGTGGTGATTGTTGACGCAGTCGATTCCGCGGCGGCGCCCACCGTTGCAAAAGCCGCTGCGCCGGCCGCCACTGCCCCTGCCACGCCGCCTGTCCAGCCACAGGCACCTGTGGCAGCGGCGCCGCGTGCTGCGGAGCCAGTCGCAACAAAATCTGTTTCGTCTGCCGCTTCCACCGGCACAGGCAATGTCCCCGCGAGCGTTCACGCCTCACCATCGATCCGCAAACTCGCACGCGAATTCGGCGTCGATCTCGGCAAGGTCAAAGGTACGGGCAACAAAGGTCGCATTTCTGAAGGGGATGTGAAGGGATTCGTCAAAACCGAACTCGCCAAGCCAAAGTCCGGCGGCGCGGGTGGCGGTTTTGCCTTCCCGGAAATGCCACACGTTGATTTCACCAAGTTTGGGGAAATTGAGACGCGTGCACTATCCCGCATCAAAAAATTGTCCGGCAACAATCTGGCCCGCAACTGGGTGATGATTCCGCACGTGACACAACAAGATGACGCCGACATCACCGACGTCGAGGCTTTCCGTGTCAAGACCAATGAAGAAATTGCCAAGTCTGGTGTGAAGGTGACGATGCTCGCGTTTCTGATCAAGGCGAGTGTCGCGGCGTTGAAAAAATTTCCCGAGTTCAATGCCTCGCTGGAACCCGGCGGCGAAAACCTCATCCTCAAGAAATATTTCAACATCGGTTTTGCCGCCGACACACCAAACGGTCTGGTGGTGCCGGTGATTCGCAACGCGGATCAAAAATCCGTGATTGAAATTGCCAAGGAGTCATCCGAACTTGCACTCAAAGCGCGTGAAGGCAAGCTCTCGCCGGCCGAGATGTCGGGTGGTTGCTTTTCGATTTCATCACTCGGTGGAATTGGTGGTTCGTATTTCTCACCGATCATCAACGCACCCGAAGTTGCCATTCTGGGCGTGTCGAAGTCATCGATGAAACCGGTTTGGAACGGCAAAGAATTTGTCCCCCGACTGATTTTGCCCATGTCACTCTCGTACGACCATCGTGTTGTTGATGGTGCATCAGGCGCACGCTTCACCACGTACCTCGCCGCAGTCATGGGCGATATTCGCCGCTTGGTACTTTAGGAGCTGCCATGTCAAACCTGATAGACGTCAAGGTCCCCGATATCGGCGACTTCAAAGATATTCCTGTGATTGAAATCCTGGTCAAGCCGGGTGACACGGTCAAAAAAGAAGACTCGCTGGTTTCGCTTGAGAGCGACAAAGCCACCATGGAGGTGCCGTCAACCCATGCCGGTGTGGTCAAAGAAATCAAGGTAAAGATCGGCGACAAGGTGTCAGAAGGCGCCCTTGTCCTGGTACTTGAGGCGACAGAATCAACCGCGGTCCCAAAGGCCGCAACACCGGCCGCACCCGCAGCAATGGCCAAGCCAGCCGCCGCTTCTGCCACACCCGCTGCCCCACCCGCCCCCGCGCCGGTTGCCGGTAGCTACAAGGGCAACGTCGACGTCACCTGCGAAATGCTGGTACTGGGTGCCGGCCCCGGCGGATACTCGGCCGCGTTTCGTGCCGCCGACCTCGGCATGAAAACCATCATGGTTGAGCGTTATGCCCAACTCGGCGGCGTCTGCCTGAATGTCGGCTGCATCCCGTCCAAGGCGTTGTTGCACGTCGCGGCCGTTGCCGACGAAACCTCGGCGCTCGCCGCGCACGGCATTACCTTTGGCAAGCCACAAATTGACCTCGACAAATTGCGCGGGTGGAAAGACAAGGTCGTTGGCAAGCTGACCGGCGGACTGGCCGGCATGGCGAAAATGCGCAAGGTAGACGTGGTGCGTGGCGTCGGCCAATTCCTCGACGCCAATCACATGGTGGTCGAACTCACGACCGGCGACGGTCAACAGAAGACTGGCGAGAAAAAAGTTATTCGCTTTGAGAAAGCGATTATCGCCGCCGGCTCACAGGTGATGCGACTGCCATTTATTCCAGATGACCCGCGGATTGTTGACTCGACCGGTGCACTGGCGCTGAAAGAGATTCCCAAAAAGATGCTGGTCATCGGTGGCGGCATCATCGGCCTCGAAATGGGTACCGTCTATTCGACCCTCGGCGCACGCCTTGATGTGGTTGAGATGATGGACGGCCTGATGCAAGGCGCCGACCGAGACCTGGTCAAGGTCTGGCAAAAATTCAACGAAAAACGTTTTGACAACATCATGCTCAAGACCAAAACCGTCGCGGTAGAGGCCAAACAAGACGGTATTTATGTCACGTTTGAAACGAGTGATGGCAAGAAACAGGATCCGGTGCGTTACGACATGGCGTTGATGAGTGTCGGCAGGTCACCGAACGGGAAAAAGATCAGTGCCGACAAAGCCGGCGTCAATGTCACCGAGCGCGGCTTTATCGAGGTCGACAAACAAATGCGCACCAACGTGCCGCATATCTTTGCCATCGGAGATGTGGTCGGCCAACCGATGCTGGCACACAAGGCCGTTCACGAGGGGCATGTCGCGGCGGAAGCGGCAGCCGGACAAAAATCGTTCTTTGACGCACGCGTCATTCCCAGCGTCGCCTACACCGATCCCGAAGTTGCCTGGGTGGGTGAGACAGAAGACAGTTGCAACGCGAAAGGCATCAAATTCGGCAAGAGTGTGTTTCCATGGGCGGCTTCCGGTCGTGCGATTGCCAACGGGCGCGACGAGGGCTTCACCAAACTGATTGTCGACACGGAAACACACCGGGTTATCGGCGGCGCGATTGTCGGCACCCATGCGGGTGATTTGATCGGCGAAATTGCGCTTGCCATCGAAATGGGCTGCGACCCGACAGACATTGGCAAGACCATTCATCCACATCCGACGCTCGGCGAATCGATCGGCATGTCAGCTGAAATGTATGAAGGGGTTTGCACGGATTTGCCGCCGCAGAAAAAACCGGCGTAGGCTGATTTAATGAGCTAAATTGAAACTCGTTTATAGGCGGACGTTCTCAGCCATAAATGCCTTAAGACGACCGCAGAATAACGAGTTTTGAATTTGAATATGATCCGGATTCTTCGCGCCGCCGGGGTGGCCATCATTGTTGCCATCTGGGTGCTGTCACTGTTGCCGCTAAACCAAATGGTGGTGCCGGGCGGTGACAAATTGCATCACTTCATCGCATACGGCAGTTTGATGCTGGTATGGGTGCTGGCCACGCCGCACCATCGCTTGCGCCAACACGTGTTGATGGCAATCGGCTTTATGCTGATGGGCCTCGCCGTTGAATGCGCCCAGGGTCTCACGCCCTATCGTTTTTTTGACTGGGCCGATGCACTGGCAAATGCGCTCGGTGTGATGATCGGTTGGGTGCTGGCGACACTTGTATCGCGCATGCCGATTTTTCAAAAAGTCAAATGACGACACAACTTGATCACCTGGTGGTCGGGTGCGCTGATCTTGCCCGTGGTGCCGCGTGGCTGGAACGGTTTCTCGGTGTCAGCCTCAGCCCGGTAGGCGAACACGTACGGATGGGCACACACAACCGCCTGCTTTCGCTCGGACCGGATTGTTATCTGGAATTGGTCGCAATTGATCCGGGCGCATTAAAGCCCGACCTGCCACGCTGGTTTGGACTCGACACCACTGACGTTCAGGAACGCCTGATACAACGCCCGCGTCTGATCGGCTGGGTGGCGCGCACGGATGACATTGATACATTGACCGACAAGACCGGCGGCACCCTGGGTCATGTCCATTCAATGTCGCGAGGCGACTTCAATTGGCGCATCAGCATTCCGGATGACGGCTTTCCAATCGAAGGTGGACTGATACCAAACCTGATTCAGTGGGATGTGCCGTTTCATCCTTGCGCACGGTTGCCCGATCAAGGCTGCCGTTTTACGTGGATGGAGGCGGCGCATCCAAACCCGGCGAAGGTGCAATACCTGCTGACTGAATTGGGCCTGGAAAAATCACTGGTGCTGACCGGCTCGCCGCCCTATTCCGGTATGACCATGTGTGTGTATATTCAAACGCCATCCGGCACCAAAACGCTGATGAGTTGAAATCGTCGAATACGTTAACATCCAACTATGCTAAAAATACTCAAATTTGCCGGGCTGTCACTGCTTGGTATCACACTGGTAATCACATCGGTCATTGGTATCGAATATTTCGGGGGACAACCCATGGGACTTTTTGCAGGCACACGACCGGACGGGCTGGGCTTTACCAGTGGGCAATTTAAGGCGCCGTCATGGAAACCAAACACCGTGTCATCCACCGTGGCCAAGGATGACAGCCATTACATCGCGCCGATCGCCTTTGCTGGTGATGCCGCAACGGCGTGGAAAAAACTGATCAACAGGATTGAGCGAAACAAGCGCGCGCAGGTTGTAACAAACAATCCGTCGTATCTATACGTCGAATTCAAGAGCGCGGGGATGGGTTTTGTAGACGACGTTGAATTTGCACTCGATGCCAATGCCAACGTGATTCACGTGCGCTCCGGATCACGGCTTGGCGTGCGCGATTTTGATGTCAACCGTAAGCGGATTGAGGCCATCCGCAGCGCGTTTTCAAAGGCCTGATCAAGCCTTGCCTAGTCGGGCGTGCGGGCCACATTCATCACCATGGCCAGCATGGTGTAGTAGCCGCACAACGCCGTCAGATTCACCACCCCGGCCTCGCCGAAATGTTGCACGGCCGTTGCGTAGGTCGCGTCGGAAACCCCGCGCTTGGTGAGTAACGTCTGACAAAATTCGTAAACAGTCTGTTGACCGCCGTCCGGGAACGTCGGCTTGTCGCCACGACCAATCGCATCGGCGTCAGCCGCTCTGACACCCGCGCCCAAGGCGATCGGATAATGGATATTCCACTCGACGGGTTGGCCCCAATGCTGCGCAACAATGAGAATGGCGAGCTCGGTCAATCGTTTGTCGAGTCCGGTGTTGTAACGCAGAAACTCGCCGGTACGCTGGACACGGGTCATCAGTTCGGGGCTGTACAACAATGGCTTGAACGGTCCGATCACGCCGCCGCGCGGGCCGGCAACCAATTCGGCCGCGGCGTCACGCTGTGCGGCCGTCCAGCCGGCGGGATCAGGCAACCGAAGCCGCTCATTGCCGTCAAACGCCGCCTTGATCATTCGCCCGCCCTGATCTTGTTGTCGCGAATAACCTTGGCCCAGCGTTCAATTTCAATATCAACAAACTTGGCCAGCTCGTCCGGCTTTGACGCGACGATTTCCATGCCCTGCACCGTCAGGCGATCACGTACCATCGGGTCCGCCAATACCTTGGCCAATGCGGCGTTCATTGCATTGACAATATTTGCCGGCGTCTTGGCCGGCGCAAAAACACCCCACCACGCGACCGATTCATAACCCGGGAACCCTTGTTCGGCGACCGTTTTGACGTCGGGATACTTGGCGATGCGTTTGGCCGAGGTAACCGCCAATGGCACCAGATTTTTTCCGTCGACCTGCGGGCTGATTAAAAATACCGTTCCTGCAATCATCGGCACATGTCCGGCAACCGCGTCTTGCAATGCCGGTCCACCACCCTTGTAGGGCACGTGCGTCAGATCAAAGCCCCCCTGATTCTGCATTTGGGTCAACGCCAGATGCGCCAGACTGCCCGAGCCAATACTGGCGAAACTGTATTTGCCAGGATCCTTCTTTGAAGCGGCAATCACCTCGGAAAAACTCTTGAAGCCACTCTTGGGGTGTGCCGCAATCATCATTGCCGATTTGGAAATCAGCATCACCGGTGCCAAGTCCCGTTTGGTATCAAACGACAAATTGGGAATCAAGCTGGGATTGACCGCGTGGGTGTCAAACACCACCGCAAACGTATAACCATCCGGATCGGATTTTGCGACCGAGGCGGTGCCGATCGAGCCCGACGCGCCACCCTTGTTATCGACAATGACCGGCTGTCCAAGCACTGCTTGCAGCGGGACCGACAAAATCCGCGCAACCTGATCGACCGAGCCGCCCGGTGGGAATACGGCGACGAGCTTGATTGGCTTTGCCGGCCACGTCCGTGCCGCTACCGGCACCGCGCCGAACAGACCGGCCAATGCCACCGAAACGATGGTAATGAGCAAAACATGTAAGACGGATTGTGACGAAATTTTCATATTGCCCCCGTTGAATGTAAGCCCAAATCTACAGGCAAACAGGCCAGGACAAAATGCGCCAAATCAATCACGGACAGGCGGCGGGATCCTAAGGCAGCAGTGCGGGCGCCACCAGCGCCAATGCAACCAGCGTGGCGATGCGGTCGGCATTAAAGAACTGCTTTGGCCCGGCTTCCGCATCGATGATGCCGATAACGACGCCGGCTTCATCAAAAATCGGCAGGCACGCCTCGGACTGCACTTTGTCGTCACACACATAGAAGCCGCTGCCTTCCGCGGTATAGGCGGCAACATCGTCGATTACCCGTGCCGAGCCCTCGAGGCCAACCGTGCTGTTGGTGCTACCGAGGGCGAATTCAGGGGTCAACGAAAATTCCGCGCGCGACGGCCGACCACGATAGGCGAGCTTGACCAATACACGCTGACCCACCCCGCCGCTGCGCGCCTGATAGATGCCCAGCCAGTCGGCACCACACATTTGTGTGGCATGTTCGACCGCCTGATTGAGCAGTAACAATTTGCGGGTGTTGGCTTCACTGCGCCCACCCAGTGCAACCGCAAGATCATAGGGGGTTGGCGACATCTGATCGATCAGGGAACATGCACCGTCGTCGCCCAACATCGGCACTTGATAGGTGTAAAGGGTGTCGAGATGAAAGTCCGGCGGCACCTCACCGATCGCCGCCATGATGGCGTGGATATTTTTGCTGATGACCGGTGTGTGCACCAGATAACGATCAAGATCCGCGCGGACCAGATAGGTTTGAATACGTGTGGTGGTGTCTTGAGTGCTCATTTGATAGAAACCGCCAGCGCCTGTTCAATGTCTTCAATCAGATCCTGCGTGTCTTCAATGCCAACCGACAGCCGCAATAAGTCACGTGGCGCCGGTGTGCCTTCTCCCTCCACACTGGCGCGGTGCTCGATCAAACTTTCCACGCCGCCCAGTGACGTGGCGCGTTTCCAAAGTCCGGTATGCGCGGCGAGCGAAATGGCCTCGGCTTCGCCACTCGTGTTGCCAATGCCGGCAATGCGAATCGACAACATGCCGCCAAAGCCGCCGTGCATTTGTCGTGCCGCGACTGCATGGCCCTTGAACCCCGGCAGGCCCGGATAGAGCACTTCAACAACCCGCGGGTGCTGTGCAAAGTGTTCCGCAATGGTTTGTGCGCTGACACAAGCCGTACGCACGCGTGGGAACAGGGTGCGCATACCGCGCGTCAACAACCACGCTTCAAACGGCCCCGCAATACCGCCAATTTGTGCACGAATATTTTTGATGCGCTGCCACGTTTCAGCGTCGCGCGCGGCGGTGAGTGTACCCGCCACCACATCCGAATGGCCATTAAGGTATTTGGTCGCGGCGTGCATGACAATATCCGCACCGTGTTCAATCGGCCGCGTCAGCACTGGCGTTGCGCAGGTGGAGTCCACCGCGACCAGCGCCCCGGCAGCGTGCGCGATTTCGCACGTCGCTGCGATATCCGTGATGCTCCATATCGGATTGGCCGGCGTCTCGACCCAAATCAGCCTGGTCTTGCCGGGTTGAATAGCGGCGCGCACGGCATCCAGATTTGTCGCGTCGACAAATTCCACCTGCAGCCCCCAACGGACGGCGAAGGTATTTAACCAATTACGCAACGACCAGTACATGACCTTTGGTGCAATAACGTGATCGCCCGGGTTCAGCGATTGAAACACCGCCGTGGCCGCCGCCATACCTGAGGCAAACAGGCGGGTCTCAAATCCCCCTTCGAGTGCATTCAACACGGCTTCAGATTGCTCGAAGGTTGGATTGTTGTCGCGTGCGTAAATGCGGCCGTTGCGATACTGATTGTCGTTGTCTCGAATGTAGGTTGTCGAGGTGTGAATTTGGCCGACAATTTCCTTGGTGTGGTCGTCGATCCAGCCGAGCGCCTGTGCGGCAATCGTTTCGGGTTTTTGATTTTTCATGTGGTTTGTCTGGTCGGCAAAACAATCGGTGGGCGTTCAATAAATGTCACTTTCAAGCCGCGTGATTTCATCCAGTCGGCCACCGCAAATCCGGTCGCACGCGGCCATGGGCGCAGCTCATGCGGTTGATAACGTTTGACTTCAAGCAACTCCGGCGACAGCCGCACATCACCGGTGCATTTGGCGAAATAACACAGCATGACTTCATTTTTGCGTTCAAAAATATAGTTGCCGATAATTTCCGTCTCGATCACGTCAAGATTGGTTTCTTCCTTGACCTCACGTGCAACCCCTTTTAGCGGGTCTTCGTTTTTCTCAAGATAACCCGTCACCAGCGCAAAGAATCCCTCCGGCCAACCAGCACCGCGCGCCAGCAAAATATCACCGTCGTGCTCGATTAACACACCCACCGCAGGCGTGGGGTTCTGGTAATGAATGAAGCCGCAACCATCATCCGGACACGCGCGCCGGAGCGTGCTACCCCCATCTTCGACAAACGTGCGATCAGTCAACGGCTTGGCACAGCCGGGGCAATACGTGTATTCAGTAGTCACGGCACCGGCTAATTTGGATAGTTTTGCGGGAAAAAGCGCCGCTCGATCAACTCGATCAGAATATGAATGACCTTGATGTGTAATTCCTGCACACGATCGGCATAACCACTGGTACCCGGCGTCATGACATCCACATTTGCCAGTTTGCCCAGCACACTGTCCGGCTTGCCTGTCAGTGTCACCACGTGAATACCGTTGGCTTTGGCATATTCCGCCGCCTTGATCACGTTGCCGCTTTTACCGCTGGTGCTGATTCCAAGCAAAACATCACCAGCGCGCGCATGCGCCTCGAGATAACGGGAAAAAATAAAATCGTAGCCGTAGTCATTGCCCACGCAGGAAATATGCGACGGGTCGCTGATCGAAACCGCCGACAGCGCCTTGCGGTCGTCACGATAACGACCCGACAACTCTTCGGCGAAATGCATTGCGTCACACATACTGCCGCCGTTGCCACAGGAAAATACCCGTCCACCATTGTCGAGTGACTGC
>JANPDI010000094.1:0-1743 GCA_031431435.1 Burkholderiales bacterium
GCTTTCGGTTACGCCGTCGAGCCCGATCAATTCGTCAAGCGTTGGCAACGTGGTGGGCAGTTGCGGGCAATCGATGATCTCAGCATTGACCACCGGATAGTGCGGCACACCTTCGCCATGGTGCGCGCGCCCGTCCGAACAATATTCAAACCCCATCGACTGGGTGAGGCGCAGCGCGTGGGTATTCATTTGCCAGCCCGCCGCGCCATGGGTTTTGGCGGGCGTTTTAAAAATGTCGCAAAAACGATTTTGTGCACGTTCCATTTCCGTGCGGGTCCATTGTTCGTTGGCCGTTGATAAACCATCCTGCCAGCGCACATGGTCCCAGCAATGGATGCCGACTTCAAAGCCTTCATCGCGGGCACGCCGCAACGTGTCGCCGCTGCGTTTGCCGATGTCCGGGCCGGGCAATACGGTGCCATACAAGAGTGTCGGAAACCCATAATGCGATACCACCGAGGTGCGTTTCACCTTGGCAAAAAAGCCCTTGCGAAATACCCGCTTGATGGCACGGCCGGTATGATCCGGCCCGAGACTGAACAAAAACGTTGCGCCGACCTGGTGCTTCTTGAACAATTCAATCAGCTGCGGCACACCCTGTCTGGTTCCCTTCAACGTATCGACGTCCACCTTGAGCGCTAAATATTTTTTCATTGTGGGCAAATTATAGTGGCGCGCACCCTAGAATTTGTTTATTGATATGAAAGAACCCTCACCGAACCCCCAGTTGACCCCATACGCCATGCTCGGCGGGGAAAAAACCGTCCGTTTATTGGTCGATACGTTCTACGACCAAATGGACGCTGACCCGGACTTTTTTGGCATCCGCAAGTTGCACCCGCAATCATTGACCGGCTCGCGCGACAAGCTGTTCATGTTTTTGTCGGGTTGGCTCGGCGGGCCATCGTTGTATGTCGATGTTTATGGCCACCCACGGCTGCGGGCAAGGCACATGCCATTTGCCATTGGTGAATCTGAACGTGATCAATGGATGGCGTGTATGACGCGCGCGATGGATATGTCGGGGGTGGTTGCGCCGCTAAGGGATCAACTGATCGCGTCGTTTGCCAATACCGCCGACTGGATGCGCAATCGCGAAGGCTAGGCTTCGACCGGCATAAATTTTCTGTGTTTCTGATTACGGTTTAGGTTGAATTCAACAATCAAAGAGGGCAGCGACGATTTTTTCCAAGAGTGAGTCGAGAGTGATAAAACAAATCGTCGCTGACGCTTTTAATTCCGATGGTCGATGACCCCGCCCACTACCACTGGACCAGCTACCGATCCAACGCGCTCGGTCAGCCAGATGCAAGGCTCACACCGCATTTGCTCTATCTCGCGCTCGGCCGCACCGACCGAGACCGTCAAGCTGCCTATCGTTCGCTATTCCGTGCGCATCTGGATCGGGCAGCCATCGACGACATACGGCTGGCGCTAAATCAAAGCCAGCCGTTGGGTAATGCGCATTTCTATGCGAAGATTGAACAAATGACTGGAATGCGGCGGGAGGCAAGGCCGCGGGGGCGACCGAGGAATGAGACTGTTGAGACGACCGATGGCGGCAAGATTGAAGAACAAGGAACGTTCGAGTTGTGAATATATCGAGCCTTATATCTTGCGGATTAGGTATTGTATCTGCGGCGCGGCAGTCTGATGAGCCTTGAGGCTGAGCAATCAAGCCTGTGGGTCAGCGTATGACGCCGTGCTGTTTTCTTGATTAACCCGAACAGTTGTCTGGGGCAT
>JANPDI010000095.1:0-3793 GCA_031431435.1 Burkholderiales bacterium
TTCGCCGATTTTCGAGATTCGCGGGAAGTCCGGTGTGCAAACACTGAATTACTTGGACGACTTCACCTTGTCCAGCAGTTTTTCTGAGGATGCGACTGAGCTCACCGCGCCGTTGGTGTATGTCGGTTATGGCATCGTCGCACCACGTTTTGGCATTGATGACTATGCGGGCCTCGATGTCAAAGGCAAGATCGTTGTCCAATTGGCCGGTTCCCCGCCGAGTCTGGGTTCAGAAGAAGGTGCACACTACGCGGGGGGTGATCACAAACGTCAAATGTCCTCAAGCCGCGGCGCAGTTGGGACAATCTCACTGCAAACACCGCTTGCCGAAAAGAGCTTCGCATTTGCCCTCGCCCGGCGTTACGCGCACTGGGTGTCGATGACGTGGTTGGATGCAAACGGCAATCCGGGCCGCGAGTTTCCGAACTTGCGGCAGCGCGCGGGCTTGAGTTTGGCGGCGTCGCAACAACTGCTCGATCATGCCGGTGTCAAGTTAGAGGATTTGCTTCAAGCGGCCGACGCCAAGCAGCCGCCAAGTCGGCTAAATTTTGCGGCGAATGTTCGCCTGGCCGGCAAAACAATCCGTGCGAATCTGTCGAGCAGCAACGTGGTTGGTGTCATCGAAGGTAGTGACCCGGTTCTCAAGAATGAATATGTGGTCTTCACTGCCCATCTTGATGGTCTTGGTATGGTCGCGGATAAGCCGGGTGACAACATCTTTAACGGCGCGATGGATAACGCGGCGGGTGTCGCCGTATTGCTTGAATCGGCACGATTGCTCGCTGCGCAAGCGGTGAAGCCAAAACGCTCGACTATTTTTATTGCCCTCACGGGTGAAGAAAAAGGGTTGTTGGGCGCGGATTTTTTTGCGCGCTTCCCGACGGTACCAAAAGGCACGCTGGTTGCGAACGTGAATCTGGATATGCCGTTGTTGACGTTTGACTTTGCCGACGTGATTGCCTTCGGTGCCGAACACTCGAGCATGGGTGGCGCGGTTAAACGCGCGGTCGAGAAGCTGGGCGTAACCTTGACGCCCGACCCGTGGCCAGCAAAACGTTTGTTTGTTCGTTCAGATCACTACATGTTTGTACGGCAGGGTGTACCTTCGATTTTTCTGGTCACGGGCATTAAGTCGATGGATAAAAACGTTGACGCCTCGATGGCCCTCGACAATTTTTTGATCACGCACTATCACCAATTCAGCGACGACCTGTCGCTGCCGATTAACTACACGGCGGCCGCGCGGTTTGCGGATGTGAATTTGAGTATTGGTGTCGAAGTCGCGAATGCGTCACAACGTCCGACCTGGAATCGGGGTAATTTTTTTGGTGATACGTTTGGCAAGGGCAGCGCGTCACCTTGATATGTCTAGCCGTTAAAGGGGGCAGATCATGTCTTTTTGGGAACTTCTAAAAACCTCAATCTCGTCGTCATTCCTGCGGACAACCACAAGGGTTGCGCCGGGCAGGAATCCAGCACCTCGTAAATCTTTTCTGTACGAAGGACTGGGTCCGATAGACAACCAATAAAAGTGTCTCCCCGGCGCAGGCCGGGGCCCAATTTCAGCTAGCGAGCTACAAACGGCAACTTGGATCCCGGCCCGGCGCAACCCTTGAGGTTGTCCGCCGGGCTGACAGGCCTAAACTAGTGCCATGAGGAACAGCGACGATTATTCTGCGAACATCGGAAAAAATATGTCGCTGACGCCTTTCATTCGCAATCCACAGGAGATTCGCCATGTCTGATACACCGCCGCTTG
The DNA here is from genome assembly GCA_031431435.1 of Burkholderiales bacterium. Taxonomy (GTDB): domain Bacteria; phylum Pseudomonadota; class Gammaproteobacteria; order Burkholderiales; family Usitatibacteraceae; genus UKL13-2. The sequence goes on from JANPDI010000095.1 coordinate 1,760, forward strand.
CGCGACACTACGCGCCAAAGGATTTTCGCGACCGGGTCGCTCTTGCTTTCGTCAAGTTTCTGCGGCTTTTTGCGGATGCTTTTTTCGCCCATCGATACGGCCATCGCGCGGTTGTGCTGGAAACGGTGGCTGCCGTGCCGGGCATGGTTGGCGGCGCCATGCAGCATTTGCGCGCACTGCGCCGAATGGAAAGTGATCACGGCTGGATCCGCATATTGCTGGATGAAGCGGAGAATGAACGCATGCACTTGATGACCTTCATTAATATCGCCAAGCCCTCGCGGTTCGAGCGCATGCTGATCCTGTTGGCACAGGGCGTTTTCTATAATTCTTTTTTCCTGCTTTACCTGATCTCGCCAAGGACCGCGCATCGTGTCGTGGGCTACTTGGAGGAAGAAGCGGTCTATAGCTATACCGAATATCTGGCTGGCGTGGACAACGGCACCTACACCAACGTTCCGGCGCCCAAAATCGCGATTGACTACTGGAAGCTCGCGCCCGACGCAACGTTGCGCGACGTCATCATCGTGGTGCGCACAGATGAGTCTCATCACCGCGATGTTAATCATGAATTTGCGAACGAGCTATCGTGAGCCGAATCGACGTCCGAAAAAAATAATAGTCATAAAAGAAGCATCCTGCGAATCGGTGAAGTATCGCGTTCCGCGAAAATTGCAATAAATGAGACCGGCAACCATGTTCGGGCCACCCACAGGCGTGGTGGGTCGCTCGTGATGCATCGCCCATTTGATGAAGCTCGCCCACTAAGGCAGAATAAGGTCGGACACCAAACAACATGGCACCATTTCTTGGAGGCAACACATGAATCCGCAACTCAACTTCAGAAAAAGACTCGACGGTAAAGTCGCGATCATTACCGGCGCGACGGGCGGTATCGGCGAGGCGACCGCAAAATTATTTTTGCAGGAAGGGGCGAGCGTGATGCTGGTTGCGCGGTCGGCGGCGAAGCTCAAGGAAACCTGCGACCGACTTGGTGAGAGCAAAAATCTGGCGCATTTTATGGCCGATGCCACCGATGAGGAGGCGACAGCCGCAGCGGTCGCGGCGACCATCAAGGCGTTTGGCGGCGTGGATATTTTGTTGGCCAATGCGGGGACGGAAGGTACGGTCGCGCCGATCGAGTTGCAAAATATGGCGGACTTCGATCAGGTATTGCGCACCAACGTGATCGGCGTGTGGCTGTCAATGAAATATTGTGTGGCGCCGATGAAAGCGCGCGGCGGTGGCTCGATGATCGCGCTGTCATCGATTGCCGGCATGACGGGCACACCCGGCATTGCGCCGTACGTTGCCAGTAAACATGCGGTGTATGGCATGGTCAAATCGGTGGCGCTGGAGTTGGGGGCGTCGAACATTCGTGTTAATGCCATCGGGCCCGGGCCGATTGATAACCGGATGATTCGATCACTCGAAACACAACTTGCGCCCGACGATCCCGACGGCGTGCGGGGATTTCTCCTGAGCAAAATCGCCATGCAGCGTTACGGCACCAACGACGAGGTGGCGAGGCTCGCGCTGTTTTTGGCGGGAGATGAGTCGTCGTATTGCTCGGGCGGCATTCATATGATTGACGGCGGGTTCACCGCGGCATAACGGTTTTATCAGGCCGGGCACCCGGACAAATAATCAGAGGCAGACCACGATTATTCTCCGCTATCACAAAAGTTCTTCGACGCCATGATCGCGATAAGCCCACACTCGATCAATCTGGACTTGTTTGCTGATTTGCAAAACAACCCAGACGCAAACAATAATTGTGGTCTGTCGCAAAATGCGCTAACAAGCGAGTTTGAAAGGATGCCGCATTGAAATCATTCGCTTGGGCAATCATTGGGCCGGGCCGCATTGCACATCATTTTGCGGAAGCGGTGCATCGGCTCGACCACACGCATCTGGCGTGTATTCATGGCCGTGATCTCGGCCGGGCAGAAGCGTTTGCACAAAAGTGGACGCGCGATAGTGTGACGCCAATCGGCGCGACGACGGATATCAACGATGTGTTGCAATCCAATG